>JADYXS010000168.1 GCA_021772155.1 Candidatus Obscuribacter sp.
CTGCGGCGCGCGCGCCGCAGGAAAAACAAAGCCCTGCTCAGAAGGCACCGGAGCAGCCTCTAGTAGCAAGGACATTAGAGCGTCAGCCGATCCAGACTGCAGTGGCTCGTGATGTGCGCAGGGACGGCGCCGGCTTGTCGCTCGATCGCCAGCAAGAGGTCAACCTCCGACGTTTGATAAACACCGATGCCGATGCCTCGCGTCAAGCCCAAAAGCTAGTAAAAAGTGCTAATGGTTACTTGGATGATCGACCACATCCAATACCAGTAGTTCATGTTGAAGGAACATTAAAGAGCAGTCCGGTAGCAATTCGCAGTCGCGCAGCGCTTGAGGATATGAAGAAAGTCGACACGCTCACCGACGCTTATGAGCTTACCGGTGACCGCAAATATGGCGAGAAATCGAAGTCATTTGTTCTTGCTTGGGCGCGCACGCACCAGCCAAATGGCAATCCGATTGATGAAACTAATCTGGAGCCGATGCTCAAAGCTTTTGACGCAACAAGGAGCTTATACACCAGCGACGAGAAGCGCCAAGTCGATCGCTGGCTGACAAAGATTGCCGATCAAGCAATTGCGCACGACGGCAAGGTCACGCAGTACAACAACTGGAACAGTCACCGTTTAAAGATTGTCGGCATGATTGGCTTCATTAAGGATGATGACAGACTGATTGACTATGCCGTCAATGGATACAAGAAGCAAGTCGCCCACAACATCAGGCCGGATGGTTCGACTTACGATTTCCATGTACGCGACGCTCTCCATTATCACGTCTATGACCTTGAGCCACTCTTAGGGCTAGCACGAGTCGCCGAGAAGAACGGAGTGAATTTGTACGATTACAAAGCACAAAATGGCGCCTCTTTGGACAAGGCGGTTCGTTTCCTGGAACCTTATGCCAACGGAAGCAAACGCCACATTGAATTTCGCAATAGCCAAGTTGGCTTCGATAAGGATAGACAACGTGCCGGTCAGCCTGAGTTCGACTACAAAGCCTTCGATCCTGCTCGTGCCACCAAAGTCTTTGAACTGGCATCCGGATTCAATCATCGCTATGACGGCTTAGCAAATAAGTTAAATGGCGGCAACACGCACAGCAACTACCCTTCCTGGCGATCAGTCATGACCAAACTGCGTGCTTAGTTGGAGTTCGACAGCTGCCGGGACCGATGAGCAGGTGCTCACAGCCTAAAATCAGTTTGCAAACACGAAATCTTTGATCACAACGGGTATTGATTGCTTGTTCGGCAGCAACTCCCCAATGTCTATGTAGTCACCGGTGGTGCTGGCGATGCCATCCAGGACGATGCAGTCAATGCCAGGAAGCCGCTGCCGCAGCATCTGCCCGAGGGCCGCTGCGATGTCGTGCGCACAAATTACCACGAATGGCTGATGACCACTCAGTTCTGTAAAAACGTCAGACAAGGCTTTCGACCACTCTTGCAGGTCGCTGTACCCCATGCGCTTAAGCTCTGGAAGAAGCAGCGCTAGAGGCTGCGCAGACCACACAAGATCCTGAACCTGAAGACATTGACGAACTTTTCCGGCAATACCACCTCGCAACTGCGAGTCAGACTTCGAATCATCATTTGTAGAACCATTGTGGAACGGACGAATTATCGGTAAATTGAGCAGTGGCAAAGTACTCGCCGATACTGCGACCGTTGAACCACTTAGCTGCAAGGAATGAGAACCGACGCCAATAACCGTAGCGCGGATGGGCATTTCAGGAAGAGTAAATTCGACCCGGTCCTGACGACACTGCTCGACTAACGCTTGTGCAAGAAGAACTCCAACGTCACCGTATTCGATATCATTGATCGATTGCTGCAACTGCATCAATTCAGCAACGCCACCAGAAAACCACAATTGATTGAACGGCCCGCAGGCATCGATGGCCATCACTATTTTTGAAGCAACATGCCGACAGAGCTTGCGCGCGGTGTCAACATCCAACTTGGTACCAGCCTTGAGAGGCGAACCTAAGACGCTCAAGCAGACAGCTTGGCCAGACTCTGTGCAGTTCAGAACTCCCCAGTCCGAGCCAAGCTGAAGAAATCGCCCGCCCAGCGTAAGGCACTCGGTTTTTGCTGGCTCACCATGATCGAATACCGCGATGTTAGTTGTGCCACCACCGATATCGACATTGCACACGCGCAAGTGCCGACTCTTAGAATACTGAGCAGCGCCCGACCCGCGACCGGCTAAAACGCTCTCCATATTCGGTCCGGCACTTGCTACGACAAAATTTCCTGCCAGTTGCGAAAGCAATTGGACAATCGCACTAGCATTGCGCTTCAGAGCAGTTTCGCCGGTAATTATCACCGCCCCGGTCGCGACGTCATCAGCAACAATTCCGGCGATGGAGTATTCGCTCTTCAAAATATTTACAACGCCCTGCGCATCGATGGTGCCATCAGCAACAAGCGGCGTGAAATAGATTCGGCTTTGATAAACGATCTCTCGTTGTTCGATTACGATTCGACTTGGCTCGTTTGGTCGAGATGTGTTCGACAGCGTTAGACGACTCAGCGTAAGGTGTGTGGACGTCGTCCCCACATCAATCCCCACGCTAAGTATCGGTTGCAAATTCATCTAAGAAATCTGCTGCAGTTTGACGCCGGACAATTTCACCTGGAGAATCTTTTTCGCCAGCTGCACTATGTAGGCACCGGCCTCAACCGCCAACGTACCACGCGAATGAATGTTTGATACCACTGTGCGATCCGAGCTGATGGTGTGCGGACCGGGGTTGTATGTCAGATAAGCGCTCATGCTGTCGGACGCGGACAACCCCGGGCGTTCGCCTATCAAGTTGATAGCCAGACTCGAGTTGAGCTCATACGCGATCTGGTCCGCCACAGCAACTCTGCCGTATCTGACAACAACAGGCAAGCCACAAGTTATCCCTTCCAGTGCAAGTCCATCGATAATCATTGGCAAGACATCATCGATGTTTGATTCGATAGCTTGGGCGGACAGGCCATCGCTAATGACGATTTGAACAGCGCATCCCGTCGGACAAGAACCAAGCAATTTGCCAGTTATTGTAGCTTTGCCTTTAGGCGGGAACGATATGTAGTCCGACTTGTCTTCCGCCGTCGATTGAATGAAGGGAAATCCTCGTCTTTTGACACGATCGACAAAAGATTGAGTGAATTCGCTCTTAACTGCATCCCTCGCCATTGCATGGTCCTGCCGAAATTGAAGCCATGCATTTATCGGCGGACGCAGACCAGTGCGCCCCACGCCTATTCTGGCGGGGGTTGAGTCCTGTAAATCCCGCAGCATTCTCTGCGTCTGCTCAGATGGCACGCCCACTGATTACTCCTAGATTCCAAGCATGGCTTAGGTTACACTATCCGCGCGCGATCTGTTCCCGGAGCGTATCTTATGAGTTTTTCCTGCACTACTGGCGGGCAACGGTTCGTCTTTGACACCACAAAAATCGTTTTGGCGAAAGCCAACGAAGAAAAGTCCGGTGATCACCTGGCTGGAATTGCTGCTGCATCAGAGCTGGAACGAATTGCGGCCAAGCAGGTGCTCAGCGAGTTGACGTTGACGACGTTGCGCGAACAGCCTGTGGTGTCTTACGAAACGGACGATGTAACAAGAGTAATTGACGATTCCATCGATTCCAAAGGTTGGGAACGTATCAAGAACTGGACTGTCGCCGAATTGAGGGAATACCTTCTGAGTTCCGACATCCAAGGTCCGGAGGTGGACGAAGTTCGCCGTTCGCTCACGGGCGAGATGGCTGCGGCTGTATGCAAGCTAATGTCGAATATGGACTTAATTTGCGCCGCCAAATCTTGCCGTGTCGCAGCCACGGCAAACACGACTCTAGGACACCCAGGCGTACTTGGCGCACGACTGCAACCCAATCACCCGGCGGACGCAATCGATGGGATTATTGCCTCCATTTACGAAGGAATATCGTTCGGCGTCGGTGATGCAGTAATTGGAATCAATCCAGTTTACGACACACCGGAAACTGTGGAGCGCTTGCTCAGGGTTACTGACAAAGTCATTGAAGAGCTTGAACTACCGACTCAGAATTGTATTCTCAGCCATGTAACAACCCAGATGAAAGCGATAGAACGTGGTGCCCCCGCCGGGCTTATCTTCCAAAGCATTGCCGGGACGGAGAAAGGCAATACCGCATTTGGTATCACACTTTCAATGCTGCAAGAGGCACTTGATCTGGGCTTGAGTTCGTGCAAGAACCGCGGACTCAAGCCAATGTATTTCGAGACTGGGCAAGGTTCTGAGCTATCCTCCCGCTCGCATTACGACGCGGACCAGGTAACTTTGGAAGCCAGATGCTACGCGCTAGCGCGATGCTTCTCGCCTTTTTTGGTCAACGACGTTGTCGGCTTCATCGGACCTGAATACTTGGCGGATGGTAGACAGATGATTCGTGCCGGGCTAGAAGATCACTTCATGGGCAAACTTCTCGGTGTACCGATGGGCATTGATGCCTGTTACACCAATCACATGGATGCAGACCAAAACGATCTCGAGAATCTGACAGTGCTCTTAGTTGCAGGCGGAGTGAACTATTTTATGGGCGTGCCAATGGGCGACGACGTGATGCTGTCATATCAAACAACCAGCTATCACGATATTGCCACTGTGCGTGAACTGATGAACTGCAGACCGGCACCGGAGTTCGAGAAATGGCTTGAGGCACGCGAGTTAATGCACGAAGGACGTTTGACGAAAAGGGCAGGCGATGCCGTTTACATCAAAGACTTAGCGAGCCGCGGCAGTTTTCTCGGGCAGGTGCGCATCTAACCATTCGGAGACAGTGGCAATCACAGCGTCGTTGAATTGCCCTTCTTCCAGAATCAAGTGCTCCGAATGCTCCACATAAACCAGCATTTTGTCTTGATGCGGAATGTCTTTAATTAAACCCTCTTGCGACTTTCCATTCACCAACTTATCGTCCTGTCCCTGCAGGATGATAACGGGTGTTTTGGTCATTTTTTTCGCCGCGTGATAGTTGCCATCCATGAACAGTTGAAAGTGTATGAGTTCCATCGGGTCCATTTCAAACCGACCGAGCGGATCATGAAGCCATGTCTGGCGTAACTCTTCTTTCTGGGTTGATTGATTGACAAGGATCGGCTTAATGTCCATGTGGTGCTTCCCTGTCAGCAGATTGGCGCCGACACGCACCGCCGCGGACATTGATTTCTGGCGCTTGCTAGCAGGACAGGCCGAGATTACTCCATTTACCATGTCGGCATAACGCGACGCCGCCTGGAAAGCGATTCCTCCGCCCATGGACTCCCCGACCAAATAAACTGGCATCCCGGGGTGTGTTTGACGAACCAATTCTATTGCTTCGCGCACATCTCCCATGCATCCTTCAAAGTCGACATGACGAGCGCCTTTCGGCATTGTCATGAAACTCCCGAAGCCGCGAACGTCGACGGCATAGATTCCCCAACCAAGCTTGGTCATACGCTCGGCAAACTGCCTATAGCATCCTTTATGCAGCCCTAATCCGTGGACACACACCAAAATGCCCTTCGTCGGACCTTCCGGCTCCATCCAAACCATGCAAGGCGTCGCGCCCGGCTGCTTCGATCCTTCCGGCAGCTTCATCTCCTGCGGATCGACCTGCATCAGCTGAGCGCCCGTCGGAAAACCGACAAAGACTGAGAGCATAAGGATTAGCAGGAGAAGGTAACGCAAATTTTTAACCGATTAGTCGTTCCATTATGGCAGAAGGGAGTTAGCAAAAACGATTCGAAACTTATGTTTTACGGCGGTGCCATTGGCAAGGAGAACCAGAAGGTACTGCCTTCCCCAGGCTCGCTATCAACGCCTATGGTTCCGCCCTGGCGGTCAACAATCAACTTGCAAATCGGCAGTCCCAGTCCGGTTCCCATTATCGCGTCTGAACTTTGGGACTGCTTGTATCTCTCGAACACGGACTGCTGACCGCTCTTCGGAATCCCTCTTCCGTGATCCCGCACGGCAAACATGACCATGGCGTTCTTCACCTCAACGCTCACTTCAATCGTTGAATCTTTTGGTGAAAATTTGATGGCGTTTGACAGAAGATTCACAAGAACTTGAACGATACGGTTTGGATCGGCAAAGACTTGCTCCGCCACAATGCTGGTTTTCAACGCAACTCGTTTGTCCTCTGCCAGAAAACGTACTGACTCCAGCGAGCGTTCAACAATGTCCGGTACCAAAGACATAGTCGGATGTATTTGGAAGCTACCGGCCTCCAGACTTTCAAGGTCCGACAAATCGTTTATCAGCCCCAGTAAGCGAGTGGCATTCCTTTCTCCTATAAACAAAACCTCGGCCATCTTGGGCGGAATGTCCTCTCGTTGCCCGCGAATCGTCTTCAGTGATGACTGAACTTCAGCCAGTGGTGCAAAAAGATCATTGCTGATGGTGGAAACGAAATCCTTTTTCCATTGCTCTGCATAAACTCGTTCGGTGATGTCACGCACAGTTACAAGGGCAGCAACAGATCCCATCTCGGAAATTGTCGAAACTGCAACTTCGGCGATGAATGATTCTCCATGAATGCCTCTGGCATTGCACTCCACCAACTTTCCGGAAGTCTTGGTTAGCAGCGTTGAAACCGTCAAAGGCTTACTCCCATCGGCCGACTCGCAAAACATATCAACAATATTTGCACCGATCAAACTGGCTCCGCGTTTAGAGAATAGCCCGGAAGCTGTGGAGTTGGTTGAGATGATTGTGCCGTCACTTCCGATGGCCATCAATCCATCTAACATGTTGTCTGCAACAGCCTTAATTCTCTGCTGGCTCATAAACACAGTTTCTTCCGCGCGCCGCCGAGCTTTCACAAACCGTTGCGTAAAGAGCAGTAAGATGACCGCTCCGAGCCACACCACGACAAAAACGCCACCTGATACAGTTCGCTGAATTTGCTGTTCAAATTCCGCCCCGCGCCGCTTTATAACCACGGCTTGCTGGTGGCGGTAATCAATAATCTGCTGAGTAATTGAATCATCGTTACTAGCCAATAAGCTCGCGCGAAGAACGGCTCTAGCCGCGGTCGCTCCTGAATCTCTATAGGTTGTCACTGCAAGCATTTGACGCGCATAAATGGTCTCGTCAAATTCCTTTCGCATTTTCCGTATTTGCGCTTGGACCTCTGGCTCCAGGTCTTTGTCACCTTCAGGCGGTCCTGCACTCTGGCGAATTTCCACCAGGAAATTTTTCGCGGACATGAGGTAGTCGAGGTCACCGGTCAAGCAATACTTAGCCTGGTCGACTCGCGTATTGCTGAGATCCCCGCGAAGCAGCTCTACACTTACGGCTCGCGTAAGGTGTTGTTGCAGCCAGCCATGTGCCTTGCCCAGCCCGACGGTGTCCGTGTAGGTCGTGACTGCACCAAAGCCAAGAAGTGCGGCAACGGCGATGAATGCAGCCGACAATGCCGCCTCCACCGAAATTTTGGAACGGGATGAAAGGGAAGTCCCTCCTCTATCTGCAATTCCCTGCCCTGACTTGACCGCCGAGCTTACAGAATTCTGAACTGACTGGATAGCCAAATTGATTGAATTCATACCACCCCCTCCGTTGCGACCGGGGACAGGATTGACTGAGACTGAAAGTCCGGTGTGCCTGGCGGTGCAGGTTTGAGCAGCACCCAGAAGGAACTTCCTCTGTCCGGTTCGCTCTCAACTCCAATTGCGCCACCGTGCAAATTCGCTATTGCTTTGCATAAAGCCAGCCCGAGCCCCGCTCCCTTTTGCCGGTCGCTTTCTTGAACTTGATACAGCCGTTGAAAGACCAGTTCGAGCGCCTCTTTCGGAATGCCACGCCCCTGGTCAGAGACCTTCAGCTCTATCCAGCCTTCATCCCTAACTTGCGCGGACACCGTGATCGTTGAGGATGGTGGCGAAAAGCGAATCGCATTTTCGACCAGGTGCTCCATCAACTGTGACAACCTGAGCGCATCTGCCATCACTAAGAACGGCATGGATTCTACGTTGATGCTGATTCCATTTTTCTGTGCTTCAACCATCAAAGGACCAAGCGCGGATTTAGTCAGTGCCGAAAGATCGGTTCTTGTCAAATCAGGCAAGTCGCCCGAGCTCTCAAGCTTCTCCAGGTCGAGCAGCGTATTGATCGTAGAAATCAGCTTAATTGTATTTGTTTTGGCAGTAAGAACCAAAGGTGCAATGTCCACAGGCACCTTACCTAACGCCCCTATTTGAACGAGTTCCAGTGATGCTTGCATGGCAGTCAGAGGCGTCCGCAAGTCGTGACTAACTACAGCCACCATGTCTCGTTTCCATTGTTCCGTCTGCTTCTTTTGAGAGATGTCACGCAGCGTCACCAAATATCGCTCGCCGGACGGAGTAGAAACAGCTCGAGCGGATAATTCTGCAGGAAAGGTACTGCCATCGTATTTAGTGGCGAGGTATTCTCGCAGTACCGTAAATGAGCTTTCCCGGACAGAAAGGAGCAAAGACTCTACTTGATCGCCAAGAATCGACGCCAAAGGTCTACTGACGAGCTGGCTGGGCGTGCCGCCGAGCATGTCTTCTAGTTTAGGATTCGTTGTTTCGATATGACCTTGTTCATCGACCACCACCAAACCGTCGTACATGTTGTTCAGCAGCAGCCTGACCTGCGCTTCACTGGCACGCAAAATGTTCTCGTTGCGCTGGCGCTGTTTTACGTAAGCACGCGTCAAACCGCCTAACAACAGAACGAAGGTACCGAGCAGTATAAATATCGAACCAAAATTTTCCTCTAAATGTTTGCGATAACCACTGGCCGAACTCCACAGCAAATTACCCAACTGGTGATGCACGCGAAATACATAAAGCGATAATTTATCTCTGTTGCCGATCAGTGTCTGCGCTAATGCGGCTCTGGCTAGAGCATCACCTTTGCTCACCCTATCTTTCATCGCAGTTGCAAGAGGCACTTCCATCGTTTGCACAATCAGTTTTTCAGCCGCATCCAGATCGTCGAGGTTCGGCTTTTCCGAGACATACTCGCGCACTTTTTTGAAGCAAAAATGAACATGCTTCAGCTTTTCCTCTGCAGCGCCTAAATTCAGTTCGGACCCACCCAGAGCGTAGTTGAAGAGATCAGATTTCGCAGCTTTGCAATCGACGTAGCCGCGGTCAAGATAATTGAGTCCATACAAACGGTTCTCAAACCAGCGCTTCTGCTCAACTTGGGACATTATTCGGCCGACCATAAGCACTGCAACTATTAGCAATGCCGTCCGCAAGATTGCAAAAGCCCACCAGAGCCCAACAGCTCCACGATTCCCCGATGGCAATGCTTCTAGAACGTCCGGGTCTGCATTCCAACCCGCGACCGACTGCACTGAACCCGCCTTGAGAGGCAGTTCTGGCTCGGAAACTATTGAAGTCGGCTCTGGCTGAATCATATTGCCCGATGGAGGATGCAATATGTTTTGTACCCGTTAAGGACAGTTGGGTCTGCGCTACTGCCCTGAGTTCTTCAAAATCTGCTTAGTATGGCCGGAGGTCACACCCAGCTGCGAGGCACGCTTGAAACCTGCAGCCTTAGTTCGGTGCCTGCGTTTGGAAGCAATCGCCTCCTGGGGTAGCGCGCCTCCAGCTGCGAACTTCGGAGCCAGCAGACTATAGTCTTCAGTTGCGGGCGGCAACGCCTCTTCATAACCGGCTTGAAAGCCAATCAGGATCTCATCTATCGACACTTGACTGACAGAACGCTTTTGAAGCGCTTCCTGAAGGTTCCTGGCTCGTTCGTAGTGTTTTTCCTTGAGCTGGGTCATGTGCTGCTCAAATATAGCTTCGTCCTTAAGCCCCATGATGGCGTTCATGTGAGCCTTGGCCACGCACATCGTGGCGTCTGTGTACCCTTGAGAAAAGCCATTGACAAAGCCATAAAGGCGCCATTCGGCGTCCGTTGGTTGATTAGACTCTTCCGCGCTAATAGCTGCCGGTCCGCTTAAGAACAACGCAACCAAGCAAATAATAGAAAGAACACTCGATGAAAACTTACGCAGCACTAGGTCTCTCCGCGCTAACCGGTTAATTATCCTCGTTTTTACTTCTGTAGACAAGGTGCCAAGAGCAAAGGAGGCGCCGCACAACGATTATGCGTTTTACTTTATCCGCCGCAGAGTCATGCAGGATACCCGTTTTATCCGCCTTGAAGCGTATGCATCAGATACCCGGACTCTCCACAACCTCAGTTGGACAAGCCAAATTGTTCATGTGGATGCTGGCTCAAGCCGGATGATTGTTAACTTCTATCGTAGCGCCAGGATTTTGCAAGTTCAGTCCATTACGATCAATCTGTTTGTCCCTGGAGTTCGGTCATGAAAACAATTCAGGCAATCGTTCCGGCAATATTGGTCGTTATGACGATAGCGGAAGCCTCTGCGGCACCCGATGTGAGCAAGCTCATAACTCAGACAGAAGTAGAAGCTGCCCTCAACGCAAAAATGAGCAAGCCAACCTTCAAGACGCTTTCCGCGCCGTTGGGCGGCTCGCAGATAATTTTTACCAGCATCGGATTGCCTGTGAAAAATTTCGCGTTGACACTCCGTACAGACGATATGCTGCTTCCTCAAATGAAAGCCGGCGGGTACTCGGTCGCAAAACTCTACCAACAAGGAAAGAGTATGACGGGCGGCGCTACTAAGGACCTGACAGTGAAAGGCGGTCAAGGATTTAGCGGCAAAATAGAAAGCCAGATTTTGAAAAATGGAATGCAGTTGAGCGCCCTAACATTATTTGGCACCAGCCAAGAAGCTGAGACCGCGCGAAATGGCCTGCTGCAAAAAGCCGCCAACAGGCTTTAGATCCGCCCTTGTGTAGGGTGACGCCATGCGCCATCCTCCGCATTCAATGTCAACGGGAGGGGACAAGCCTTTCCCCCACCCCGAAGCGGCCAGCAATTGCCCTTGATCAGATCACAATGGTGCATCGGTAGAGGGGCTTGTCACATCCCGTTGCAACTGCGGAACCGCGCTTACTTTGATGCTTTTCTTAGCCACATAAGCCAGCAGAACAAAGGCTCCAATAACCGATAGTGCAACCATTGAATCGAGGGGTTGCGGTGACACAACCAGAATGAAATTGCGATCCTTCACTAGCGCCGAGAAGCTGGAAACACAAAATGGTGTCAAGTACAATCGCACAATTTGCCAGAACTTGAGCTTGACGGAATTCGCGCCGCAAGCGGCAGTACTAACGTAAAGTCCAGTTCCAACCAATGCACTGAGTCCGATAGACGTCAGCCAAATTCGCGGCGCTGGATCAAAGTAACGGACAACGATCACCAGATACCAAATGAAGTAACCCCAAAGAACCAGCCGGCCGGTCCCTAGTTCAGAAAGGTAACGCGTTAAAGAAGTGCCAGACAGTAGAATTCTTCCCGCCGATCGCTGCTAAGAAGATAATATCTGTACCAGCCTGCAGTTTACAATCAATTTCTTATCCAAGAGACCACGCCCTATCGACAATTCATTGCTGTTCGACATTACTTTATTTGCTGTCAGCGTGTTGGCCGCTGGAGTTGCATCTCTTTCCGGATTTGGAATTGGCAGCCTTTTGACACCGTTGCTTGCAACGCAGGTGGACCTTAAACTTGCCGTTGCCGCCATTTCGATCCCGCATATAGTCGCAACAGCATTGCGCTGTTGGATGCTCCGAGAACACATCAACAAGAAGGTGTTGATAAATTTTGGATTATGGAGCGCATCTGGAGGGCTGATTGGCGCAGTATTTCACGCGCAAGCAAACACTCCGGTTCTTCTCTATACTTTTGCCGCACTCTTACTCTACGTCGGATTCGCAGGCCTAGTTGGCTGGTCCGACCGCTTTAAGATTGCCCCAAGGTGGGCGTGGTTCGCAGGATTGATATCGGGCGGATTGGGCGGAACCGTCGGGAATCAGGGTGGAATTAGAGCCGCCGCGCTGCTTGGCTTGGAATTGAATAAATTGGAGCTAGTTGCAACTGCAACGGCAATAGGTGTAGTTGTTGACCTCGCCCGCATGCCGATATATTTGACCACCGAAGGTTCAGGCATCGCAGCCCTATGGCGGCACATCACTTTAGCGACGATTGGATGTGTAGCCGGCACCGTTCTCGGTAAAGCGATACTTTCTAAATTGCCGGAGGCAACGTTCCGCTCAGTAGTGTTTACGCTCATTCTTTTGCTCGGCGTGTACATGCTTACGCAAGCGATTCGCTAAGTGCTCACCGTGGTCACGGGAACTATTCGCTTACCAATCATATCTTTAGTAATGTCTTGGGCTGAGGTGTTTTCCTAGTTTGAAGATGCACAGACTATATCAGCAGTAACAGTCGGAGTTCACTTTGTCGACGATATCAGCTAGATTGTGAGATGCTGTAGGTAATGCGTTCCTTCAGAATCACAGAACCATTGAAACTCCAACGTCTAACATTCTAGAATAGAGGGACCCAGATGCAACGAGCCATCGTCCGATTTTTACTAAGCGCCGCAGTATTTGCATTTGTTTTGCCACTGATTCCTGGGATTGATTTCCACGGGAATTTCGCAGTGGCACTCGGAGCGGCTCTCGTTTTCAGCGTGGTCGGCTGGCTCGTGGATCTTGCAGCCGTTTTGCTTTCCGCAATATTCACTGTATCCAGCTTTGGTTTAGCGCTTCTATGGCTGATTCCGCTCTGGTTGCTCGGGTTCTGGTTAATGCCGGCAGTGACACTAATGGTAATGGCAAATCTGATGCCATCTCATTTCACTATATCCGGTTGGATTCCAGCCATTGAAGGTGGACTGGTCATGCTAGTTTTAGGTGCGCTCACCAGCGGCAAACGCTCAGCCGATAAGGACTGAAGTTTCTCTGTCACGAAGCTGTACGATGTAAGCGTTTAGATGCTCGGTGAACAGTCCGTGCATGACGAATCTGTATGACAGATGGAGTGGACCAACCAGTAACAGGGGAAACGCATTCCCCACCATGCTTGCGACCAACGGATCTCCGACTATCCGCGCTATCCGCAGAGCCAACGTTTGGTCAAACTGCAACGAATTGATTGAGCGTTCGTATTCATCTGCGCGAAGAAGCACACAAAACAGTGCTTTAAACAACTCGTGTGCGGTTTCGAAATCAAGAAATTGAGTCCAGTGCCTTTCAGTGGGATCGACATCTACCTGAATGTCCCGGACTAGAGAAAAGTCCAGGTCCTCGCGCGGTATCGGCCATGGTTGCACATTCACCGAACCAAGATCGAATAATGCATTGAACAAAACAACATCATGATCGACAAAGCTTGCGGACATGAGGTCATCAATTTTCTTCGGATAAAGCACGATTGGCTCAGCATTGGCATTTGGCGAGTTCGAGATAATGAAATTAATGGCATTCGACTCAGTCCAGAAGTGCCGCAGTATTAGGACGTTTGCCTCCGGTGTCACAAACCATTTCATGAACCAACATATGGTCCCCTGCAATAGGGTGTGCGCCGAAAACTGCACCGGAAGCAGACGTTTCAAGAAATAGGCAAGACAGAGAGTGATGGTGGCACCAAATCGACACACGTGCATGATCGTTTGACGGAAGGGATGCCTCAGGTTTACCAGCCAGTAATCCATCACTAACGGATCTATCGGCAAAGTATTGTCCACCGCAAGCACATCGAACAACGACGGATCTGCGCGGTTGTATGCCGTTTTAGACATTCCCCAGCTCCTCGAGTTGTAGTGCATACAAGCGTGCTACCACTCGCGCCGTCCGCAGAATGCGGGGAGCTGTGACTTCCGAAACGGCATCGCTGTCCAGAATGTTATAGAGCTTTTCGAAGTGCGTTGAATCATTTTCACCGTGATAGCTGAGAAAAGTTGTCGCGTTATCTTGCAACCGAAGCAGTTCGCGAATTCTCCCCGCCCACCGCGTTGCCATTTTGTTTCCCAACCCTTCAATGATAAACATTGCACCAAGCAAGTCGACGGGGTTGGGCTGCGAGGCCTGATTCATCAGATAACCGCACAGCGCATCAGTCCCGATGTTTCGCGCGGCACCACGTATTTCATCGATATCACCGCCGATGGCGACAAAATCACTTTCCAACATCTTATAGTCCCGGTGCTCATCGGTTGCATGCCGAATGACCGTTGATCGAAGCTCGCAGTGGTCAGCATCGAAACTGGAGGCGGCGCGAGTAATCCAACGTGAACCTTCAACAACCTGCGGACGCAAAGTCAGCAACAGTCCGTTGTAGTCATTGAGAGTAAAGCTGCCTTGCTCTAACCGACGAATGATCGGTATGCGGCCCAAATGGCGCTCAAATTCCAACCAAACAAGCAAAAGACGCCTGAGCAGATCTTGGGCAGTACCATTCAGTTGCAGCTCGCGTTCGCTAAGCATTATCTACTTGATCCTTCCACTACTGTGAGTTTCATGTATGCGGTCGTGAAACGCCCGCTTTCCGGCACCGCGCAAAACACAACTTGCCCGGGTTTCAAACGGTCGCTGCGGAAAAGCTCATCCAACATGATGAATATTGACGCACATCCGGTGTTGCCTTTCTCGTAGAGGTTGGTGAACCAGCGGTCTTCAGGAATCATACAACCGGCCAATTTGAACAGGTCTAAAATCCGCCCGCGGAAATAATGCGAAGAATAGTGGCACAAGAAATGGTCTATCTCATCTGGACGAATTCGATTATCGCCGATCAACCGCAAAAAACCATCAACACCTACTTTGACGATATTCTCCAGAATCCGCAAATTCTGCCTGATCAACAGCGCTCCGGCGCGTTCGGCATCCGCATAAGTACGATAATCTTGCCAAGACCGCTGCTGATACTGCGCTGGTTGAAGCAGCGCAACTGCCCCCCTCGATTCTCGCTGTAAACCATTCACACTTGCAGCGTCGAAGCCGCCAAACGG
Organism: Candidatus Obscuribacter sp.; assembly: GCA_021772155.1. GTDB lineage: Bacteria > Cyanobacteriota > Vampirovibrionia > Obscuribacterales > Obscuribacteraceae > JADYXS01. The sequence goes on from JADYXS010000168.1 coordinate 14,899, forward strand.
TGCATCGTCGCGCAAACCAGTGCCTCTATTCCAATCCTTTTGGTCCGCAGTACCGCAGGACATACACAGATCAAAGTCTGCCGCGTATGAATAAATCTCGATCCAATCGACTCTCAAGCTAAGTCCACGCTCTCGTGGACGTGACTCAACAAGCGCCGCGCCGGCACCGTCCGAAAGCATCCAGCGCAGAAATTCCGCTTCAAGATCCACTGAGTCCCCAGCAACGGCTTCGTAGCGACTGCGCTTAAGCAAGCGAGAAGCTAGCTCAGATGCACACACCAGAGCGTGTTTTTTCTCGCCGAGCCGCACCTGGCCGACCACGCTTTTGAGTGCCATCATGCCCGCGCTGCACACGCCGTGCGTGGTCAGAATTTCACACAGCGGAATTTCCATCTCCGCCTGAACCATACTGGCCATGCCTGGCAGCGGCAGATCTCCCTGAGTGGTGGCAACTGCCAGCATGTCTACGTCACGCACGTCAATTGCCGATCCGCTCAAACAATCCCGCAGAGCCATGCTTGCCAACTCTGAGTTCTGATGCGTGGTTTGCTGATTGCCACCCAACGCGTAGTGACGTGTTTTGATTCCGTTGTTTTTGAGAATGCGTGAACGCAAGCGTGATGGTTTGTCTGCCACCATGCCGAGCACTGATTCTATGTCCTCATTATTAACTGCGGCTCCAGGCAGAAATGAGCCAAGATTAGTTATATATGCATCTTTGATTTCCATCGGACACCTCTAACTAACCGACTCTTCATACGTCACGGTCGGGTGCGTCACCTGGTACCGCCAACAGCGCCAGAGCTCTTCCATGTATGGCGCAACATCCGCAATCATCATCAGCGCGAAATACATTGTCGTGTAGTGCCAATCAACCATCGTTCGAGGAATCAATGTCATGTGACCAGCCCAGTTAAGCGTGATCAAGTCAATGAATGCGCTCCACTTTTTGCACACAAGCAAGCCCACGACGACGAATGGCAGGACTTCAAGAAAGCTATGGACATGAATCTCCCAGATGGATACATGCCGTGTGTTTTGTGCATATGCAACATCGTGGTGCGCGACCCACTCGTGAAAAACCAACACGCCGAAAACAATCAGCAACAGCAGAACATTGACTTCGAAATAAAGCCCGAGAAAGATAGGAATGGCGATTTGGCCACCCATCACTATATGAAGTATCGATTCCCTAACGCCTGTTGTCTTCTCAATTTGAGAAAAACGGTGGCAAAAGTAATCGGCCAGACCAAAGATCAACCATGCAGGCAAACACCCATACATGATGAAGTAAAGAAGAAGAGTGTCAGTTGGTATATGCCGAATATCCATAAGCAACTCGCGTTGGCGACCATGGCGAAGTCTACGGAACTGCCATCCCACTTATGATAATCAAATCGGCTCGAACATTTTCCTTTCGAACAACAGTTAACGTACTGACCTGTTCGGTAATCCCTATAACTTTGAGACTGGGATTGCGACCGTCAGGTATGCGTTTGGACTCTCGTGGCAGTCTCGACGGGCCTTAGCGCCTTTCCGGCGGCTTTGAGGGATTGCGACGGTTCTCCGGAGCCTCACCAGGGATATGGAGCACAATGGTGTTTTGATCTGGCCCCGGGCTTACGCGACAGGCGGAGGCATCTCCGGGTTTCAGGCCTGTTGCCTCAAATGAATGGCTGCCGAAACGATCGTACAAACGTACCGAATCTGGCGTTGCGACGAAAACGTGATTGTTCATTACCTGAACAAATGCGCCGTTTTCCTCGGCGTCCCGGATTTCCGTCAGTGATTTGGCGGACAAGTCCTTCATGTCATCCAGCGTTTGCTTGAGCTCCATCGGGGCCTGCGCACCTACTTTCTCAAGGACCGTGCCCGGCCAAGCCTCCTGCGCTGCCTCGACGGTCCAGTTGATGGACGCATTGTCATTGTTCTGTTCTGATACTGGTGTTTGCTCGAAGGTAGTCATGGTCGAATACTCAAAGTGCCTTCCACTTTGATAGTATTTCGAATCAGCAGAGCATTACATAGCCGGCTCAGCAGCGCGTTATGTGCCTAATACCGCCGCAATAATGTAGTTCACCGCACAACCGCACGTGGTTAGCCACATAATCCCTTAACTCAACTGGTTGGAACGTCCCGCTGCGGGCTTACTTTTCCTTTGCTTCTTTCCGCAGTCGCTCTAAGTCCGCTGTTGGATACATAAAGGAGTACCCTGTCTTGGCGTCGGACATCCCGATGCGGGCCTGTTGATCGAAATAATCCAAGTGCACCGAGTATGCAGTTTTCTCGTTCTTGAAGTACTCGTTTAGTTGTTTGAATGCCTCTTTCGAGGCACCTTCGCCGCCCTCTTGTCCGCCGTTCTTCGCCCCGGCCAGATACGCTTCGTCGAATACTTCTCGAACTAACTTATTGAAGGCCTCCTTACGGTCGTCCTCGTTTCCGTCCATAAACGCCTTCAAAATCCTTCCTTTGGTCTTCGTTAGATCACTGACAGACTTGGACCAGTCTTTGTCGCCACTGCCAGCGTTGGCCGCTTGGTCAGACGCTACACTTTCACGAAGTTTCGCCGTCTCGCCCGGGCGGACTTGATCTGGGCGCGCCGATGAAGATGCGGGAACTTCCCGTTCACGAGCTGTATTTGGGGGAGCGCCGATGGGCGCTGGTGGTTCCGCAACTGGTGGCTTAACGGGCTTGGACGTATCAACACCAGGCTTCGGAGCTACGGTTTTAGTCTTACCTGCGAGCATTTCCTTCAATTCCGAAATAGGAATTTCCACGGGCAGGTATTCACCTTTCAACTGCGGATGTTCCAGTTTCATGGTTATGACAGGTTTACCGTCCTTGTTCGTCTCTAACGCAACTTCCCTCGGCGTCAAAACAGACTCACCGAACACGGTTGTGACTTTCAACGAGACTCCCTTAATATCTTTAAGTCTGGCTCCTTTGGCATCTGCCGACATTGAAGCCGACAAATCTTTAGCTAGATCAAGGGAGTTGATCGTAACGCCTTTTTCTTCAATCTTGTGATTGATTGGGATATGCTTCGAATCGCGACCATGTGTGGCAAGATCAAAACCGCCCTCTTTGTTTTTTCTAAGAGTGATCTGATTAACGTCTTCAGTACTCTGGAACATGCGCAACGCACCAGCCATGCTTCGCAACGCTTCCGGTTGTTCCACCAGGTTCCGCATTGGGGTACCTGGATGGAAGTTCTCAGGGCCAAAAGTGTTGTTGCTACTATGATACCGTCGTCCCATCGGACCCAAGGCGGTGGAACCAACATCAACGGCTCCCGGCCGGAAGTGCATGCTGTTGGTCCAAGTAGGAACAGTTCTTCTCCTCGAAGCCGTACCGGTAATGCCTTGTATGTTGTCGATATTGACGCCCTGCTGAGTGTTACTGAGAGTAAAACTTACGTGGCTATCGATTCTGCTCGGTCCGGGCGTAAAGCCATTCACATTAGCTCTTATCGCAGGCTGCATGGTGGCATGATTAAAATTGACATCAACATTCTGCGCGCCGTTTTCAGTTTTCGTCATCGTGAAGGTTCTGAGGTTCTTCAGGCCATCGTAGGCTTTCGCCAAATCCTTTATAGGGTCCGGTGAATCGGTAATCTTTTTCAATACCTTGTCTGCAACCTGCTGCGCTTCAGGAGAAACTTTCAACCCGATCTTTGTAGTATCGGTAATGTCGCCAGACGTGCCAGAGGCGTCCATTTTGACGCGCGTGGCTTCAGTTTCCTTGGCGTCAACAACCTTGACGTGCGGATTGATCACAACCTTATCGTTGTGCTGCAGCGTGGCGCGTCCTGTGCTGTCCCTGACCCAGCTGTCATTTCGCACGACCCGAGCGTTCCTTGTCACCTCAGTAGAATCGGGCAAAGATACTTTGGTCTGCATGATCAGCCCTTGGCGATCTCGCATTGGAGACGTCGATTCCACGGTCGTTCCGTCGCTTGCTTTTGTGTGCATATTGTATACAGGGGCACTATTACGCGGAGTTCTATCGACCATCGTATGGAATCCGTTTTCGTCCACAACGCTCTTGCCGCGCCAGTATTGAGCACCACCGGCCGCTGTGTACCCCAGCTGCGCCTGCGTGTTATTGTCCCTCACCATCCATGTGGCAAAACCATCCTTATCATTCTGCGTGAGGCGTTGATCTTGGCGCTGGATGCGGCTGAACTTATAAGACTTCGTGCCGTCATCACTGGACGCTACGTAAGAGATCATCTCACCATTTGTGTCATAAATAATGTCTTTGTAGGTCTTGGACGGCGATTCTTTAGTTGCAGCAGTCGTGAACTCGTTGATCTTTCCATGCTGATTTACCTTATAAGAAGACCCATCCTCTTTCTTATAGTCACCCGGTTCCAGTTTTTTATTTTCTCCCCGATGGAGCATGGCTAAGTAAGCCGCTTCATGCGAGTCAGCATGCTTGACGCCTTGGCTGGCCTTACTAACGGTGTCTGTTGCTTTTTTAGCCTCTGCATCATTGTCGGGCAAGAGATCACTTGCCGGCGCGAACCCGGATGGTAGCTCCGTTGCGACAGTTTTCACGGTGTCTGAGACTTTCTTGTATAGATCTAGTAAATTGAACGGGCTGGAGTTAGGCTTTTTAGTAGAATCGCTGGTGGAGTCTTTCTCCACTGGCACAGCGCTTGCCGGGGGAGTCGGGAAGGCCTCGAAGGGGCTCCGCTCAGGCGGCTCTTCTGCGTTTTTAGGAGAAGGAGGATTTTCTAAAGGAGGCATTTTACGACACCAAACTTCAGCCGCTGCACTGTTGCGTCGGGCTGTTTGAGAAACCTTTGTTGCACATCCGTAATAGTAATTGACAACATCGAAATTTGGACTGTGCGAGTGTGCAATTAATGTAGAGCAAAAGTTCGCAATCAGCACGCAGGACCGGTTCCACGAAACTGCCAACAAATTATTTTGCACCATTCCCGGTGCGTTCAACAAATTCCACGAAACCGCCAACAAAAAACGCCAGTTATTTCAACTGTAAAAACAACGGAAATGATCTTGAAATAGCTTTTTCCATAAGCCTGAGGCCTGGGGATTGAAAGCCCTGTTCGTGGCGGAGTTATTGACTCTGACATTGCTGTCGGAATCTTGTCCTTTGAGGATCATGCCAAGCGGGGGCGCCCTGTTGTAAACTATTGTTCCTTCCCGCACGAGGCACAATGACATGGAACTATCGCGAAAATTGGTTTGCGAATTTCTCGGAACAGCAGCATTGGTTGCCACAGTTGTAGGAACAGGAATTCTGGCTCAAAAGGTTGGAGACGGAAACGTGGCCGTTTCAGTCATGGCAGTTGCAGTTGCAACCGGGTGTGTCCTCACCGCAATCATCTTGAGCTTTGGCAGCATCTCGTGCCACCTCAACCCGATAGTGACATTGATGAGTGCGATACGTCGCGACATCTCATGGTCGGCAGTTGCACCTTTCATACTTACGCAAATCATTGGTGGCATAGTCGGTACGCTAGCAGCCAACCTTATGTTTGACTTGCCATTCGTATCGATATCAGCTCAGGCGCGCACTGGAACAGGTCAGTGGTTAGGAGAGTTCATCGCCACGTTCGGCTTGATTGGTGTAATCATAGGCTGCGGACGCTCGACTCCATCTGCACTTCCGGCTGCAATCGGATGCTACATATGCGGAGCAATTTGGTTCACATCCTCCACATGTTTCGCTAATCCCGCGGTCACCATTGCTCGGATATTCACCGACACACTGACCGGCATTCGCCCTAGCGACGTGGTTCCGTTCATCCTATCCCAGTTGGCCGGAGCGGCCGCGGCCCTTGCACTCTTCGGCTGGCTATTTGATTCCAACAGCAAAGAACAAGAGAAAGCGATCATCGAACGTCTCGAAAAAGAATTAGTCGCGCCTCGCTAATAGTCTTGCCGTGGCTTCATGCTTTGATCGCCGGGTTTGTCAGGCTAAGCTAACAATCAGTATCTATCGATATTGACTCAACTGGGCGGTATCCCGAGAGCGCCGCATCAAAAGCCTGCGGGACGCCGGCTCTCCCAGGGGTTTCAGCCGTTGTTAGAGCTTGACCCAAACTGATTTGACTTTAGTGAAGGCTTCCAAGGAATGGATAGCCATTTCTTTGCCCCAGCCGCTCTGCTTAAAGCCACCAAATGGGCTGGCGAAGTCATAGCATCCATACTTGTTGATGAACACCGAGCCAGCATCGAGTTCCTCGGCAACTCTATGCGCGCGACTAATATCTGCGGTCCAGAGACCAGCCGCCAGACCGTAGATGCTGTCGTTGGCCATCGCTACGACCTCTTCTTCCGTTTTGAAAGAAGTGATTGCCAAAACTGGTCCAAAAATTTCTTCTTGGGCAATGACAGATTTGTTGTCTACGTCGCCAAAAATCGTCGGACGCACGAAGTATCCAGCTGCATTTGAACCATTCGTGTCACGTACACCTCCGGCCAGAAGGCGTGCCCCAGATTTATTTCCGAGATCGATGTACTTCATGATTTTGTTGAAATGTTCTTCGTGGCATTGGGCGCCTTGAGTAGCTTCCGGATTAAATGAATCACCACAGATAGTGGCGTCTGCGCGGGTAACTAGCCCTTGCACAAAGCGATCATAGATCGACTGATGCAGGAACAGCCTGGTCGGCTCAGAGCACTTCTCGCCCTTGTGGGAGAACATTGCCTGGAAGGATCGCTCAATGGCAAACTCCAGGTCGGGCACGTCTTCAAATACGATATTCGGAGATTTGCCACCAAGTTCGAGACTCACGGCTTTTAGATTGGAAGCAGCCGAACCAGAAACGATTTTCTTTCCGACAGCGGTGCTTCCAGTGAAGGAGATCTTGTCGACGGATTGATGTCCGGCAATAAGGGCACCAATCTCTGTGCCACCATGAACAAGGTTTATCACCCCGGTCGGGAACTCCACTTCTTCTTGAAGAATCTCGAACAGCCTGATAATGGAGAATGGAGTGAAGGGTGAAGGTTTCACGATTATCGTGTTGCCCATGGATAGAGCGGTTGCAATCTTCCAACAAGCAAGAAGTAAGGGAAAGTTCCATGGCACAACTAGCGCACAGACACCGACAGGTTGGCGCGTAGTGTAGTTGAGAAAGCCGGGATCTACCGGGCAATTTTCGGAATAGAACTTGTCTATCCAACCGGCATAGTAGTCAAACACATCCGCGGCTTCTGGGATGTCATCGTTAAACGCTTCTCGGTAGAGCTTCCCATTGTCTAAAGCCTCTAATGTGGCTAGTTCCACGTGGTGACGACGAATCGCCTCGCCAGCGGAATGCAGCAACGCTGCGCGCTGTCTTCTCGGCATTCTCTTCCACGAAGCCTGCGTAAATGCTGTTCTGGCCGCCGAGACAGCATCATCGAGTTCGGCAGCGGTTGTTTCAACGAAGTGTCCTAAGGTCTTAGCATTGCAGGGATTGATTGAAGGGTGCAATGTTTTGCCGGACGAGACGAACTTGCCTGCCACGTATGATTTTTTCGCGGTCTTAAGCCAGTCTTGTGCCCATGAGAGGCAGGGAGCTTTAATGTCCTGGAAAGGGACTACCAACTGAGAAGTCATCGAACCTCCGACCTTACTGTGCTTGCCGAACTAGATACCTGCATATTTACCAATGTCTTACATCTGGCTTCATCAGCCTGAATGCCGAGAATACACTTATCGGTGAGGAGTGCCAGAGCATTCGTGAGCATTTCAATTGCATCAAGAATATTCTTCACTGCGGCGCCCTCAAAAATGTTCAAATTCAATTCCCCGTGTTCATGCGCGGCCTGTACCACTCGGTCTGCGCCTAGCACTTGCATGCAAGCTTGAATAACCGTCTCAGGAACAATCGGATTGAATTTGCCGAGAAAAAACGAGGAGCCTTCCTGCACTCCAGGCAAGATCAATTCCCCGAAACCGCCATTAGGACCAGATGCGAGAAGTCGCAGGTCCTTGCAAACTTTGATCAAACCTTCCGACAGTATTCTCAGTTCCGCTGAGATTGAAGCCAGATCATCGATATTCTGAGCAGCATCGTACAAATTCGATCTTCGATAAACAGGCATGTCTGGCAATAGTTCCGAAAGAATTCGAACGACAGCCAATGCGTATGCTGGTGTTGCGCCGTCCCCGCTGCCAATTACAGTACCACCGAGATTGACTTCGCTCAGACAGGAAAGTGATGAAGTTAGCCTTTCATGCCTGCGGCGGAGCAATGCTTCGAAAGCTCCAAACGTCTCGCCGAGCGAGACTGGCATAGCATCACGCAAGCATGTCCGAGCAAGCGTTGTGATGTGAGCAAACTTAGCCCGCAGCTCGCCCATCGCATCAGAAGCCAGCTCTAGTTGCTCCAACAGGTTCCTCGACTCGCGAAAAATAGCGATTCTCATACCCGTATGACACACGTCAGCTGTTGACTGGCTTGCATTGACATGTTTCTTTGGATCCACTGGAGTATTGGAGCCGGGAGCATTTCCTTGAGATTGATTGGATAGGTTCGCCAACACCTCGTTGATATTTTGGTTAAAGGCGATGTAACCGCCACCATGCAGCATGTCCACGGGAAAATGCTCGTTGTAAATCCCCGTCGCTAGCAAGCTGCAGGCATCCTCAAGTAAATCTGCGATATCAGAAGAAATCATTCCCGTTTCTGCATTTGCACGGGCGCAAGCCTGTTTCACGACAGATAGCGACAGAATAACTTCCGGATAGTCCCGAAGCTTTGAGCTCGAAAAGGTCGTGTTCATCAAAGATCTAGAGGTTTGAATGCCGTAGAGACAGCCTGACTCCAGCTCCAGGGTCCCCAAACTGTCCCGCTCGACCCTCATTGATTCTCGGTCAGCGGCTTTGCGCGACCATATCTGATTTGCCGCAGATACTCACTTCCGGTAGTGCCGGGTTTGGTGTCATAGCCGAGCAGCGCAATCAAGCGAGCTTTCGCCCCTTGCACTTCAGTCACCCGATGTAAGGAGTTGCGCCCTTCAAACAACACTAATCCGCCGGGCTGGATGTCGAGAGTGATTACGCCCTCTCGCGAACCATTCAGAACAGCTTTGACGTGTTCGTAATTTGGCTTGTCTCCGGAGCGAATCATCGGCACGAATTCATATTCACCACCGGCTAGTCCGGGCTGCAACAGAATCGTCGTGACGAAGTCAGTCTGGTCGAAATGCCAACGCAGATAGTCGCCATCACCCATCACAGCGATGTTTAAGGCGCCCATGGGGTCTGCATAACGAAACAGACGCTCCTTGCCCAGGGCATCTGCCAGGAATTCCATCAAGAAATCCCATTCATAGAGCCGACGCAAGAGCGAGCTGGCCGGCATCTGGTCATATGCCACTGCGCCGAGACTGGTCGTATCTGTCATCCGACGCGCGTCTGTTTCAGGCAGCGTCGGATCAATTTCTGTAAGGTACGCATTGCCCACGACGGTGTTGTGATGTGCAAGAAGAGCAAGTTCGGCAGCTTCATCCGCCATGTCGGCAACGCCTTTTTGATGAACGAAGCCAGGCAACACACATGCTCCGCAGTTGAGCAGCTGTTCGCGGCAGAAGGTGATGAGATCAGCGTAACCTTTACTGCTTCTATCAGTGATTGGGTACCGTGCAAGATCCACCAGCTCCGACGGATTCAGATACTTGGATGACCGTGTTTCCAAAACTGTGGCGGCTTCTGTTGGCATCTTTGATCACCTTTCACCTGTCCTATGGCCCATATGGTAAGCC
>JADYXS010000021.1 GCA_021772155.1 Candidatus Obscuribacter sp.
ATACTGAGCAGCCTCAGCTTAGGCAAAATTCGAAGTTTTGCAAGTCCTTCATCCGTTATCTTAGTTCTGCTGAGATGAAGGTTCGTCACCCACGGTATGGTTTTGAGATTTACTAGCCATTGGTCGTCTACTTTGGTGTCAGTCAAGCAGAGAAGACCGATCTTGTTTGCAGGTAGTTTCTTGAGCCAGGCAGTGTCTTGCAATGCTCGATTGTTGCAGGCCAGTGCCAGAAATCTTCTGTCGGCTCGCAGCATTACCTTGCCCTTCGCGTCGCCACGATAGACACAATTCATTGGGTTGAGTCTGGGAAGTTGCTGGTGTGCAAGTTCATAGAACCAGCCTATACTGTAGTCCTTCGGGAATATGAATTCCAATGTTTCAATGGTTCTATCGGTTTCGTTTGCCGTTTTCGCCAGCGACTTTGCCGCCGCTAAAGGCGTGCTTGCAACAAATGCCACGATGACAATGATGCTGCAAAAAACAGCCAATGATGCACGGGTACGATCGACTAACCAGCCAATGTTGTTCAAATAGCGAAACCTTCGTTATCACAATTCGTGCTAAAGACCTACCCTTTCCTTGATAGTGGCAAACTGCATGCCACAAGTTGCTAACAATCCGACGATAAGCTCAATGCAAATGTAACTCGACATGAGGTTTTGTTGACCTTTGTCTGGGGCTTCTAAAAGGGGAAATTGATATGACCACACCTGCAGATGGACACAAATTGGAAAGTAGCGCTGGTACATTGGGACAGGCAGTAGCTGAATCCGCAGCTGTTGCCTTGCTCTCCGATACTTGGACCGGCGGCCCTGGACAATCACCGTTACAGACCAGCGAACCGTTAGGTTTAATGATGAAGGCGTCAAGTATTTTGGATTCCAAGGTTACTCCTTCAACTATCGATTCCATTAACAATCAACCAGGAATCCATAACCTGAATCGGGGAGGAATAAATAACGTGCTCCCAGATAAGGAGAGCAAAACTAATGGAAGCATTGGTCCTGAAGGCGCTGGCAATACAAATGGAGTGATTCCACGGATAGCCAAGTTGTTCGGAGATGTAAGCGGAGTGGCTGAGTCAATGGGGCGCGGAATTACTGATGGACTGAGTCTTGGACTTGTTATACCGCCAATCCAAGGATTGATAGGCGGAAAGCTCGGCAACGTAATCACCAACAACGACAACGTGCAGACGAAATCTAATTTGTCCAATGAGCGCAAGCTGCAACCGGAGCAACCTAGGGGCGTGCGCGATCCCCTCGGTTCCCCGCGGTATCGAAGGTCCTTGGGCGATTGAGCAGCCAATGGCTACTAGAAAGTGTCTTTCCGCTAACATCGGCCGTTAGTAAGAGTTATGCTCAATTCGACAATTGGGCAAACTCTTGCGAAGCGACTCCAATCCTTGTCTGCTGATTTTGGTGTAAGCCAAGGAAAGAAATCGCAGCGCCTTGCAATTCTTCAATGTCGCGATAGAACTGTCGTCTACGTTTGTGCTATTGAGCGATAAACCGTGTAGAAAAGCCAGTCCGCGTACGAAACGGATGCCATCACTAGTAAGCGGATTTCCGTCCAAAATCAAGGTTTTTATCTGGCGCATTCCAGATAGAGGCCGCACGTCCTTGTCACTCAATCCAAGGGCAGACAGTCCAAGAAAAGTGAAATTACCGTTCTTTGCTAATACAGGAATGCTTTTTCCGGTGACCTTAGTTTTACTTACATTGAAGTGAGTCATACCAGATAAATTAGCCTTCAACACAAACGAATCATCTACGCCGGCCGCTTCTCGAAGGCTTAGATCTCTCAAGCTTGGCGGAATGGATGTGCTATTGATACTACGGAGGTCACAACCATTAAGTCCGAGCGTCTTTAAAAGCTTGCATCGCGACAAGAGCGTTAGAGAATTGGACCTGACAGCGGTATAGGAAACATCAAGGACCTCCAATTTTGGTAAGTGCGTCAGTTTTTCAACGCCGGCGTCTGTGATCTGGGTTTTGCGTAAACCCAGCTTCTTCAGCGATTTGAGACCTAGCAGAGGTTGCAAGTGCTCGTCCTTCATGTTCGAATCCTCTAACTCAAGGCATTCAAGTGAAGGAATGCTGGTGAGGAAGCGCAAATTGGAAGGGGAAAGGTTTGTTGAATCTAAATAGAGGCAAGTCAGATTCTTGCTTCCCGACAAAAATTTGAGACCGCTGCCATCGAGAAGAAAGTTGTCTTCGAGGCTGAGCAGCGTGAGCCGAGGTAGATTTCGAAGTTTCGAGAGTCCTTCGTCAGTTATTTTAGTCTTGCTGAGATGAAGCCTTTTAAGCCATGGCACAGATTCCAGGTTATCTAACCAATTATCATCCGTCTTGGTATCGGCCAAAGAAAGGAGTCCAATGCTGTTTGCCGGTATTTTCTTGAGCCAAGCGGGGTCTTTCAATGCGCGATTATTGCAGGAAAGTGCGAGATTTCGGTTGCCGGATTGCAGCGTTACTTTGCCCTTCGCCTCACACAGGTAAGTGCAATTCACGGGGTGAAAAAGTCCCACATCCGGATCTTTGAGTGCATACAACCAGCCGATACTATGTTGTTCCGGAAATGTGAAGACCACCGACTCAAGAGCTTTATTGTTCAGATTCGCTGATTTCTTCAACGATGGTGCTGCTGTTAAAGGTGCAGTCGCGACTGATGCAACGAAAACATTGATGCTGCAAACTACAGCCACTAAAGCTAAACGAGCAACGTTGGTCAAATTGAAAGGCCTTGGTTATGACATTTCCGGGCGAAATGGAAGTGGATATCAAGCAGCATTTTGTGAATCGGTTCCTTTAGAATTGTACTATCAGGCAACAGAGTATCAGCGGCACCGAATGCGCCCGAAGTTGAAGTTATCGCACAAAGGTTTACTACTCGTAGCAGTACCACTGTTATGCGTGGTCCTTTTCGTCAGTGTACTGTCTTTCTTGCTTTACACGGTTGATCAGGAGGCCGCGCGACAGGCCCGTGCTAAGCAGCTAGTTAGCAATGCTAGTGCCTTCCAAAAGACGTTTTTTGATTCGCTTACTGCAATTTTTCTTTATGCCTTCACCAAGGACGATGCGATGAGCGCACGCTTTGATAGTCTCACAGGATCCATTCCAGATCAGCTGCGAAACCTTGGCGAAGAGGGTTCAAGTCATCCTGAGCTGAAGGATAAGTTCATTCCGGTCGAGACGTCGGCTGCTCTGGCGATGAAATTGCTGAACGAAGCTAAGGTATCAATTGACGAAGGTGGGCGTAAGGTTGGCATTTTAAGAGCAGCAGAAGCGCGACAGCGAATTCAGACCTGTATGCAGGAACTGATTGAGAATCTAAATACGTACATTGCAGAAGCAGTGCGACTGGAAAAGTATGACGCTGGAAAAATGCAAACGATGCGGCAACTAATTGCCGGTTCATTGGTCGCCGCGGTTTTGTTATCAATACTCACTGCTTGCGCAATTGCATTATTCTTTTCGCGCGATGTTTCGCAGAGAGTTCTCACCATTCGCGACAACTCGCGTCGGTTGAGCCTCGGCGAACAGTTGGGCCCGCCTGTATCTGGTGAGGACGAAATCAAAGAATTAGACGATGTTTTCAGGGACATGGCCAACAAGTTGTCCACTGCTCAATCGGAGTTGCAAAAGTCTGAGTCCCTCCTCCGAAATATCCTGGACACTGCACCGCAAGGAATACTGATTGTGGATAGCCATGCAGATATTCAATTTGCCAATAAGAGCACCGGCAGTCTTTTCCGCACAGATAGTCAAAGTGTACAGGCGCGTAATTTAAAGGAATTTCTTCCCACCGATGCTACTGAAAGTAGTAGCGATTGGCTGCGCGAACTCAAACAGCAAACGTTGGAGAAGGAAATCGAAAGCAGTATAACTCTCGATAACGCAACTGTTATTCCCGTTTCTCTGTCTTCAGTTAGATTTCCCAGTGGAGACGAGGACAGGACTCTCATCACCATCTCCGACATCACTGAGCGGCGAAAAATAGAGCAGATGAAACAACAATTTGTGGCCATGCTAAGCCACGATCTAAGGTCCCCACTTACTGCTTTGCAAATCTTTCTTGCCAGCCTCAAAAATGGACATTATGGTGAATTGACCGGTGAGGCAATACAAAAGGTGGGCGGTTCTCAGCACAACGTCGCCCGTCTGATCGGTATTATCAACGATCTCCTTCACGTCGAGAAGTATGCAGAAGGACGAATGGAGCTAAAACGAACAACGGTATTCTTGAACGATTTGTTTGTGCAATCGTGTGATTTAGTGCAGGCGCTTGCCGACGAGAAAAACGTGAATCTGGAAATCGAAGAGACAGATCTTGCGTTGTCTGTCGACGAAGAGAAAATTTCCAGACTAATTACGAATCTGATGTCCAATGGAATAAAGTTTGCTCCCCGCGACTCGACCGTCCTAATTCGAAGTCAGATAGTGGATTCATTTGCCGAGATTCACGTCATTGACAGCGGTCCTGGCCTCGATGTCTCAGAGCACGAAGTGATTTTCGAGCGCTTCTACCAGAGCAAAAACTCAACGCTGCAGGCGGCGTCCGGATCCGGCTTAGGCCTGACAATTTGCAAAGCCATTGTGGAAGCACATGGTGGCAATATAGGTATCAACTCAACTCTAGGCAGCGGCTCCGACTTCTGGTTCCGCCTGAAAGTTGATTCGTAGCTGCTACGCCGGGAGCGCGGAGTCCACCCTGGGAGATACCCGGGTTTTCGTCAACTACCAATTTCAGGGACCCTTCAGGAAAATAGACCACGAGGATATGAGTCCACTTGGTAGTGGACCCAAGC
>JADYXS010000169.1 GCA_021772155.1 Candidatus Obscuribacter sp.
ATTTGCAGAGTCGCCAACAATTTTTTCGAAATCCTTTTTGAATTGCTCGTCCTTGTCTAAGTTAGCGTTGCCTATGGCAGAGTCGATCATATGCCATTCTTTAAGGTCTGGATGGCGCTTGACGGCTTTGAGAATCAACTGTTTGGTTTCCTCGTACTCCCCGGATTGAGAACATACCAGAGCCATATCAGCTTCAAGAAGAGCGCAGAGACGATTAATGTTCTTCAGATTGACCTGCTCTTTGCTCAGGTCACGCACATCGTCCTCGCTTAGGGTGATTTCCTTTTCTTTGTGTTGTGCCAATATTCGCTCGACTGCCTGCAAGCGTTTGACCGACAATGGTGCATTGTCTGCAAACTTCTGCACTTCTTTAAGCTCTGCAGCCTGTTTAGTCGTAGCCGCCAGTGTTTCTCGTTCATCTAACAATAGTGCCGGAGCGATGTCAGTTGCGGGGGCGTTGAACTTCCTGGCCTCGCTGAGTCGGTCAATCGGCAGCAGTCCGCCGTTTATTTGTCCTTTCATAAGTCGCTCACAACGCCACTGAACTTCTGAACTACTGCTTTCAGTCATTTGACCTGCTGGATGATTGCCTTTAGTCATTTCCTTATAAAGCATAGGTAGGATTTCAACTCCGAGATCTTTCAATGCCTTTGATGCTGATTCGCGTTCACGCCACGATTTGTCGCCGAGCTGCTTAATTAACTCGGGTACTTTCTTGAGCTGCTCTTTGGAAAGTTTTCCAGCTTTGCTGTCAGCCTTGTCGCCTGCAGAACCAGGAATATCGGTTGCGACTATGAGCAGGTTTGGAAACGGCGCATGCTTCTCCGAATAACTCGGTTCCTTACGAGCTTCAGGAGTCATCGACCCTTTAGCTGCTGGAGTGAACGCTGCAAAAAATAGGATTTCTCCAAGGTTTTTTCCGGCGTCTTGTTGGCGGTCTATATCATGTCCGGAAGGACTGGCATCAGACCAGTCTGGTTTGGAACCGTTATTCGCCGTCATTGTTGACTCCCCCGCCGAAGGATAACCTCGGGTTGGCCATTGGCTGGCTCGCCAGTTGCTCACTGCACGAGAAAAACCAATTCCTTTGCCCGACCACAACGATGAGCGTATGGCTCTAGATTGGCATGACGCTGACAAACTAGTTCGGTTGCAAATGATGTTGCGTCAAAGCAATTCCCGGGAACGTGGGCATCCTGCCCGCTCCTGGGGGTGGCGCAAGGCGCCACCCGGGCAGCGCCTTGCGCTGCCCCTACAGTCTCCAGCAGAGAATCTCCCGGGTTAGCTGCCCTGGGTAAACTTGCAAACAAAAAGACCGTCCGAACAAGTTCGCGACGGTCTTTTTGCTACTGCCTAGCTGCCTGTTGCACAGGCTCAGTATTTCCTCACGCTTCAGCTAGTCCTTCACGTGTGGCGAGCTACTTGCTGACGTTTCCGGATTGCGCAATCCTGATGTTTCTACAAGGCTCCTCGGCTCGTTGCGATAACTTTGCGTTTATCGCTCACCGGTTATGCAAACTAATCTACGCCGATGGACGGGATTCGAGAAGTACCCCAAAAGATATTGATTGTGCTTGTGGTGGCATGTCTAGGGAGTGCGCGCAGGCTGGCAATTGGGTGTTGGTGTGGATTTATCAAGCGCTTGAACTACTGCGCGGGCTGAAGAATGGCGAGAAGGGTGCGAGCTGCATACTGTTTCGTGCTTTTTGTGACCGATCGGCTGTATGCCTTGAGCGTCCTTTGGATATAAAAGTGGGGATTTTGGGGGCTCGATAAATCGACGCTCATACTTGTACAGTACCGATTTTTGCTATTCTGACCAGGCGATACGGAGGACGGTGATGGCATCGATGTGCATAAGCCATCACATCCACTAAAGCCTTTCCTTTCCGAATCAGAGTTCTCAAAATGAAACTACAAGCTCTCATTCTGTCCGTAGCACTTGCCGCCTTGCCATGCGCCGGACAGGCTCAGTCGAAAGTGATCTCGCAGAAGGATCGCGATGCCATAGTGCTGAAGTTTCAGACGGATTACGCAGATACCTTCAACCGCAGGGATGCTAAAGCTATGTCTGCGCTTCTTACTGAAAATGCCACCATGCAAAACGAATGGGGCGATGTGACCCAGGGACGAGCCAACATTGAATCGCTGGTCACACGGCTGATGACACATCTACCGGAAGGAACAAAGCTCGAGGATACGTCGCTGGTTTCTCAGTCGGTGGGTCCAAACGTGATTGTGAGTCAGGGCATCTCTCTCCGAATCGTTCCTGACGTCGAACCCGTGCAAATGTTCTTTACTAGGGTGCTGGTACGTGACGGACAGCAATGGCAATTGGCTGCCACTCAAATCGCCAGACCCTCGACGGTGCCCAAGCCGACCGCGTCACCGCCAGCGAAGTAATAAAATCGCAAAGAAATCAAAACTGCCAGCTACTGCAGCCAGCGATGGCAAAAAAACCTGCGGTTGGGTATATCTAAACAAACCTATCCCGAAGAACATGTCACTCGAAACGCTTCCACTTGTAAAACTCATTGAGCTTGAGCATCCTCACCCAGCGGACAAGCAGTCTGCTGTAGAGTGGGCGCGACTCCTGCTTCAGCGAAACGATTGGGTAGTACTGGATACTGAGACAACTGGGCTTGATGCAAAGTCCGAGGTAATCCAGGTGGCAATTCTGTCGCCTGATAACGAAGTTCTGTTAAACAGCTATGTGAAGCCGACGCTGTTGAAGGAGATTCCAGCAGCTTCAACAGCCGTGCATGGTATCAGTATGCAGATGCTTGCAGAGGCGCCGACAATTTCTGATTTGTTGCCGAGGCTAGAGGCTGTTTTAGAAGGCAAATTGATTGTCTGTTTTAACGCGGCTTTCGATATGCGTTTGCTCAAACAGACCATCGCGATGAGCCCGGGGCGCGGAAACTATCTGCGTCTTCGATCGGATTGTGCGATGTTGGCATATTCAAAGTTTGCCGGTGAATGGTCTGATTCAAAGCTTGATTACAAATGGCAGAAACTGCCGAGTGGCGATCATTCGGCATTGGGCGATTGCCGGGCAACGCTTTCTCTCATTCGTCAAATGGCAAACTTTGTTCGAATCTCCGAGCAACCAGCACCAGCGCAGCAAGTTCAGGCAGAAGTTGTGTCTGGCACCACTCCTTCGGGTAAGCGCTCCTGGCTCGTCCCGGTTTGTGTCGTGGTGCTCGTTCTGGGGCTTCTGTTGGCGGGTGCTTGGAGCCATAAATCTGATGTGCCCTCACCGGTCCGTGATGCCCAGCACGAGACGCCGACTCCTGTTCCAGGTACTGAGTCAGAAGGGGCTTCAGGTGATACCACAAATCCGCAAGCGGTCAAAGCGTGGAATCCAATCAACTTGCCCGACAATTTGAAAGCCACATTTGTCACTTCGCTTCGACCGGCAGGTGGAGTTGATTTTCATTTATATGTATCTGGCCCTGCGAATCTGACGCAGGCCATTCTTGATCAAGACATTCCAGCGAATGTTCACCTGCTCGACAAAGATGGCAAAACGATTGTTGGCTTAAGTGTCGCTGGGCAACAGTGGTTAAAGGATGGGCAGGGAAATCTGACCGTTAAGGATTCCGTCTACTGCAGTCCTTCTGAGTACGGGCAGATGAGTGCCTGGGAGATTCAGCTGCGAAAGGTGGTTCCCGGACCTGATCCATCTACGACAGCAACAGGGCTCGCTGGTGAGTCACCATCGCCATTGCCGACATCGACATCGACGCCTGCCGCGGTCAAACCAGATGTGGTGCCTGAGGCACAGCTACCTCCAACAGCACCGGACATTCAGAAACGCCCTTCGCTCCAAGGAGAAAATCAACGCGTTCAGCCGAAGTCTGCTATTCCGGCCACGAATGCCGCGGCCCAAGACAGTCAGACGTCGAGTGATCGGTTTAGCAAGATGGAGCAGGAAATCTTTGGCGAGTCTAGTGCTGGACTCCCGGCTTCGCAGAGGCTTGAGAGATTGGAGCTCGCTGTTTTTCGAGTGGCGCATCCGCAAGATTCCGTCGCTATTCGATTGGAGAGACTTCAACGGACGTTGTTTGGAGACCGGTAAAAGGCAGTTCATTGTAGGAGTTAACCTGTGCCAAAATCTAATTCCCTTCAGGCCCAAGTCAAAATAGCGAAAGAGGCTGAAAAAAAATTTGAGCAAGGGCATAAGTATGCCGAGGCCAAGCAGTACAAACGAGCCTTGGAGTGCTATCTGTTCGCATTCGACAATGGACACCTTGTGAATGGCTGGGGCGGCGTGCGGCTATCGTATGTTCCTTCTGCAATTGCGCAGGTCGGAGAAGAATACCCTCCTGCTATGGATGCGCTTCGCGACCGCCGTGATGCTCGCGAAAAACTAATCAGCAAAGGCGAAACCAACTTCGACGTTATGCACGAATGGACAGCACTCAACTACTACCTGAAGGATAAGGAGCGAGAACTTGCCTTTGTCGAGAATCTCGAAAGTAAGGGGCGCCTGAATGATGAACTCCGTCAACTGGTCATAATAGACAACCGAGAACTCTTGCTTAAGCGCCGAAATTACAAAGTGCTTGAAGCGTGTTTGAGCAGACTTGCGTGGTCGTTTTTCTCGGAGGTTGGTGACTATCATGCAGAGAAAAATTTTCCGCAGAAAAGTGATCAGTCTGAAAGCCACAAAGAACGGCTGTCTGATGCTAAGAAGTCAGTGCGGGAAAATGGAACTCAATGTTTTGAAATTGCACTCGGCTGCGGTCGCCGTACCGCTGCGGAAGTAGTTCTCGAACATATCCTGTCGATCTGCAACGATAGTCTCACTTACTCAGCCCTGATGAAGGCTGCTCAACGAACAAATGAGAAACGTGTGGCAGAGAATTTGCTGCAGCGCGCAAAGGGGGTGCTGCCCGCAAGCGCGCTCCAGAAACTGCGTGCCAAGATGAATGACAAAGGCTGATTTCAGAACGCGGATTTGATTGGTTTGGGCGATAAGTCTTCGCGAAGGATTCCGTGCTTGTCTGGATTTCCGGTCATAGTCTTGCCACCATCAATGAGTCGGCAATAGAACATCTTTTGGAATGCTCCTTGCTGTTGATTCAGCGCCTGGAGTTTCAACATATTATTCTTTTGTACCTGTTCTGTGATGTTACTGGTGTTCCAGCCAAACTCTGTCAACCAAAGTTTCTTGTCCCCAATGCCGGCTGAGCGCATGAATTCCCGTGCCTGCGCACCGGCAGAAATGATTTCTTTTGGTGTGCCATAGACGTGAATTGAGACGACGTCAGTGGCTTTCGCGCCCCCTTTTGCGAACACCGGTTCGAACAGCTCAGCCAGAGTGGCGGCGTCAGC
>JADYXS010000022.1 GCA_021772155.1 Candidatus Obscuribacter sp.
CCTGCAATCGAGAGGGTGGCTACAACAAACCAACTTGCAAGGGCAATGCGATTGACCATCATTACTATAATCCTCCAAGTTCGTTTTATTGCCATCATATGAGTGGAAACCAGTGTCCCCATCTGGTGCTAACATCTGATGATCATCAAGGATAGAAATGATGCGTAATTGCGCCTGGATTACCTCAGGACTGGACTTTGGCCTGTACGCGCGTAAAGCGTTTCACCACAAACTCAGGATCGGTAAGGCTGGCATTGCCTGCAGGGTTGCCGCCAGTAACGTGAAAGTCGGAGAAACCGGCGTTTTGATTGACGTAGATGTTACCTGTGAGATTGAAGGCGACCGGAGTGCCAGCTTCCGCCATAACATTAGCTATCAATTCCATGGTCGTACCATCAACGGTATAGGCACCGCATGTGATGGCTCCATGTTTTCGCGCAATATCTGATGCAAGCTGCAAGCTCTCTCGAGTGTCAGCAGTTGGGATGATGAAAACGATCGGACCAAACATTTCCCGCTCAAAGATTTCCGTTGCGGTCGAGGGAATCTCGATGAGCACGGGACTTGCAGAGCGTATGTTTGGGAATTCCGGGTTGTTGATGGATCGGCTTTCCAGCAGCACCTTGCCGCCTAGCGTCATAGCCTCACCTACACGTTTGTGCGTCATGTCACTTTGAATCGCGCCCAAGACAGCAGGTCCGGCCTTCGGGTGTGCAGCCAAGTCTTCAACTGCTCCAGTGATAGCCTTCTGCACTTCCTCATACGGGACGTGCTGCCCGGATACTTGGATACCGGTTCTCGGGATGTAGAAATTCTGCGGGGCGGTGCACATTTGTCCGCTATAAAGGCTGAGGCTGAATGCAACGTTCTTGGCCATCTCGGCTAAATTCACGGCGCTATCGATGATTATGCTGTTAACTCCAGCCATCTCTGTGAATGTGATCTTGCCAGGAAGGGATTCGATATATCGGCCGAAACTGCTACTGCCGGTAAAGTCGATGATTTTGACGGCCGGATTTTCGGCAAGCTCCTTGGTGATGAGCTTTTCTTCGTTATCAGGCGCAAGCATCACCAAATCCGGGCTGAAGCCGCTCTCCATGAGCACTTCCTGAATGAGCGTCACCATGATCGCAATGGGATAAATGGCCATGGGATGTGGCTTGACTATCACAGGGTTACCGGTGACTAGACTGGCATAGAGCCCAGGCAGCGTATTCCAAATTGGGAAGGTGCCGCAACCGATGGCCAACGCTAATCCTTTGGGCACCGTGGTAAAGAACTTTTCCAATTTAAGGGTCACTTTACCGGCGGGCTTTTCCCATGTCAGCTTGTTCGGGAAACGAGTCTGCTCTTGATACCCGAGGGCTATGGCTTCCAGCGCGCGATCAGCGGCGTGCGGTCCGCTAGCCTGAAAACTCATCATGTACGACTGGCCGGTTGTATGCATGGTGCTAAAAGCAACTTCATAGAAACTGCCCTTCATCCGCTCCAGACTTTCTGTCAAAATACCTGCGCGCGTTTGGGCATCTGTCTTCTTCCAGTCAGACCAAGCGGACTGTGCCGCTGTGATATATTTGCTCACGTCGCCAAAGGCCGGATAGCTGATGCCGAGCTTCTGTTGGGTGTACGGGCTCTGCTCGTCACTCTTCATCCAAGTGTCATGGCTTTGTTTTAGTCTGTCAAACTTGCCCGCGAGCTGACCTTCAAAAAGCTTTTTCTGATCCGCCTCAGCAGTCTCACCGTACACTTGCGGCGATGGCATCTCCGGATACTGTGAGTAGAATTCGCGCTTGTGAACGGCTTCTATTGCACGATCAATGATGCCTCGGTGCTTTTCAAAAAAAGAATGATTTTGTTTGGCTGGAGCGTATAAATTCACGGCGCAGATACTTCAGTGAAGGGTTGACTGCTCAGAGCCCGGTTGACCAAGGGAGCACAGAGCAGACAAATTATAGCCGGTCATGAGTCGCCCTTCCCTTAGTTCGTTTTCGTTTTCGCGGCAGTTTGCAACCGCTTGGTGTTATGGGTATGCATGATCGGCCTGCAGCTCAGTCCAAGAAAGCAAATGCAAGGTTTGACACTGACCAAAGACTGCTTCGGCTACGGTTGCACTAATCTCTTTAAGGCACACACGGGCTGCCCTTCGAGTGGCAGGCAGGTGTGTTAGAGTATCCGTTCGGGTTGCGTGTAGCGACCGGTTCCGAGGAAGTCTATCCCTTGAAAAGACTCACGTTGACGCTATTGTGCGCTATTGCTCAGACAATGTTGCCAGTCATTGCAGCCAGCCCCCTTGACCAACAGTCGGCTTTAGCTCCTCAGGCAACGGCAAGTAGTAAATGGGTACCGGGACAGCCGGTTATCGAAAGGATTCACGGGCAAATCCAAGGTTTTCAGGACTATGTGTTTGACTCGGCACTGACAGTCGATCTTGGCAGCAAGATCAAAAGTTCTCTCGGTCACTTCTTCTACAAGAGGAACAAGCGCTTTCGCGTTGAATGTGTTTCTGCCGGTGTGAATAATGGCGCCATCGTAGTTCGTTCCGACGATGGGATAATCATGGCCGAAGGTGGAGGAATGCTCAAGTTCATGAAAATGAATCTGCAGCCAGACTCTCGCTTGCTGATACTTGCAAATGGATACAACGTCCTAGATTCCGATGTGCAAAGCTTGTTGAACATCTTGCAGAGCCGAATGGTTGGCTGCCAGGCATTGGTGACTGCGGAGGTGATCAAGGACCCGAAAACAGGAGCTCCATGGAAAGTCGTGGAGATCCGAAAGGGACCTGTTTTGACCGACCGTATCATCGTCAACGCCGGTGACTTTATTCCTGTTGAATGGGACTTATACAAAGACGGCAGCCTTTTCTCGATCGCGAGATTCGATAAGTTCAAAGCAAACATCGGATTAAACGACAGCCTATTTTCTCTCTAAATCAGTCCATGAGGTATTCTTCGTGACAAATCGGCTTTTAATAGCATTGGCTGTTTTGTGCATGGCGCTTCCCGCACACGCAGAAGATACGTCCAACGGCCTGACATTAGGCACCAGCGAAACACTGAGCCTGGGCGATTTGCGCGATATGGGATTGTGCATCAATCAGATTCAGCAGCAAACCATGAACATCTACATGGAAGTTACACGAAAGGCTGTACCTTCGTCGGCAGAAGCTAAGATTGAAGATCTAAAAGTGATCACCAAAGGCTCGCTTGATGCCAACGCCCGCTATGAGCCTGTGCGCCCGGAATGGCTCACCTATTACATCGGAACACTCGAACCGATCATTCACTTGTTTAAAGTTGATCTGGACAGCACACGAAGCGGCGCATCGAAAGTGATGGTGCCGACGAGCACCGTGGAAGAATTCCACAAGCTGCTCAACAACTTCGATATCGAACTGACCAAAATAAATAAGTGCTTGGATGTTATCCACGACAAAATGTCCGATCCGCATGGCAATGTCGCTATCGCGCAGGAAGCGGTGAAACTCTACGACGTCACACTGGAAATGGAGAAAGCACGGCACTACGCTTTCAACGCAGTCAAACTGGCGAACCAAAGGGGTGAGACCAGAGAGGCCGTCCCGATCAAATAGAACGGGATGCTCAGCGTCTTTGCAGGCGGGCGGCTCGTGAGCCGCCCGTTTAGCCTGTAATGTGGTTGCCGCTTAGAGTTGCATTAACCATGGCATTTTGGAATACTGACCTGAGAGTCGGGAGCCAACCTTAAGTGAGCAGCGAAACGAAACCAACAGGCGACAAATCCAATAGCGACCTAAACAGTGCGAACACCGAACTTTCTGGCGCCGCGGTAACCAGCAGCTTAACTGACGATGATAACGATGCCATCATTCACGGCGGGCCGCTTTTCAGGCTATTGGCCAAATTTGGTCTCGGTCATGGCTCCGGCGAGCGCACAGCATTGGTATGCCTTCTATTCGTCTCACTGACATGGCTTCCGATGGCAATCCTAGCAATGGTGCAAAACGTTGCCATAAACAGCTCGCTTAAGATCCCTTTCTTCTTCGATATTTCGGAAATGTGCCGCTTCCTTCTGTGCGCCCCGCTTTTGATTGTCGCTGAGAAAGTAATAGAACCATGGTTGCGCAACGTCATTCAACAGTTCCGAGCCCTGATAAGTAGCGAAGACTCAGCGCAGTTTCAGAAGTTCATTGCGTCCGCTGTTCGCGGTCGTGAGTCATTGATTGTTGAAATGCTCTTGCTTTTAATCGCCATTCTCAGACCGCACTTGGACTCGTCCATCACCCAGCTTCACACGGTGCCAAGCTGGCAATCAATCAACGGCAGTTTCAGCTACGCGCAAACATACTGCACATTTGTGGCTAAGACCTTGATGGGATGGCTGTGGCTAAGGTGGCTTTGGAAGTACTGTCTATGGAGTTTGCTCCTGGTCAGAATTTCCACACTGAACCTCCGCTTGATACCAACTCATCCAGACGACACTGGTGGACTGGGATTTGTCGCCGTGGGGCAAACCAAATTCACCATTCTCATAGCCGCATTCTCCCTACTTGCAGTGGGAGCCATGGCTGATGACATAGTCTTCCAAGGCGCGACTTTGCACGCCCAGCGCTGGATCATTGTTGCAGTCATTTGCCTTGCCCTTGTGATCTTCACGACACCACTGCTTGCATTTTCGCCAAAGCTCGCTGAGTGCAAACGGAAAGGCTTGCTGTCTTACGGAAAGCTAGCTTACGAATACGTTAGCGCATTCGACCAGAAGTGGATACAGAACCGGCAGTCTTGCCACGAAGAAATTCTCGGGCACGCTGATATCCAGTCGCTTGCAGATGTGGAGGGCTCCTATTCCATAGTGCAACGGATGAAGATAGTGATACTCGATAAAGACTTGCTGACGTCGTTTATCCTTGCCGCAGCGCTGCCATTTGCGCCACTTGTGCTGACTGTCTATCCGCTGGACGCCTTGCTCGAGAAAGTCTTTCGAAGTGTGTTTTAGCCAGCTACGGCCGCCAAATATAGGTTCATGCAGTAACTTAATGATTGGCATGAGCGCGGGTTTGCCTGGGCACAAAGAATTAGAAGGTAACCTGGAAGGGACCTATGACCAACGTCGGTATAAGTGAAACCGCATCCGGCCGGGATGGCATTGGCAAGGACCAATTGCTGCCGGCTAATTCCGAGTCGATGGTCGGAAGGCTTATCGCAGACAGATACGTGATCCTCGGGCTGCTCGGTTGGGGCGCTATGGGTACGGTCTACAAGGCTCGCCACAAATCCCTCAATCGAGAGATGGCGCTCAAGATATTGCGGCGGGAAGCCGCTGAAGACGAAATGAGTCGTAAGCGTTTCGAGTATGAAGCGAGGGCGGCAAGCTGCCTCACTCATTCAAACCTGATTAGCGTGACGGATTACGGCTTTACTGAGGACCAGACGCCCTTTCTCGTCATGGATTACGTAGAAGGACAAAGCCTGGCTGCATTTTTGAAGCAGGGCACTCAACTGCCGGACGAACGCATCGTGAACATAATGATGCAAATATGTTCAGGGCTGGCACATGCTCATGATAAAGGACTGGTGCATCGCGATCTCAAGCCGAGCAACATCCTCTTGGGTCAAGGTGAAGATGGTGCAACTGATTTCGTCAAAATTGTCGATTTTGGGTTAGTCAAACCAATTGCCGGAGATAGCAATCTAACGCACACTGGACAAATCTTCGGAACTCCTTTGTATATGAGTCCGGAACAGTGTGAAGGGAAGAAGCTAGATGGGCGCTCCGACATATACGCGATCGGATGTTTGCTGTATCGGATTGTCACCGGCAAGTTACCATTTGCCGGTGACAATCCAATAATAACTATCGTCATGCACGTGAAGGATACACCGCAGGCGATACCAGAAGAGAAGCTGACGACTCCGTTTTTGAAGGCGTTAGTTCCGATCATTTTTAAAGCAATGGAAAAGAATCCGGATGCTCGGTTTCAATCTATGACCGAGCTGAAATGCGCGATTTCAAAAGCTGCATCCAGCGATCCAATCATTGAATCAACCGCAAGCCCGCCCGCAAGTGCAGAACCATCAGACGCGGGGCAGACTAATCCTTCAGCGGCCTCCGCAAGAAAGCTGATTTTCGCCGGTGTCGGTTGTTTAGTAGCAACGATTGCAGCGACATCCGTCATTACCACTTATATGTTGAACCACGATAACTCGACATCAAAGGGCTTGCACGAAGGCCCGCACATGGCAGCAACTGTTACTGTGTCGCCCGTCAAACGCGGAAGTAGAGGCACTGTTTGTCCGAAAACCAACCAAGGTAAAGCACATCGCGGTCCCCGCGAGAATGCTCGCAAAGGCAAAACGTATTCCCGCAACCTCGCCGAATCGAACGTTCACAACCAGGGCAATTGGAAGCGGAGTGGCATACGTGAACTCTAGCTTGACACGTCCAACCCGCGTGCCACAAAAGATTCAGCAACAGCTTGAGAAACCAGCCAAGAAGCCGGGTATTATCCGAAGGTTGTTCCGCAAGTTGATGGACTGAAGCCCCATAAGGTAGAGAACGGTAGGGGCGGCTCGTGAGCCGCCCGTTTCGTACGCGGGATTCTATCTTCATTCTAGATCAATGCCTGCGGCCGCTTTGGTCGCGATGCAAACGCGGGCGGTCAACCAAGGCGCCCCTACAAGAGGTGCGCAACCGGTAGGACTTGACACATCTACAGGCTCCAAACTCCAAGGATGGCGTTTCTCCGAAGGTCTATCCCAGCACCAAGTTACCGTTACTTGCCTGATATACTTTTGGGACCGAACAGGACAAGGACACATATAGCCGTGACTAAAACACTGAACGCACAAATCATAGATTGTCAGCCTTTCCAAGACCAAAAGCCCGGCACATCCGGCTTAAGAAAGTCTGTTTCTGCATTCAAAGTGCCGCACTATTTGGAAACTTTCGTCCAATCCATCATGGACACAATCGGCGGCGGGCAAGGCAAGACGCTCGTCTTAGGCGGTGATGGCCGCTATTTCAACCGAGAGGCGATCCAGATAATCCTGAAGATCGCGGCTGCTAACGGCGTAGCCGTTGTGAAGGTTGGCAAGCATGGGATTCTCTCGACCCCAGCAACATCTGCTGTCATTCGCAAATACAAAGCATTTGGTGGAATCATTCTTTCTGCAAGTCATAACCCGGGCGGTCCAAATGGAGACTTCGGCGTTAAGTACAACGTCGAAAGCGGCGGTCCTGCTCCGGAAAAAGTGACAGAAGCAATTTATGCCACCAGTAAGACAATTACTCAATACAGAATCCTCAATGCACCGAACGTAGACATCGATAATGTAGGTACGCACGAACTCGGCAACACCAAAGTCGAGATAATAGATTCAGTATCTGATTATCTCGAGCTATTAGAATCTTTGTTCGACTTTGCAAAAATAGGCACCATGCTAACTTCCGGCAAATTCCGCATGTGCTTCGATGCAATGCACGCAGTGACCGGACCTTACGGCAAAGCCATATTCGTAGACACACTTGGTGCGCCACCGGATTCGGTGCGTGCAGAAGTACCGCTGGAAGACTTCGGCGGAGGTCACCCAGATCCCAACCTTACGTATGCGCATGAACTTGTCGAAATCATGTTTGCCAAAAATGCACCAGATTTCGGCGCGGCATCTGATGGTGACGGCGACCGAAACATGATACTGGGATCCAATTTCTTCGTCACACCAAGTGACAGCCTGGCCATCATGGCAGCGAATTACAAGCTCATCCCTGGCTATGCCAGCGGAATCTCGGGCGTGGCCCGCTCGATGCCAACCAGTGCAGCAGTGGATCGCGTGGCGAAAAATCTCGGCATCCCTTGCTACGAAACGCCAACTGGTTGGAAGTTCTTCGGCAACCTCATGGACGCGGGTCGCGTAACTTTGTGCGGCGAAGAATCCTTTGGCACCGGGTCAAACCATGTGCGAGAGAAGGATGGCATTTGGGCCGTCCTCTTCTGGCTGAACATTCTTGCAGCCACCGGAAAGTCAGTTGAAGCAATCGTAAAAGATCACTGGCGTACATACGGCCGAAACTTCTACGCCCGTCATGATTACGAGAATGTTGTCACAGAAAAAGCACATGCTCTGTTCGACAGGCTGCACGAGCTATTGCCTTCATTGGTCGGCAAGGAATATGGCAATCGCAAGATCTCTCTAACTGACGATTTCAGTTACACCGATCCAGTCGACAAGAGCGTCTCGAAGAATCAGGGCATTCGCATCATTTTTGATGATGATGCGCGGATCGTATTCCGGTTGTCCGGTACTGGTACGAAAGGCGCCACGCTGCGGCTTTATGTTGAGAGCTATGAGACAGACGAGGCCCGACTGCACCTGGATGCGCAAGAAGCGCTAAGCGATTTGATTACGACTGCCGACGAGATAGCCGAAATCCGCAAGCACACTGGAATGGACCGCCCTTCAGTGATTACGTAGCATGCTGGTAGGGGAGGGGCTTGTCCCCTCCCGTTTAGATGCAGCCACGGTTGGAATCATAACCACGGGAGGGGACAAGCCCCTCCCCTCTTACACATCGTCGCGGAACCACGGACGCTGCGCGTGCAGTCCATCTGAGGACGGGGATCCCACTCGGTAAATTGTGTTATTATACTCTGCATATATTCAAACTATTGAATATATGCAGAGGTCGCACCCTTGCCTTACAGAAGCTTGGTCACAAAAGAACTGGCAGCGTTATTTGGCGTTCTTTCGCATCCTCTGAGAATCCGCATTCTTGAGGAATTGCACAGTGGAGAGAAAGATGTTAATTCCCTTGCCGAGATCCTGCAAATCAGCCAGTCAGGTGTATCGCAGCATCTTTCTCTATTGCGTGTTCACAAGCTAATTATTGAACGTAAGCAGGGCAGAAATGTCTTCTA
>JADYXS010000170.1 GCA_021772155.1 Candidatus Obscuribacter sp.
CGGCTGTTGGGTTTGCTGAGGCATGTGCACGATTGGTGCCCGCAGCGGCGCGCAATTGGCAGCGCGTGCGCGCACATCGGATGAGACCGGCTCACATTTTCGACGCAAGGCAATCGTGCGTGGCGGCGGCCACCCTGGAACCTGGTAAATGCAGTGTTTAGCAATTTCGATCAAATCATCTACAGTGCCTTCTGGTGGTAAATCCAATCGGTCCGCGGCAAGTTCGCCGAAGACCGATGCCAGCACACCTGAAAACTGATTGGTAGACACGAGCTTACTTCTAATTGCTACTCCATTTTTTATCTTATATCCCTGGGACATAAGGTCCTGTTCCATAACAAATCGATTAGGAACTGGAATCGTCAGGGTGCACAGAGGGTTGTTTACCTTCTGGCCGATGAGGTCTTCTTTCAACGACGAAAGCACGTCATAAAGTAGTTGCGAAACAATCGGTTCGTTAGCTGTTCCCAGGTTGATCATCTCAGGCGGGTGAAGCGGATACATCATGATTAGTCCGTTGCCAGCGGCGACCTCTTCATCACGATCACCGGGAAGCAAAATATTGAAAGTCCTTGTCGGCGGACCGGAATCACCCTCCGGCGCAGACCGAAAGGCAAACATCGATCCGTTGATGATGCCATCCAGCAAATCCGCTCGGGTTACCGTCAACTGTCCTTCAATCCCGGCAGAAGGATTGGAGCCGGCCTCTGGATAAGGACCATAAATAGTGCCGTATAAGTAGACCGGATCATTAAGCCCAGGTGCATCCGAGGGTTGTTCGAGCAACTGCATATGGAACAGGTAGAAATTGCGTGCGTCCAGGCAACGCCCCTTGGAAGCACTAGCCACATCACTATAGGCAAGCTGGGACTGAAGCTCCGGCGCAAGAACATTACTACTGTTGACGACCCAGCCTTGCAGGCGCCCGTAAGGGTCGACAGTAATCGCCCACTCCTGCTCCGTGACAAGTCGCCCACCGACAAAGAAGTTATCGATGACCTGGGTTGGATCGATCTCCGCTGGATAGGCATCACGCCCAGAATCCGGGCGACCGGCAAAATACCTGGGAGTTGCTCTTTGCGTCATTTAGTCTACGAATCTCGTGGCTGAAATCGTGCCTGTCCTGAAAACGGCAAACAAAACCTGTCTTCCCGTCACAAGCAGTAATTAAATCCGATTGGCAACACCCGTGCCTACTTTAGCTGAGATGTCCCGGCGTCCGGAGAGCCTTTATCAGTTATGCCCGGAGCGTCCTCCCTAGGTTTGCCAGGAAGAATCGGCAAAGTTTTCATCGGGTCTGAGCCTCTGTACGTCGGTTGCATCACCCAAGTGATCGGAAAGCTTGACTCAGTTTTCAATAACACAACAGGTGCAATTGCTGGAAGATTGAATGGAGGGTTAACTGTGACTTCAGTTTGAACAGTCACTTCTCCTTGAACCGGTCCACCCCAGGGGGCAATTGGCTTGGGATCACGAATGGTTTCAGTGAGAACTGGCGTTGCCGAGACTCGAATAATTGAATGGGGATCGAACCTGCCTGCAATAACCCGCTTCGCCCGCGCATTCGGCGCAAGCATGGGGTTGCTTGTGCAATAGATCGTCGGCGGTCCAGCCGCAGCTGCCCGGCAGGCATCACGGCACAAGCTCGAATTGTATGATCCGGCAAAGTAAATACAGGCGATATCAATGCCATACAGCACGATCGGTATCAACACCATCATTCCGACGGATAGCTCAATGAGGTGGAGCCCGTTTTGCCGTCTTTTCATGCTGGAATGCCATCCTTGGACCGTAATTTCTATATTCCCGAGAAGTGGCTTCGTCAACTAACGACTGGGCATATTTAAGGCAAGTACTTTCATGAATGGACAACCAGTGTCGGCAGAACAAGACATAAAATCCAGCACGGTTAAGCTCAACGACGAACAACGCCGGTCTACAGAAGGTGATTCGAACCAAGGCCGACTGCCTGAAGGCTTCATCGATGGCTTTGTCGGCACAACATTTCTGAATTTCAAAATCCTCCGTGTCATCGGGCGTGGCGCCATGGGTACCGTCTACCAGGCCGAACATCTACTGCTGGAAAAAAACGTGGCGATCAAAGTATTGCACCCTCACCTATGCAGCGATGTGCACGCGCTCAAGCGATTCACGCAGGAAGCACGATCGGCATCGAAACTGCATCACAAAGGAATAATCGCCGTTCATGATTTCGGAGTTATGCCTGATGGACGCCCGTATTTGTCCATGGATTACATCGATGGAATTAACCTGTCAGACGTAATTGGCAGGAGACCCCTGGCTCCTGAGCGGGCTTTGACAATCTGTTCGCTGATCTGCGACGCCCTTGCAGAAGCACACGAAAAAGGGGTCATTCACCGGGATGTAAAACCAAGTAATGTTCTTGTGCTCAATCACGGTACCGCCGAAGAAGACATCAAAGTGGTCGACTTCGGCATCGCTAAAATTCTCGAGGACCCCAAGCACAACGCGCTGACACAGACTGGTGAATCGTTGGGCAGTCCGCCTTATATGAGCCCAGAGCAGTGCCAGGCGCGCCCACTGGATGCTCGATCGGACATCTATTCTCTCGGGTGCGTCCTCTACGAGATGCTCACCGGTTTTGCTCCTTACCAATCCGATTCCGTTTACGAAATCATCCATAAACATTTGAATTCCTATCCGGAATCCATTGCTAAGTCTCAACCGTCCTTGCCGAATGCAGTGGAGTTGGACGCACTGCTACTGCAGGCACTGGCAAAGGATCCGCCAAGAAGGTATCAAACCGTCGGTGCCATGAAACAAGCTCTGGAAAACGCAAAACACTCCGCGTCTTCAGGGTATGCAGTAGCTGACCGAGCAAAAGCTTGGTACTCACTTCTTCTCAATCGATACATCACCAAACGTTCTGCAGTCATGGTACTACTTGTGGTATCAATCGCCGTTCCCTGCGCACTGACATTCCACCTGACGTCCAGGCCTCAGAATCCTGCGCCGACGGCACAAGATAGCAAGGAAGGATTCACGATTGGTCCTAACTTTTACGCCCTACAACGAGATGGGCACGGGGAACTTGCGAAGCGCAACTGGCTTGGAGCTGAACAAAAATTTCTGGGTGCGATGGAATCAGGGAAATGGTTGGGGGAAGAGAATCATTCCTATCAAGACTGCATGACCGGGCTCGCTACTGCCCAAGAGATGCAAGGCAAGACCGTGCCTGCAGCCACTTTGCGCGCCAGGCTTGCATTGCTGGAGAGATTCGCCGGCGACTCCGGCGACATTTTGTCAAATAGCGGTAAGCTCGCTCAACTCACAACACAGCGCGCCAAGAGTCCTCACGACGCGAAATTGCGCGACGAGCTGTTGGCTTTGTTGGCAAATCAATCGGTGCTTTATTGGACAGAACGTGACAATGCCAACGCCAGAATGTGCGCAGATTCAGCCATAGATATCGCTGAGTCAGAAGGATTGATGTCCCATCCATCGGCGCTAAGAGCACTGGGAATACTTTCCCGAGCCCACTCAGACAACTACGAATTCGTTCAGGCAAAGAAAGGCTTGGACAAATTGCTGTCATTTGCTCAGCAGCATCCTGACTCGCCATTGCTAGCCGATGCCTATGATTGCCTCGGTCGCTACTTTTATCGCCGTTCAAGCTGCCTTGAATTGAAGCTTAGCGCCGAGGGAAGGGAGAGCTACGGGCAACAAGCACTGAGCTACTATGCAAAGGCAAAACAAATCTGGACAGCGACGTACGGACCATCATCACCCTGGCTCGCCGACAACCTGGTTGACACAGCAGTAACTCTTCGCTCCCTTGAGCAATTCGACGCCGCCGCCGAGAATTGCCGTGAAGCGTATGTCATGGATGGAAAGATTCGAGGGATGCAGGATCCCCGCACCGGGCGCGCTTATTACCACTATGGGCAAATTCAGATTTTTTGGACGACAGTTAAGCCTTCGCTGGCAGCAGATCGCGATCGGCACATGCACGAAGCGGAACAAGCACTCGACATAGCCGAAACCATTTTGGCGAAAGGCAGCCCGGCGCAGGCTGAAACACTGTTGTCCGTAATTGCCCTACGTGCAAAAACTTTTGAATATTTCAAAAACTACGCCGCAGCTGAACACAACTACGAAAGAGCATTCACCGACAGCTTGCGCCTTGCTCCAACCGGCGACGCCGCCAAGTATTCGTACAATGGATTGATGCGAATCTACAAAATTCAAAATAGGCAACAAGACATCGATACGCTCATGAGTTCAGTACGAGAACGTGATACTCGACCTAACCCTCAACTGAACATGCCGAAGAAGTAGCAACGTTCGTAACAGAGACTTGAAAAGAATTCTGGCTATGATACAGTTTTGTTCAGGTGAAAAAATAATGCAACTTAGCCGAATCAACGCAAATAGCTGGTGGACCTGGTGGAACTCACAAGGTAAGCCGCTGTTCGAGCGCGGGCGCTAGTAGTTGCCGCACAAGAACATTTAAGACCGCAGGCTTACCGATCACAGGTCCTGCGGTCTTTTTTTATGGAGTTTTTTGCGCCCACAGGTGGCACATGGTAAGCAGAATGAATCATTCCGGCATTAATGAAGGGGACGAACTACAGCTAACAACTGGCCTTGCCATGCTTTCGGTGATATCCGACATCGACACTCCCGTGTCGGTCTTTCAGAAAGTCAGCGCCCAAGAAGAGTGCGCCTTCCTGTTTGAAAGCACAGAAGGAGACAGTCGCCTGGCACGGTTCTCGTTCGTGGGATTCGACCCTAAAATTCTCGTGACGTTCTCCGAAGGAGAGGCCGTCATTCGTGAACGAGACACACAGCGGGTTCAAACGCGAATCTTTAGAGATCCACTTCGGCTTTTGCAAGACCTCCTGCAGGAGTTTGGCGGTGAATATAAGGATGAACAATTGCCATTTCCATTCAGCGGCGGATTGGTTGGTTATCTCGGATACGCAGCGACACAATACTTCGAAGGTATTTCCCAGCAGACCGAACGCCCCTATGATGTGCCGGAAGGCGCTTACGGGCTGTACGACTCCGTAATCGTCTTCGATCACCAGTACCGTAAATTAACAGTTGTCTCCCGGCGCGGAACTGAACATGCCGAAAGAGTATTGCAACAAATACTCAACGGTTCTTCGCTTGAGCCGCTAGCTCTGCAGGAAGACAGCCTCCTAGACGAAGATGTGTTTGACGGCGTAAGCTACCAGATGAAGAAAGAAAAGTTTCTCGAAATGGTTGCTCAATCGCAGGATTACATCCGTGAAGGACAAGTCTTTCAAATAGTTGTTTCGCAGCGCTTCAGCTTGCCAATTGCAACCACTGCGCTCAATATGTACCGCGTCCTGCAATCCATCAACCCATCTCCCTATGCCTATTTCTTGAAGATGCCCGGATTCGACTACATCGGTTCGTCCCCGGAGACCTTCGTGCGCTGCAACAAGGGCACCGTCATGCTCAGGGCCATCGCGGGCACCCGCCCACGCGGCAGGGACGCACAAGAAGATGCTGAACTTGCTGTCGATTTGAGACATAACGAGAAGGAAATGGCCGAGCACAGAATGCTGGTGGACCTTGGTCGCAACGACCTTGGCCGTGTTTGCAAAGTCGGAACGATTAAACTCGGTGAAATCGCCGAACTTGTTAAGTACCGCCATGTGATGCATCTGGCAACAGAAATCACCGGTGGTCTCAGTCCGGACAAGACCTGCTTCGACGCATTCCGAGGCTGCTTTCCGCGTGGAACCGTATCTGGTGCGCCGAAAGTTCGTGCCATGCAATTGCTTTCAAAGATGGAACCGGAACAGCGCGGAGTTTACTCCGGCGTTGTCGGATATTTCGACTTCGAAGGCAATATGGATGGTGCCATCGCGATAAGGTCGTCTCTGATCAAAGACAAGATCGCACACGTGAACGCTGGAGCCGGCATAGTGCTGGACTCAGAACCGGAAGCCGAGTACGAAGAAACGCGGAACAAGGCCAAAAGCGTATTGAAGGCAATCAAGCTGGCAAACAACCTGGCAAGGGGTCAGCAATGACATTCCTGATTATCGACAACTACGATTCGTTCACATTCAACCTCTACCAAATGGTGCAGGCAGAAACGACTTGCAAGGTGATCGTAAAACGCAATGATGCACTGAGTCTAGCCGATATTATGGACTTGAATCCTTCCGGAATAATTCTTTCACCAGGACCAGGACATCCTGCCAATGCCACTGATTTTGGTGTCTGCAAAGAAGTTATCGAGGGCGCCGCCAATATGAAAGTGCCGGTGCTTGGAGTGTGCCTCGGTCACCAGGGCATCGGACATTACATGGGCGGATCAGTCCAGCGCGCTCCGCAAATCGTTCACGGTAAAATGAGCACTGTCGAATGCACTAACACCAGTCCACTATTTGCCGGAATGCCGAAAACATTTGAAGCAATGCGATACCACTCTTTGGTCGTACAAGATCAGGATTTCCCCGACTGCCTGGAAGTGACGGCACGGGAGCAGCAAGGCGGGCTAATCATGGCGCTTCAACACAAGACCCTGCCGCTCTTCGGGGTGCAGTTTCACCCAGAATCCATTGGTACACCAGATGGAAAATTTATTCTGAGGAATTTCATCGCAGCATGTTAAAGCAAAACAACATTACTGAACTTTTGTCAGGGAAGCTTGCTGAATCTGCAATCCGACAACGGCTTCTTGAGCTGACCCCGGACAAATTGGATCTGCGTTCATTGAACACCTGCATTGAGGAAGTTCGAGAATTTTGTTCGCCGGATTTTGCTGCATTGTCTGGTCTTGGCGCCAACATACTCGACTGCAGTGGCACTGGAGGCAGTGGTCGCCCGAGATTTAACACCTCGACGGCCTCAGCTTTCGTAATTGCTTCAGC
Source organism: Candidatus Obscuribacter sp. (assembly GCA_021772155.1). Taxonomy (GTDB): domain Bacteria; phylum Cyanobacteriota; class Vampirovibrionia; order Obscuribacterales; family Obscuribacteraceae; genus JADYXS01. The sequence goes on from JADYXS010000170.1 coordinate 6,897, forward strand.
CAAAGTATCGGTGGTCAAGTTCGGCAACCGGGCTGCAACCAGCAAAAGCGGAAGTTTTGACTTACTCAATCAATTGGGTATTTCCGAAAAACTGCCCGCTTCAGCAGCAGCGCAAATTCTCAATGCCGCCGGACTGGTGTTCATCTTCGCACCTCAAGCATATCCGGCATTGGCCGCTCTTTCGGCTGTTCGCGCCAGCCTGGGCGTGGCAACTGTTTTCAACTTTATTGGACCGCTTCTGAATCCTGCATCTCCAGCATTCCGAATTCTTGGTGTAGCTGATCCGGTGATGCAGAAACTCGTCGCGACCTTACTTAAGGAAGCTGCTAACAACGCCTGTTCGATGGTCGTACGTTCGGCTTGCGGGCTTGATGAAATTTGTCCGTATTGTGACACCAACGTCCAGGAAATCAGAAAAAGGCACATTCCAGAGCATGTTATTCACGGCACTGCAAGTAGTGCCGATTGTGCGTCACAGAAAGCACATACGCCAGTGCAAAATGCTGAGATTCTAATTCGCATCGTGCAGGGACACGACGCCGAATCATACGAATACGAACTAACTTGTCGAAATGCCGGAGCTGGATTGTATGTGGCTGGCAAGGCGGACTCAATCGATGAAGGTATCAACCTGGCCAGGCAACTTCTGGCAGCTGGTGAAGTCGAGCAGTTGATGCAAAAGGTCAAGCAGGAATATGCCAAACATTCTTAGCCAGATCGTTGAGGAAAAGTACGCGGAAGTTGCCGCGCGGAAACTGGCGTGTCCTTTAGCGGAACTTCAGGCAGATCTAAAGACGGCCGCAGGCACTTTCTTGTCGGCGTTACAGAAAGATGGCGTTCGCATCATCGGTGAAATCAAGCCGAAATCACCCTCAGCCGGACAACTATCGGCAGCAATTGATTTGGGTCATCTTTCCAAGGTCTACTCTGAACAGGCTGCGGCAATTTCCGTGTTGACGGACACAAAATACTTTGGTGGAAGCTTGTCTGCCTTAGAGGATGTCAGCGCGCGAAGCAGCGTCCCCACCCTTTGCAAAGACTTCATTTTGGACGAGTACCAGGTGCTGGAAGCGCGCCGTGCCGGCGCTGAAGCTGTATTGCTCATCGTCAAAATTTTAGAGTACAATCAACTCAAGCTTCTCCACAAATCTATTTCAGCGCTTAACATGGTGGCTGTAGTTGAAGTTCAGACCGACCTTGAGCTGGCGTCCGCCCTTACACTCAATCCGAAAGTCATTCTCGTCAACAATCGCAACCTTGATACTTTCGAGATCGACCTGGCAACCTCAGAGCGCCTGATCCCGAAGATTCCGCCGGGCATCATCGCAATTTCTGCAAGCGGAATCGAAAATACGCAAGACATAGTTCGGCTACGGCACCTGACGAATGTATTTCTGGTCGGCTCTTCTTTGATGACCGCGCCGGATATCGAAGTAAAGCTGCGCGCGTTGTGCAACCCCATTTTAGTTAAAATCTGCGGTATCACTTCGGCAATCGATGCATCTGCTGTTGTGTCACTCGGAGCAGATCTGGTTGGCATTATCTTTGCTGAAAATAGCACGCGCAGAGTCAGCCCAGAGCAAGCAAAGTATATTTGCCAGGCCGTTGGTGGAGAAAAAGTTGTTGCTGTATTCCAGAATCAGACGGTTCAAGAAATTTGGGAATTGAGAGAGTCTATGGGCTTTCGTTATGTTCAGCTACACGGAGAAGAATCGCCAGACATAGCACGCGCATTGCATCCTTGTATCAAGGCCATCACTGTTTTCAAACCGGATGACGTCAAGCATGCGCTGGATTACGCCCAGTACGCCGAATATGTCCTCTTTGATCGCCCGAAAGGACTCAACGCCCTTCAATGGATTTCTGACACCATTAATTCGCTAAACCACAACCAACCAACAACAAAATTCTTTTTGGCAGGTGGTCTTGCGGCCAGCAATGTTCGCCATAGCATCGACTCAATAACCAGTCCCAATCTGGTTGGTGTGGACGTAGCAACCGGCACGGAATGCGTTCCCGGAGTGAAAGATTTGAGATTAGTTCGTAAGTTTCTATTGGAGGCTAAAGGTGATGCAGTCACAAGGTAAGTTCGGCGACTTTGGTGGCATATACGTGCCTGAAACCCTTATGCCGGCACTTGTCGAACTAGAACACGCGTATAACGACGCGATTACAGATGAAACATTCAAACGAAAATTCTCACTGCTGCTGAATGATTTCGCCGGTCGACCGACGCCCCTGTTCCTTGCTGAAAATCTCTCGCGCCAATGGGGTGCGCAAGTCTATTTGAAGCGCGAAGATCTCGTCCATGGTGGCGCTCACAAGACAAACAATGCGCTCGGACAAGCTTTGCTGGCAGTGATGATGGGCAAGAAACGCATAATCGCTGAAACTGGTGCAGGGCAGCACGGCGTGGCGGTAGCTATGGCTTGCGCCTTACTGGGACTTAAAGCAGAAATCTATATGGGCGAAGTCGATATGGAACGACAACGTCAAAACGTCTATCGGATGGAACTTCTCGGCGCGCAAGTTCACCCAGTCAAGACAGGAAGCAGGACACTGAAGGACGCAATCAACGAGGCTCTGCGAGACTGGATAACGAATCTGCAAGAAACGCACTATCTGCTCGGAACAGCGGCCGGTCCGCATCCATTTCCGACAATGGTAAAGCACTTTCAGAAAATAATTGGCGAGGAAGCTCGCGACCAAATTCTAGAAAAAACCGGTCGACTACCTGATGCCGTCATTGCCTGCGTCGGTGGCGGTTCCAACGCAATTGGGATATTTGCAGGATTTGTAAAAGATTCGTCAGTCAAACTTATTGGAGTGGAGCCGGCCGGAAAGGGAATCGACACGGAAGAGCACGGCGCTGTGCTCTGTAAAGGCACGCCGGGCTGCGTGCATGGAATGAAGAGCCTGGTGTTGCAGACTGCAGACGGACAGATCCTTCCTACACACAGCATCTCCGCCGGACTGGACTATCCATCTGTTGGTCCCGAACATGCCTTTCTGCAGGCAACTCACCGTGCCAGCTACGCATTTGCTACTGACGAAGAAGCTGTTGAAGCGTTCGAGCATCTGGCTCGCGCAGAAGGTATCATTCCAGCTCTGGAAAGCTCACATGCCCTGGCTTATGCTAAAAAGGTCGCAGCAGAAATAACTGGACAGACCCTGATAGTGAATGTCTCCGGGCGTGGAGACAAAGATCTGGAGCAAGTGACGCGCTTCAAAGCCGGGGCAGCACGTAAAGACTTGGCGGTCTCAGGAGACAAAAAATGATTCAACGCTACGCACAAACATTCCAGCGCCTTGAAGAAGAAGGAGCAAAGGCCTTCATCCCCTTTACACTTCTTGGCTGGCCGACTGCCAACGACTCATTTGAATTGCTCAAGAGCCTAATAGACGGCGGTGCATCATGCCTCGAGCTAGGTTTGGCGTTCAGCGATCCCGTCGCTGACGGACCAATTATCCAGGCTGCGGCATTCGAAACTATCGAATCCGGTTTCACTCTTACCGACGCTTTTGAATTGCTGAAAAAGGTGCGGAACTACAAGCAGACCATCCCGATCGGCTTGCTGGTGTATTACAACACTGTGCTATCTCAAGGCGTCGAACAGTTTTACGCAAAAGCTGCCGATGCAGGTGTCGACTCAGTTTTAATTGCTGATCTTCCATCGGACTGCGCGCAAGAAGTGACTGAGTTTGCCGCAAAGTATGACATCGCTCCAGTGTTCATAATCTCGACTCTCACAAATGACGAACGTCTGGCCAACATCGCCAAGCTGGCCAAGGGTTACCTGTACGTGGTTTCACGCCTTGGAATTACTGGCACACATGAGCAATACGATGGCGATTTAGAGTCACTTCTCAAGCGGGCGAAGAACTTATCCCCACTACCTCTTTGCGTCGGGTTCGGAATATCAACTCCGGAGCAGGCTAAGCGTATGATTTCAATGGGCGCAGACGGAGTGATTACTGGCTCGCGAGTGATACAAATCATGCGTGAGACGGGGGCTCCGAATTCCGTCGAAGCGTACACCCGCACAATGGTTGAAGCTGTAAACCCGGTTAAATCCCATCGCTAAATCTTTCTGAACTTAACCCGAGCTACGATTTGATTGCTGTATTAATAATCAGATTGGTATCTTCCGCCGGGGTGCACACAATGCTCAACTACAAAACGACTGCGGCAGCAATGGCGCTTGCCGTTGGAATTGCAGGATGCACTCAACAGATCGACACCCGCCCAACCCCTAATACCCAGCAACCTTCTCCAACAGGCCAGGGTCCATACCTTGGCGTAAACACAGTGTCGGATTTGGCCGCCGAGGCCGTCAAAAGCGTAGTTAACATTGACACGAAGACCTCTGTGGTGATGCGCAATGATCCATATCGGCAGGGTGTTCCCTTCGGTATGTTTGATGAAGAACCCGGTCTGCGCAAATTTGAAATTGCTGGCACCGGAACAGGTGTCATCATCCAACAAGATGGATTCATTCTTACGAACAACCACGTGGTTGGCAAAGCAAATGGAATTCGAGTCACCCTCAACGACAAGCGAGTCTTCAACGGCAAAGTAGTCGGACGTGACAGTTACACAGATTTAGCGCTTGTAAAAATTCCGGCAACAGGTCTTCCTGTGGCAAGACTCGGTTCAGCCAAGAAGCTTAGACCTGGCGATTACGCCATCGCAATTGGCAGTCCGGCCGGTCTTAGCGAAACAGTTACTCTGGGTATTGTGAGCGCCCTTGGTCGAACAATTGGAGATATCGGTGAAGGTGGCTTGGTGCAAACTGATGCTGCAATTAATCCAGGAAATTCCGGTGGACCCCTGTTGAACATCAGCGGCGAGGTCATCGGTATCAACACTGCCATTCGGAAGGATTACCAGAACATCGGTTTTGCCATTCCGATCGACACAGCAAACCAAATCGCACGCCAACTTATCAATCAAGGGATGGTGGCACACCCTTACGTTGGCATTATGATGCAAGATCTCACTGAAGAACTCAATGCCGCTCTGCGCATGCCGGCTGGAAGCAAAGGCGTGGTCGTTGCAAAAGTGGCTTCCGGTAGCCCAGGCGATGAGGCCGGCTTACAGACCGGAGATGTGATCACAAGTGTCGGTGGACAGTCAGTAACCACAGCCAAGGAAGTTCAACGCATCGTTAAAACTCACAAGCCTGGCGATTCAATCAGCATGACAGTTTCGCGTAACGGACAAGAAAGCACAGCCAAAGTGACAGTGGGTAATTATCCGGCAGAAAGATAATGCAACCTATCAATCGCTGCGGCAAGGAATTTGAACAGACAACGCATGATTCTGTAATCGACGTCTTACTTCAATTACAGAATCATGCACGCAACGACGAGCAGGCCTGGTAACGACCAATCAATTCACCACATGTGGTGGCTTAGCTAGACAACTGCCAAATAAAATGCACTCAGCACTGTGCCGGGCTTCCCACCCCGGCCGCGGAGGGTCTGCCGCAAGCGATTTTCCCAGAAAAATTACGGGTTTGTCCCAGGAACAGGTCTTGGCCTGGGGACATCCCGCTGTTACCAGAATATCCAATGGCCCTGATTGGCGGTATCCCTCAGTTAAGTGAATCACGAAAATGATGCAGGGAAAGGTAGTATTTCAATTGGTGCTGTCTAAGCTCCACAGTCCAGCTTACGAGTCAACTATTGGCGTGGTTCGGCACACATAAGGCGCGTGCTTTGCGCATGTTGACGAACGGCATCAGCTTCGTCGGTTCTATTTAACTTTTCCAAAACAACTGCGTATCGCTCTAAGGCATCGGGCATATCGGCTGAGTGAAACGTACCGAACCCTTCCCGCGTTTTTATAAAGTGCCGGTAATAGGCGTCGGCATTTTGATAATTGCCGCATTCCGAAAAGCAATGAGCGATCTTTTCCAACATACCTGTAAATGCCCAGACATCAGGGTTTGTGCATTTACTAAAAGCGTCCAGTCCCTTAGCGTATTCTGTTTGAGCCTTGCTGAACTCGCCTTGCGTATAGAACACATCGCCCAAGACATTGAATAGAATGGCTACCTGTTCGTTGTTCGGTCCATACACACGCTCGTACATGGACATAGCGCGGCGATACAGTCCTTCAGCATCGCCATAGCGCTTGACGCCAAAGTAACAGTTCGCTCTTCCTTGAATAGCGGAGGCAACCGCCGGGTGTTCCGGTCCGAGCAACTTTTCTTTAGCGGCGATAGCCACTTGATAGAGCCGTCCAGATTCCTTGTAGTCAGCTTGCACGTAGTAACAGGCGGCCAGGCTCTCCAGGCAATTTACGAAATTGATATCGGCTGTTCCAACTTCCAATTCCCATTGATCCAACAACTTAAGATAAATTTCCTTGGCTTGTTCGTAACGCTGTTGCCGAAACTGCAAATCACCAATACGTCCGAGGATCTCTGAGACTTCCCTTTGAACGATGCCAGGCTGCTTCTGGCTGATGCTCAAGGCGCGACGATACAGTGCCTCAGCTTGTATGTACTGGTGATGATCGGTGTATACATCGCCCACCTTTAAGCACAGTGCGGCCAAACCGGGATCTTCCGCAGACATCTGGCGCTCGGCGTCCAACAGTTCCTGAGCGGCTTTCAGCAGATCGAATACGGTGCGATTGTTAGCGTCATC
>JADYXS010000171.1 GCA_021772155.1 Candidatus Obscuribacter sp.
GTCCACGGGAACCTCAAGGCGTGATTTCCGTGGATGAGATCGCCTTCCTGAAAGACTAGTGCTTGTATTACGCCGCGAGCTTACTGGTCGCAATCGATCATGCATGCCGTGTGCTAGCGACCGGTGCTCACGGCATGCATTGCTCTGCAATCGTCCGCTCCTTTCCCTCAACATAAGCAAAGGATTTTCCAATGTCGATTTTCGCTGCAATCGTTGGCCTCACCCCCCAAGACAAGGGGACCATCCTTTTCGGACTGGTCATGTTCGCCATCGTTGCTGTGCCCTGCGCGATTCACTACATCTTCACCATGCGCAGCCGCTACCGCGAGCTGAAGAAACAGCAGAAGTGACTGAGTCTGCTGTGGCTCTGGCTCATTCATCCCACACGGTTCACGCCAGCAAGGGCAGCACGGTTTTCGCCAGCAAGGGCAGCGCCGTCTGGGTCCAGCAGGATAGCTGCGTCCAAGTTACGTGAAGCGCCGACGCCGGATTGGTGCACCTCGTCATGGTGCTGTGTCAGCCTGGCATCACAGCCGATGGCTGGTTCCTTCCCGAAAGGAGTAAGCAAGTGTCCACACTTATTTTTGTTTCCACGCTCCTCGTGGTGAGTTACTTGGTCTACGAATTGTTCTTCGTTGACCCGGCCAAGGTGACCACGCGCAGGAAGCTGCGCAACGGTGTCATCGGGCTCACTTACGCTGTTGGCGCGTTTCTCGGAATCAACGCTGTATCGCACGGTCACGTCGAGTCCTTCCAGTCGGGACTCTGGTGGTTCATGCTGAGCGCACTCTCACTGTTCGTGCTTTGCGGAATCGTTGCTCTCAGCTTCCTTCACCTCGCCGGTGCGAGCCGCGATAACAAGAAGCGAACACAAGCCGAGTGACTCTTCACCTGACTGTGACACCACTTTCCATGCACCTGTCGCTGCCTCCTATGTAACAGGAAGCGACAGTTGCATGTACCTCGGAGAGAAGACCGATCGATCTCACTAATCGCGAAAACGTCAAGAATCTGATGGCAAGCAGCAAGACCGATGCCGAGTGGAACGCCAACTGCAACAAGGTCTTGGCCGCCCACGCTGGTTATCCTTCGTGGTGGTGGTATGCCAGTCCCTTTCCGGCGCCACGGCAACGAAGTTCTAGAAGTAGCGGAAAGCTAAGAGAGTGCGCCTGCTGTCACTCTCTTAGCCGCATCACCAATTGGTGATGCTTGCTGTTGCCCGGCGAAAGCGGCATATTTTGCCGCTTTTCGTCATTTTTGGCACTTTTTGACTTTGATCCCAAATTCTATTTGCCGTAGACGTACGATTCGAAGTAGTATGTCACTTGTGGAGGTTCAAAGCTAGTTGTGGGCTGCTCTATAGGCTGACAGCTGCGCCTCGATCTTCTTCAAGGTCGGAAGGTCCTTCTTCTTCTTCTTCAGCAGCGCTCTGTAGCCGACAAAGGTGCCTTCAAATTGAGCATCGTGAAGTGATGCTATTTGAAGCGCTCGCTTATAGTCCGCTTCGGCCAGCTCATATTTCGACATTTCTGAATACGCGCGCGCCCGCAGGTTCAGCATTTCGGCAAGCCTGAGGCTATCCTTCCCGAAAAGGAGCTGCATCGTCTTCATGCTCTCCCCGGTGGCACTAATTACCAATGGGTAATTCTTTAGCGAATCGTTGTACAGAGCAATGCGCCAATTAGCTCCCATGTATTGCGGTAAGCCCGTGAGCTGATTGGCCTTGCCGGTAGCGACAAGCTGATGCAACACTGCCTGACTACTGACAAAATCATTGGTGTGATCCAAAGTCTCGGACAGTCCAGACATCGCCAGCATCTGGTACCTTGCTAACTGTTTCTCTTTGGCAAACGCAAGACAATTTTCGTACAGCGCTTTGGCTTGCTTGAACTCAGCTTGGATATCAGCCAGGTTCGCTAGAGCCAAAGTAGTATCCATGTACAAATGCTCAATGTCACGGCTTCGAGTCCGTACCGCTTCCAATGCTGTTTTGGCTTGAGTGTATTTCTTTTGTCGTAGCAAGTCGTGAGCAATCCAAGAAAGTGCTAAAACGTCGTAGACTTTATCGCCTCTGGCTGCGGAAAGTAAGCGAGTCTTTTCCATCGCGCGCAGTGCTTGCTTTTTGTTTCCCAATTCATCGAAAATAATGCCTGCAGAAAATTCAAGCCATTCCGGTGAAATGTCTGTTGCTTTGAGTACCTTTATTTTTTGTGCATCGCCTACGCATTGTTCGAAGATCTCCGCTGCCTGTTCTCTAAACCCGGCGTTTCGCAGACTCGTGGCATAGGCGACACGCAAGTGGAGCAAGCTCTCCTTTGGTGGTCTCTTCTGATAACAAAACAGGGCTTCTTTGAATTGCACACTTGCGTTTTTGTATTCTTTGCGAGCGTCATAAAATCCTGCAAGTTCATTGTGCAGAGCTCCCAGGTGTTCCAATATTGGAGTATCATTCTCGTTTTCAGATTTGTACTCGCGAAAGATCGCTGACGTCATTGCAAGATCAGGCTTGATCCCTGCGCGGATCTGGGACACGATGATGAAGTATTTGTGAATCAGAATTTCTATCCGATTGTGTCGCACCTTTGGATCAACATACGGCAGGCTCTGACGATATGTGCGCGCAGCTGCTGCAAATTCCTTCCGCTCGATTTGCATTTGTCCGAGTGTCCCGAATCCGGAAGCGACAAGGTCTGGGCTTGATTTGCTAAGTTCAGCGTGATTCTCTAACCCTTCAGTCAATAGTTGGTATCGCTCATTCGCTGAGCGGGCACCATTTGGTATCAACGCTAACTCAATCTTTATCCGTGAGAAGCGCGGTTCACTTATTCTCCGTGGGTAGTCATCGAGCATGCCCCGGTATAGTTCAACAACCGCTGCTTGTTTCTCTGCTTTTCTATAGAGTTCTGCCAACCGAATTGGAAGGTTACCCAGATCAAAGTCGCCCCCTGAGAACTCAACGGCTTTTCTATACTCAGCGATGGCGTCAGCTATTCGCTCTTCTCGACCATATAGATCGCCCAATAGCTGATGTAGCCACATGCCTTCCTCCCTGAATTTCGACGGATCTCTTGAAACGATGTCCAATCCTTGTTCTGATAAAGATTGGATTTCGCGTGATGTTCCCTTTGTGTCATAAAGGGCTTTGGCCTCTCGAAGCAGTCGATGGCATTCTTCCCGGTTGGAACTAGTCGCAGCTGTCCAGGGATTCTGCTGCTCAGAAATCCACTGGTAGCAGTACATCGCGCCTATAAGCACAATGAGAATTCCAACTAAGACCAACACAGTCGGTCGTGCAAGACGTTTTTGGGGACGTTTATCTTTTGCTACGTTGGTAGACTTAAATTCCAGGTTTTGAAGAGCTGCGGCAAATTCCTCCGCTGTCTGAAAGCGTTCTGTCGGGTCCTTTCTAACAGCCTGCTGGTAGACGGCGTTGAGATGTTGTGATTCTTTTGCATCTTCAGTTGTAGCTTCGCCCATGGCTTCGGCATCTTCATGAAGATGCTTCCACATTAATTGTAAGTCGCTCTCACCGCCAAACGGAGGTTTGCCAGTGGCTGCGCAATAGAGCACGCAGCCTAAAGAGTAAA
>JADYXS010000172.1 GCA_021772155.1 Candidatus Obscuribacter sp.
ATAGCCAACCGATATCGGTTGGCTATATGACATTAGATAGTGAGTGCGAGCGGCAGGCGCGCGCTTGGAAACCGCCGCAAGCAATCGTCGAGCATCTCATCGGTACCATTGGCTTCGATAGTGGTATTGGTCATGAAGCACCTTTTGGTGCCAGTTTGTTCTGACATACAAAGCTTGCCGCTGGCAATTTAGCCGGTGCTCTGCAGCCCGGCGGCAACGCCATTTATCGCCATGAGAACCGCGTCCAGTAGCGGCTGGGCCACAACGCGATGTCCAGGTTCGGCTACTGGCAATTCATCCGGCTGTTGGGCTCGCAATTCTTTGATGAACCTTACTTGGAGATAGCTGAGCGGGTCTACATATGGATTGCGAATAGCAATTGAGCGTTGCAAGACCGGGTTTTTTTCCAAGAGAGTATCGATTTTTGAGATTTCCAAAATCGCTTGTCGGGTAAGGTCATACTCGCGCTCAATAATCGGCACAAACTTGTCCACCAGAGGCTTCTGGCACAATTGTTCAGCGTAGTATCTAGCTATGTTCAGGTCGGTTATTGCCAGTGCCGTTTCAATATTCATGACCACGTTCTTGAAGAATGGCCATTTGTCGTACATCTTGCAGGCGAGTTCTCTTTCTACTTTACTGGCGCTTTCATAGGCCGAGCCAAACCCGTACCAGGCCGGCAACAGGAAGCGACTTTGAGTCCAGGCAAACACCCAGGGAATAGCGCGCAGCTCCTGGATCGAGCTACTGTTTGGCTTGCGACTTGCCGGACGCGAACCGAGGCGCAATTTGCTAATTTCGCCAATCGGCGTGGACTGGCGAAAGAACTCGAGAAAATCCGCGTCTTCATAGATGAGTTGGCGGTAGGCGCTGAAGGCTGTTGCCGAAAGCTTTTCCATGAAGGCGTACCAGCGTGGATCTTCCGGCACCGGATTGAGTTGATCGCTTAAACTGGCCTGGATCACTGCCGAGGCCAGCCGTTCAAAACTTCGTTCGGCAATGCCGCGTAGAGAATATTTGGAAGCGATTACCTCGCCCTGTTCGGTGAGCTTAAGTCGCCTGTGTACTGAGCGTGGAGGCTGGGCGAGAATGGCTCGGTGTGTTGGTCCACCGCCGCGCCCGATAGTGCCACCACGGCCGTGAAAGAGGTTGAGCGTTATGCTGTACTGTTGGGCAAGTTCGACCAGTGTTTTCTGGGCCTTGTATAACTCCCAGTTGGAAGTGACAATGCCACCATCTTTGCCGCTGTCTGAATAACCGATCATCACCTCTTGGAAATCGCCGAGCTCTTTTATGTGCTGTCGATAAACCGGCAAGTTGAGTAGCTTTTCGAATATTGTCGATGAGTGGCGTAAGTCTTCGATGGTCTCAAAGAGAGGAACTATTTTCACTAGCCGGTTCGGGTGATTAGCATTGTCGAGCAGGCCGGCATTCTTTGCCAACAACAACACTGTGAGAATGTCACTGGCGTTGCGAGTCATACTGATGATGTATGTGTCGGCCGCAGCATTTCCGTAGCGGTCCTGACCGAGAGCCATTTGCGCGAAGACATTTAGTGTATCGGTAGTGGGGCCGGAAAACGTTTGTCTTTCTGATGTTAATGGGCGAGGATTGTCGAGCTCGTGCAACAGCCAGGCGATCTTTTCTTCTTCCGTAAGGAAGCTGAAACCGGCCTCTGGTGACCTTAAGATTTTGGTGATTTCGTCCATCGCGGCACTGTGACGTTCACTATTTTGACGGATGTCCAGCTTCGCCAGATGAAAGCCGAAAATATCAATTGTATTGATCAGGCGCTGCAATCCACGTAAGCTAGAGTGACAGCCGGAGCTCTTCATCGACTCGTAGATTTGCTCGACGTCAGCGCGAAACTCGGATACGTCGCCGTACGTATCAGCCGTTAACCGGGCATGCATGTATTGCAATTTCTGCCGAAAAGGCTCGTACACGTTTCGAGTTTGCAATCGTTCGGCAAGTTCAGGGAATAAGGCGGCATCAGCTTCTAATGACTTATAAAATCGATCGTCGGCAGCAATCCAGTTGGTGGAATGGCTCAAGTTGTCGGCCAGTCGTTTTACGTCCGCTAGATAACGCCGCATAATAAGCGAGCGGTGATAGGTCAAGGTCCGTTCTGTAAGGTCAGGTGTGACGTAAGGATTTCCGTCGCGGTCGCCGCCGATCCAGGATCCAAACGAAATGAATCTGTTTGCATGGGCCACCGATGGAGCAGTGTCAGTTAGCTCCCGGACTTTATTTTGCAAGGTGCGGTGCACGTCCAGCACGGCATCGAAGACGACATTGTCGAAGTGCGCCAAACCGTAATGCACCTCATCAAATACGTCCGGTTTAAAGTAGATGACGTGATCGGTTAGCCACAATGTCTCTACCACGTCAGCTAAGCGGCGAATGATCGATTCTTGCTCGTGTTGTGTAAGGGGCGGATGGTCTCTTTTATAAAGTAGCTCGGCCACAGCCAGCTGTTTGAGCAGGACTGTCCGCCTGGTGATTTCCGTCGGATGCGCTGTGAAAACTATTTGTACATCAAGATTGGCGATGGTATCAGCCAGCAGTTGCTCACCGACGGCCAGCTCAGAGAGTCTACCTGCAAGCTCTGTAATGGAGTCCGGTTGAGGTTTTGCTGATTGACCGGATTCATGCTGGGCGCGGCGGCGAAAGCGGTGGTTTTGCTCCGCCATGTTGATAAGGTCGAAGTAGCAAACAAAAGCCTTGATTACTTTGCAGCCAGTGGCAAAGTCGACCTTGCTGATCAGGGCGTTCAAATCGGCTTTTGCCGTCTGCACGTTGTCATCCAGATGAATCTGTTTGCACAGCTGCCGGAAGCGCTCGATCGTGGCATAAATTTCTTCGCCGTCAATTTGACGAATCGTTTCACCAAGAATTTCTCCCAGTTGGCGAACATCATCGCGCAAAGGACGATTCGCTTCGAAAAGCTCCCATTTTTGACTTTGTTCCGGCATTGCACTCCACAGCCCGGCGCCAAGCGATTGTCTAACGTCTGCGTTAGTTTACGCTACGCGCCTCATGAATTGGAAGGCGCCGAATCCCAGGAAGCCAACCCCAGCCACAAGAAAAATTGAGATCGCAATAAGGCCCAGCTTCAACTGATTTAGAACTTCATCGGTTGTCTTGTGCGTCAGTATGATGCCGGATTTTATAAAACCGTCTGATACACCAGCCAGTGGTATACCAGGGATCTGATTGCTTCTTCGCAGCATGAGCGTCATTGGTGTGTTGGCCGGCAGCGTCGATACGGTCAGTTCCCTTTCTCCCTCGACTTTTGTTGCCAAGTCTGCGAACTTGGGAATTAGCATTGCCTTCGCTTTATCGAATGAACCGCTGTTCTTGGTATGAGGACCAATTCTATCAACGAAATTGTCGTCAATCAGCGCCACAGGTATTTCTAGAGTTGAGGTACCATCGGATACTACGAGTTTTGACGGACTTCTTTCTTCTTGCTCCAGCGTCACCGTTCTGTTTTTGCCAGAGCCTGTCTTGCGCTCAATTTTCACATGCTCATAGATCAACTTCTGCCCATTTTCAGCAGTGAGCAAATTTGCTTCAGTGATTGTTACGGGAACCTTGATTACAGTGCCGTCCGGCAAAGACATCACTTTATCGAGAGTGACGATTTGAGCGTTGGCCACGCTTTGATAGTTGGGAATCGATAAGCAGAGAAAGACTATGCCAATAAAGCAAAATACGACACCGATAAATATCATCGCCATCGGCGAGCTTACAACAAGACCTTTTGCCATTTGTATTTCCTTTGATCCGCTTGTCGGTTTACCCGCTGGTTTGCCTGGCGAACTGAGCAGTTAGTAGTCTTTCGTACGCACCACCGGCAGTGGCAAGGGACCTGTGGTCGCCTACTTCCAGTATGTTGCCGTTCTCAAGAACGACGATTTTATCGGCATGGCGAACGGTTGAAAGACGATGAGCGATGACAACTACTGTTCGCCCTTCCATCAAGTTGTCCAATGCTTCTTGTACCATAGCTTCCGATTCATTATCCAGTGCGCTGGTTGCTTCATCAAGGATGATAATTGGCGCATTCTTCAAGAATGCTCTTGCTATCGAAATACGCTGCTGCTGCCCGCCAGAAAGACGAACGCCGCGCTCGCCGATTTCAGTGTGATATCCGTTCGGCATTTCCATTACAAAGTCGTGGCAGAAAGCCGCTTTTGATGCCGCCTCGATTTCTTCTTTCGTGGCATCGACTCTACCGAGGCGAATATTTTCTTCAACTGTTGCATTGAAGAGAAAATTGTCTTGGGTGACAACAGCAATTTCCGCGCGCAGCGAAGCAAGTGTGTAAGCCGTGGATGGCTTGTCGTCGATGTAAATGCAGCCGGCCGTGGGATCAAAGAAACGTGGAATCAAATTTGCCATCGTCGATTTGCCTGAGCCGGACAGGCCCACCAATGCCACCATCTGTCCGGTGGGGATTTCCAGGCAAATGTCACGCAAGACCATGTTTGTCGGCGATTCTTCGCTGCTTGGGTACTGGAAGAAGACGTGATCGAACTTGATTGTGTGATTGCCAACTTTGAGCGGCACGGCACCCGGGTGATTTCTCAATTCCGGCTGGCGATCGAGAACTTCGAATACTCTGGAAGCTGCTGCCAGGGCAGGTTGTATCACGCCGTTGATGCGTCCGATATTCTTGATTGGCGAGTATAAAAGCAGCAAGGCAATTACAAATGACGTCAATGAACCGAGCGACATTTGACCATGCAGTACCTGATACCCAGCAACCCAGATTACTACCGCTATGCCGATGGCGCCGATCATCGCCAGGATTGGAGACATCATCGCTTCGGCGCGCACCGCTTTCATCATGTTCTCGTAGAAGCCGTTGTTTGTCGCTTGAAAACGACTGATTTGATAGTCTTCGAGATTGAATGACTGTATTACTTTGGCTCCCTGGATGGATTCAGACAGCACCGAGACAAGGTCACCAATGGCTTGTTGGCTGTTGCGGCTGGATTTGCGAATGTTTCGACCGAGAATGGACACCGGCAAGACAATGCAAGACAAAATGGAAAGGGCAATCAGACTCAATGACCAACTTTG
Organism: Candidatus Obscuribacter sp.; assembly: GCA_021772155.1. GTDB lineage: Bacteria > Cyanobacteriota > Vampirovibrionia > Obscuribacterales > Obscuribacteraceae > JADYXS01. Next base: position 5,092 of record JADYXS010000172.1, read on the forward strand.
AAGCAGCAGAACGACCACAAGTGATAGCAGCGTGATTGTGCGGCTGATCATCGACTGAAAGGTTTGCGAAATGGCATTTTCTATGATGCCTATGTCGTTGATCAAACGACCGATGAGGATTCCGGACGATGTGCTTTGGAAGTACAGCAAAGGCTGTTTCTCCAGATGCGCGAACACTTCGTTTCGCAAATCTCTAATTGCTGCTGCCCCAACCATGCGCACAGTAAAGGCTTCGACGAAGCGAAAGAAACCCTGCAAAGCCGCCACAGCTAGCACTGCCAGCGGCACGTAGTAGATGAGCTTCTGCTGACCATCGACAAAAATCTTTTGCAGCCCTTGTCCAGCCAGCCAGGCAATGATTCCGTCCAGGCTTCCGGAAGGAATAGCGGCCACCAGACCGATCGCGAACGGTACCCAGTAAGGTTTGATGTACCCGAGCAGTCTGATGTAGGTCTGTGTGTGCGTCGGCGCGATAATCGGCAAATGTGCCGTCGGCTTCAATTGTTTCTCTAGCAGTGTGTTCACTCAGCTACCTTCAGCTTTCGCTCGGAAGACTTTGCCAGCACGGTTTGTACATGCTCGGCGGCGTTGGAGGCAAAGTCCCCCTTACGCAGGTAAGATTTGATCTTTTTCAGCAGCGCAGTGATCTGGGCACGAGCTCCCGGCACATCCAGCAAATCTCGTGTGTATCTTACAAACTGATCCGCTCGACAATCTAGTTGGATCAGTTCAGGAACGAGCATTCGGCCGGCCAATATGTTCGGCCAGCCCACAAATTTGACCGTCTTAAAGAGAACAAACAAGAGATAACTGAGGTAATCGCCGCCGTAATAAATGAGCATCGGGCGCTCCAGGAACGCTGCTTCCAGGGTTGTTG
>JADYXS010000173.1 GCA_021772155.1 Candidatus Obscuribacter sp.
AAAAACGAAAGCGTAGTTGTTTTTCCTGAAGGCGATGTCTATCGTGATGGCGTTACTCATCCATTCAAATGCGGTGCAGCAAGGTTCGCTCTAAATGCGGTTCGGCACAAAATTGGAGTACCTGTTGTTCCGATTGCCATTAAGTACTCTGAAGATATGAAGCACGTGCAGGTAATTATCGGCGTGCCAATTGATGCCGATGCTTACTATGGGGAGTTTCAACGGGAGCCGGCGCAAGCTGTGCGCGCTCTGACAACTAGAATGCAGCGCGAGGTCGTGCACATGAGGCTTGAGCTTGGTGTTGAAGCGGAGAGCAATGCCTTGTTCCTGGCCAAACCACCGCGACCTTGGGCCCATTTAGCATAGCCGGGATCCCACTTGGTTCAAGAGTGGTCTTCCACCTTATGCATAACTGAGCATTTCCTGATAATGTAGACAGTCGGTTCTTCCGCCCTAAATTTGTCGAAGTTTTCGTCAATCCTCTACCTGGCAGTTCATCAGGTCAAAGACGCGGAAGAAACACAGCCTTTCTTACGCCTTCTCTAAGACGGACATGCCTCAGGAGAGACAGAAAGTGAACCGGTTACAAACAACCCGAAATGCTAAACGATTCGCCAGTGGTTCGGCTCTGACAGAGTTTGCCCCAGGGCTGTTCATTCTGCTATTTCTCGTCTTTTTTCCCATGCTCGACCTGGTAAATCTGGCAGTCGCTTACTCTTCTTGCTGGTTCTTGAATTCCCTGCAAACCAAACAAGCGGCCATGGTTCCCTCGGTAGTGGCCCTTTCCCCAGCAGGTGAGATTCAAAAGGATATTGTCGACACCTGGCGCCACATGGGCGTTGGAAAATTTGTAGGCGTTGTTGGTAATCCGCAGACTAAAGTCACTTACCGCGACGGTCATACCGATCCGGGCACCAACACCACGGACAAGATCGTACGCGTGGAAACGACCGTCACCTGCAGTCCTTTTCTGACTCTGCCATTTGGCAACTGGCCGGGGCTATCGGCTCCCATGCCCTTCACAATCAACTCTGAAGCGCAGATGGAAAACCCTGACAACGCAGGCTGAATCTCTTTCTACCTGATTGTTTCAAAATTCCTCCTAAGTTTTTGTTGCTAACCGTTAACCCTGGGTACGAGGCAGCAAATGAAGCGGAGCAAGAACGATGAAAGTTGCAGGCAGAAGCAGAAAAGGTCAAGGCTTAATCGAAGCAGCCGTCGCAGCGATTTTTCTCATCCCGATAGCAATGGGTTTGTTGGATGTTGCGGTGATGGTCATTTCCAATATGACTAACGACACTGCCGCTAAGAACTGTGCCCGCGCCGCCGCAAACCAAAGCACCCAGCCGCAAGCTCAGCAAGCCGCGCTCAAGATTATCAACGGCATAAAAGTCTCAAGCATCATCACAAGCGTGGCCATCGATAGCTTGGACTATCCTGCATCGAAGGAAGCCGTGACTGTAACAACCAAAATGCACGTTCGCTTTCCTGTTCCGTTCCCTGGTTTTGAATACCAAGTGTTCGTTGCCAAAGCTGTTGAACCAATCTTGGGTCAGTAAGCCTATCAACCTAATACTCAGCTACAGTCTTGGACTGCTGAAGATGCTATATCTATTCAGAACAATCGTCTGTGACAACACTTTCGTGCCGGAGACTGACATATCATGCGTAGATACGGCAAAGCAAAAGGCGGAGTAATTGTTTTTGTCGTAGTCCTTGCGATGGTGTTGATAGCAATCGGTATCGGATTCTTTTTAATCTCACTTTACTTTGGTGGTGCGCAAGAGACCAAAGAAGCAGTGAACAGCGGTGCTCTCAACGTAGCAAAGAAGTCTTTGGATGTCACAGTCGATCTTTCCGGAGATCCTGATCAGCAGTTCTTTCAGGATTGCACCGACGGCGGTAAAGTGTCGCTGCGAAACATAAACAAGGTGTGGGCAAAGGCGTTGTTTGTCGCTGTTAACGGCGAAGGCGCCAAGCATGACGGTGGACACGACGGCACCGCCTCCTCAAGTGTTACGTCCGCGCTGAGTGGCGCTCAGGCTATCGGCGCAGCATTGGCAGCAAAGCTCAATGATGCCAATACCGTCTACGGTTTCTTCAACCAGTATGCAATGGCTAATTCGGTGCGTATGCTTGGAATCGATGCCCATGTCGAGGCTTTGAAAGGCGAACATTGGCAAACTGCTTGTCTGGAGCCAGGTCACGAGAGTAACATTGAGGTCACCGACAACTGGCCGGTCGGTTACTCGAATGCAAGCCTTCTGACGCCCAGCCTACGAAAACCTGTTCCCGATGATGGTGCAGGGAAGAAATTTCTCAAGGGATACGAACCGCTCAAGGTCATGGGTAGCGACTTCTGGACGGTTGCCTATCCGTTTCAAATGAAACCGCACCTTGTTGATCGCACAACGTTTTTGAAAGGCAACAAAGCACCATTTCCATCTGGTGGCAGTTCATGGACCAACCCGGTGCCAAATGCTTTCATGGTCGCAGGCGAAACCCTCCACAGCACGACGCGGAACGAGAACGCAACTGCCTCGGCTGAGACCAATCCGCAGCAGACTTCGCCGATGCAGTTTCCGCACGGCTTTATCCGCATAGTCCTCAAAAAGAACACTCTTCAGTGGAATCCGAATGGGATTCCCGCCGACTCGACAAGCTATGGCTTCGGTCCGGATAGCAAAGACAGCACGATACCGTATGTGGTTGGCTGCGGATCGATGAGCGGGACAGCCTATATAGGGAACGAATACATACCCCCGGTTTTGTATAAAGCTGTAAACGCCCTTCCACCGATCAACGCAAACACCATGGACTACCTCTTGCAGCGCTGCAAAGAAATGGTGCCTGGCTACACTATGGCACAGCTAATTGGCAAAATGACTATCTGCCCTATTTCCAGTGACGCATCAGACCAGACGTTCTTTATCTATCCGAACGGCGACAACACTGACATTTCCGTGATGCCTGAATCGTCCGCGATACTTCCAAGTGGCTGCGATAAATCAGCCTCTCCTGAGGGAAGCCAACAAACACTCGATACCGAAGGCCCTCTACCACTACCTAACTTTGCCACCGAAACATTCAACTGCTATGGTTCATGGACGTTTCCTACTATGTCGATGGAGTCAGGCAATCGTAAGTGGAAGCCCGGAACCGGCTTTAAAGGAGGCTGTTTGGGTGAACTGACGATCGATCGAACAACAGATGTTTATTTGTTTGGCGTTTGTCCATGCCCTTAAATTTGACGGGTGCATTGTTGGAAATGGGAATTGTGAATATTCAAATTACACGTAGTGAATTCTTAAAACGCGGCTGGGTTCTTGCTCTTTGTCTGACAGTTGCAAATGCGATCGCAGCGCCTGTCCTTTACGCGCAAGGTTCGTCCAACAGCGCCAAGGTTGCAGCTCCGTCTATTAAAGTGAAGCCGGCTTTCCAGATTGATATTTTGCAAATGCGTGCTAAGTTCGCAAACCGCGTACCCTCAGCCATTCAGAGCTCTCAGCCGCCGGCCGGTTTTCCTGTGCCTGTGTATTCATACAACGCTATTTCGGCTAATTTCAGTCAGAGTACGTCGCCCAAATATCAAGCCGTCTCGGGCACCATCATGACCGGGGATGAATTCCAGCTGCCGTATCAATGGTACAAAAGATATTTTTCGCAGAACGGATGGACGATAGCTGGTGCCTCTGGAAAACCGTCGCTTGCGGAACAGCAGGGAAAATTATTGGTCACCACAGCCACTAAAGACAAACTTACCGTCACAGTATCATGCGTGAAAGCTGCCAAATCACCTTTCACCATCGTGAACATCAGCAGTGTTGCGGCAATAGCCACGCCACCTGCTAAATAGTTCTGTGGGATTGATCGGGCAGCTTCGGACTTTTACACAATTGCCATAAATTTCTGTTCGTTAATGGCGAGCGCCGTCCGGGTCTGGGAAGTTTGCTGGTAAGCTTTGCTGCATCATGACTCAACAAACCTATGATTTCTCCATATTCGCAGAGCATTTCCAATTTTATGTTCAGGATAAGAACACAGAAGAAGACTTGTCAATATATTGGGATGAGGACTCGCGACAAGCCCTTGTCTCCTTCTTAAATGAAATCGTCGGAATTGCCACGGTCCGCAGTATGGAAGTTCCGGTCTCTTTGAAGATATTGGAAGATGAGCCGAAGCAAGAGCATCTCGACGATTGGGATCACGTGGTGCAGGGATCTGTGTCTATTCCTTCCGGCAAGCTTTTGATCACAGGGCCTGTGAGCGGTGACGATGAGGCTCTGAACATCGACGTAGTCCCGGGCACTTACGGGCTTCGGGCTTACTACGGAAGCCTGGATGAAGTTGATTCTGAAGGTTTTGAAGGCGACGACTTCTACCAGATATCCATGTGGAAGACCGATGAACCGCCCGCTCCGGAAGTGCTCAAGCGCTGGTTGCCACCGGCTACCGAAGACCTTATCGAAGGCTAGCGCTCCCAGGTCTAGGCCTTGCGGGCTTTTTGTTCTGTTGATGTTGGAAATCCGCTTTCGCATTTTATTTCCTGCACCAGCAACTGCACCAGTGGTGTCATTTTGACCGACTCTTGGAAGTATTTATTGATTGCACCGAGCAGATAGTTGCGTAGGTCTGGACCGCTCAACTTAGCCAGCTGTACTTTTTCTGCGCGAATGATTTCGGTCAGATCTGCTTTCAATTGCAGCAAGAAATCTTCCGGCGCCATTCCTCGAGGCAACAGGAGTCCGCGCATCGAAACATCAGGCCCGGCGATAACTTCCTTTGTAATCGATACGGTCAGAGTTACATTCACCACGCCATCCTGGGCAAGTAACATGCGCTCCTCGACTGTCTGGCTGTCGATTTCCCAGGAGCCGTTAGAATCGATCAAAACGATACCGGCTTTGACGTGGTCGACTACTTGTCCGCGATCTTTAAACAGTTCCAGTACATCGCCATTGTCCATAACAAAGGTGTTCTCTTGCAACACACCACATTCAGTGGCAAGCTCGGCGTGTTTTACCAGCATACGGAATTCGCCATGAATCGGCATGAAAAATTTCGGGTTGCACAAGTTGATCATCAACTTCTGTTCTTCCCGGCAAGCATGCCCGGAAACGTGAACCCCAGCGTCTCTTCCGTAAATGACGTCGGCTCCGCGCATGAACAAGTTGTTGATGGTATTGGAGATCGAGCGTTCATTTCCCGGAATCGGCGTCGCCGACACAATGACAGTGTCGCCAGGTTGAATCTTGATCTGTTTGTGTTCATCGCGAGCAATGCGACTCAATGCAGACAAAGGTTCGCCTTGGCTGCCGGTGGTGAGAACCACCACTTTTTCTGGTGACATACCACTGATCTCATCGACTTTCATCAACAATCCATCAGGAAAAGTCATGTAACCAAGTTGGCGAGATATCTCTGCAAGGTTCACCATTGACCGTCCGAGAATCGCTACGCGCCGCTCGTACTTGATGGCAGCTTGCAAGATTTGACGGATGCGATGTACGTTGCTGGCAAAGGTCGTAACGATGATGCGTTTTTTTGCGTTGGCGAAAACTTCATCGAGTTTCTTCCATACAGATCGTTCAGATGGTGTATATCCGTTTCGTTCCGCGTTAGTGCTGTCGCTCATCAGAAGCAAGATGCCTTCTTCTGCCGCTTCGCTGACACTGGCGATGTCGTACTGTTCGCCATCTACAGGAGTAAAGTCGAACTTGAAGTCACCTGTGTGAACTATGGTGCCAATTGGTGTGCGGATGATCAAGCTGTAAGCATCAGCAATGGAGTGTGTGGCGCGCACGAACTGGACATCGAAACAACCGATTTTTACTCGTTGGCGCGGTTTCACCTGTCGCATGATAGTGCGACCTTCGAGTCCTTCTTCTTTGAATTTTGCTTCGAGCAAACTCAGTGCCAATGCCGGTCCGTAAATTACCGGCAGACTCAGAGCAGATACGATATTGGGCACGCCACCGATGTGGTCTTCGTGTCCGTGGGTCACCGCCAATCCTTTCAGCTTGCTCTCGTGCTCTCTCAAGAAATCGATGTCAGGCAGAACGATGTCCACGCCAAGCATGTCTTCGCTAGGGAAAGCCAGTCCGGCATCGACCAACATCATGTCGTCGCCGTACATGATAGCCATCGTGTTCTTACCGATTTCTCCAAGACCGCCGAGCGGAATGATCTTTAAACTGTTTGGCGCACCGAAATTGGGCGCTGTTGGTCTTTCGACGGACACCAGGTCTCCTTAAGCGATAACAGCTTTTGTGTTGAATTCTTTTAGCAAGCGGTCCATGTTTTCTTTCGTTTGTCCAGATAGGGGCACGAGCGGCAGTCGCAAATGCGGTTTGCAGATGCCCATCGTGGAGAGCGCATATTTAATGCAGGTCGGGTTTGGGGCCGTAAATATTCCTTTGAATATCGGCAGAAATTCGTAGTGTAGTGCGCGCGAGCCGTCCAGGTCACCGCTAAGAAATGAAGTGATCATTTCCTTTATAGGCTTGCCGATAATGTGGCTTGCTACGCTAATGACTCCGCACCCGCCAATAGCTAGAAACGGTAACGTCAAGTAGTCGTCACCGGAGTAGATGCGAAAGTCTTTGCGGGCCTTGGAGGCAATTTCTCCGGCTTGCTCAACTGAACCTGTGGAATCTTTGAGCGCGTGCAGGTTTCGGCAGCGCTGACCCAGTTCCACGGTGGTATCAACACTGACGTTGATGCCCGTTCTTCCGGGAATGTTGTAGAGGATTCCCGGCAAACTGGTGGCGTTAAGTATTGCTTCATAGTGCGCCAGTAGGCCGTCTTGATTGGGTTTGTTGTAATACGGCGCAACCAGCAGTAACCCATCGGCGCCCAGCTGTTCAGCTTCACAAGAGGCCTTGATCGATTTAGCGGTGTCGTTAGATCCAGTGCCCATCACAACTTTGGCTCGTCCTTTCGCATGACCCAGAACGGCCTTGAGCAGTTCTTTCTTCTCGTTGTCATCGAGAGTCGGGCTCTCGCCGGTTGTGCCCGATACAACGATCGTATCGGTGCCATTCTTTATCAGGTGATCAATCACCTTCTCCAATGCTTTGTGATCGATCTTAAGCTCATCATCGAATGGGGTTACCATCGCGGTGATTAAGCGTCCGAACGTGTGGGCATCGCTTCCGATCACTGACCTATCTCCTGATTATTTTGAGGCTACAGCCGGGTGAAGCAAATTGTGTTGCAACAAGTACTCGGCAATACGCACTGCATTTAGTGCCGCACCGATCCTCAAATTATCTGCAACTATCCACATATTCAGTCCTGTTTCGGACGAAGTGTCTGCGCGCAAGCGTCCCACGTAGACCGGATCCTCGTTCGCTGCGTCAATAGGTGTTGGGTAATGACCACGTTCCGGCTCATCCCATACTTCAACGATTGGGCTTGCTGCCAGCACTTCACGCGCTTGTTGTGGGCTCAATGGTCGTTCCAGATCGACCGTAACTGATTCGCTGTGACTTACCATTACAGGGACGCGCACGCATGTTGCAGTTATCGCAAGATTCGGTAGCTCGAGAATCTTTCTGGTCTCGTCGACCATTTTCATCTCTTCCTTTGTATATCCATTTTCCAGGAACTTATCGATATGCGGAATTAAGTTGAAGGCAATTTGTTTCTGGAACACGACGGGCTTGTGCTCTTTGTCGTTCATGATGGCGCGAGTTTGCAGTTCCAATTCTTCCATTGCTTCTTTGCCGGCGCCGCTCACTGATTGGTAAGTCGAAATGATGACGCGCTTGAGACCGGCCGCGTCGTGAAGCGGTTTGAGCACTGGTACCAGCTGAGAAGTGGAGCAGTTTGGATTAGCGATGATACCGCGGTGGTTCTTTAGGACATGTCCGTTCACTTCCGGGACGACCAACGGAACATTTGGATCCATGCGGAAGGCATTCGAGTTGTCGATGACCACTGCACCTTGTTGAACGGCGATAGGCGCGAACTCTGCACTTTGGTCATTGCCGGCAGACGCCAGTACAATGTCGACTCCCTTGAAGGCTTCAGCACATGGCTCTTGCACGCCAAATGATTTGCCTTTGAACATGATTGTGGTGTCTTTCGAGCGAGCACTTGCAAGCAGGCGCAATTCCTTTATAGGGAAATTCCGCTGTTCGAGAACTTTGAGCAGTTCTTGTCCAACTCGTCCTGTGGCACCAAGAATTGCCACTGTTACTGGTTGGTGTTGGTTGTCCATTAGCTCGATCGACCTCCGATTCTCGCGCCTGTTTCCGTGCCGTTTAGGCTTATAACTTTGTCTAGCCCAACCATCAGTTGGTCAAGTTTCATGACGGCAAGTATCGCCATCTTTATCCCTTTGGAAAAACAATCGGTGTTGAAGCTGTCATGCCGCACAGTGAACAGCTCACCGGGTGCACCGAAGATGACCTCTTGATGCGAAATGAGACCTGGTAAGCGCAGGGAGTGAACGCGGATACCGCTTTCTGCCTTGGCCCCGCGAGCATGTGGGAGCAACTCCTTTTCTTGCACGTCCGATTTGTTGAACTGTTTCTTGTGGGACGCTAGTTTGGAGACTGTGTGCATGGCTGTGCCGGAAGGCGCATCTACTTTTTTTGGATGATGCATCTCAACTATTTCGACATTCTCAAAGAATGCTCCGGCTTGCCGGGCGAATTCCATCATCAACACCGCCCCAACCGAAAAGTTGGGTACGACTAGAGCGCCAAGACGCTTGCTGTGAGCCAATTTTGTTAAGACTTCGATGTGCTCTGCTCCCAATCCGGACGCGCCGATAACGGGTCTGACACCTCTTTCCAATGCGCGCTTGGCGGTATCGAAAGCGGCTTCTCCAAGGGACAGATCCAGAAGCACATCTGGTTTCGCCCCTGCAGGTAGTTCTTCAATTACGTTGCTGACAAGTATACCAGTCGGCGTCCCTGTGGTCATTTCGCCTACATCTTTGCCGATGTACGATGCTTTCGGGCGGCCGATCGCGCCGACCAGTTCTATCTCAGCATCGCTGGAAAGCAGCTGTGCGCTGGACTTCCCCATGCGTCCGTTGATGCCTGAAATGACGACTCTAATCCTGTCGGCCATCTGCCGAATGTCCCTCCAGAGCCACGTTCGACCGGCTCTAGCGTATCAGCAAAGGTCCTCGAATAGTTTCTTTACAACGAAGCGTTACGCGTTGAGGCTCTAAAGCCCGGCCGGTGACCGTTCCCCGGATGCGCAGATGCTTCGTTCGCTGTAGTTTCCAATGGCGGCGTTGGAAGCAACGGTGAAAGGCTAAAGATGACAGGTGAGACGGGGCACAGGAAATGGCAGACGTCGGAGACAATGGAAGCGGCAAACCTTGGTGGGAGTCGCAACTGGATTGGAATTTGCCCGGGAGCCTGGAAACCACGCTCCGGATGAGCCGAGACGTCCTAAGAAACATACCTGCGACCCTGTCAGCCTATCGTTTGGGTAAGACTTCGCGTGTGGACGAAATCGAACCAGATCCGGTGGTGAAAATCGGTGGAGCAAAATCAACCAGCGAAATGCAGAAAATCACCAAACCTCGTCCCGTCCCCCGCGTGGTGCTAGTACCACCGCCACCGCCGCTGCAGCCGGTGACCTTGGGTGTGCCACGCGGGGTAGGGATACCGGATAAAATCCCAGCTGACGTGTTTCGCACTAAATCTGTATCTGCAACGTACGCCAAGCTGCAAGCCATTCCGCGGTCACGCGACACTAGCGTTGAGAAGAAGGCCGAAACGACGTTGCTCAATATTCAGGATCTGCACAAAAATGCAGTCGAGCCGAAACAAGAAATCGTCGACAAGAAACAAATTGCGCCGAGAAAGAAACTGACCCTAGAGCAACTACTTGATCCGGATTTTTGCGATTACTGATTGGCGCTGCGCCGCCCCTGTACGCGCCGTAGAGACTTTATTTTGACGCGGCACCGAGCATGGTGCGACCGGTCGATCCGAACCCGCCTTCTCCGCGTTCTGATTCGTTGGTGTCATCGACTTCGATGATTTCGACGCGTGGAACAGGCATCAATAGCAGCTGTGCGATTCTTTCGCCCGGCTCAAACGTGTATGCTTCTTGGCCATGGTTAATTGCTAGCACGACGACTTCGCCGCGGTAGTCACTGTCTATAGTGCCAACGCAATTGGTCAAACTAATTCCGGCGCGTGCGGCCAAGCCGGAACGCGGACGTACTTGTCCTTCGTAGCCTGGTGGAATTTCTACGATCAGCCCGGTTGGAATTCCGACGCGCTTTCCGGATTCAAGTTTTAGCGGCTTGTCGATTGCTGCGGTCAGATCCATTCCTGCAGCGCCTGGCGTGGCATATCGTGGCAAATCCTTCGCGTGAGCCAGGCGTTTAACCTTTAGCTTTATCGGTTCCATAAGTGACCTCCTGCGTCTGCGGTGCGCACCGCTAGCATTAGCAGGCGAGCGCGTATTCCTTTTTTAACTCTTTCTTCGGTCCGACAACTACCATCGAAAGCATGTCGCCGTGGAGGATTTCGTTAGCAATCTTGGTGATTTCTGCTGAAGTAACCGCGTCGATTTCTTTGACGATTTCCTCTGCTTCCAATTGGCGACCGTAGTAAAGTTCGCTGTAAGCATTGCGACTTGTACGATAACGCATCGATTCAAGACCTAACAATAATTCGCTCTTAAGTTGAGTCTTGGCGCGGGTTATCTCCTGCTCTGTCAAGCCATCAGCTTTGATTTTGCGGAATTCTTCCATGGTCAATTCCAGCACTTGCTGAACATTTTTGGGGCGCGAAGCGGCATATACACCGAATAGCCCGGATGTCGCATGACTCTCGCGATAGGTATTGATCGTATATACGAGCCCGCGTTTCTCGCGCACTTCCTGGAACAAGCGCGATGACATATTGCCACCAAGAGCAAGGTCAAGAATGGCTGCTGCATATCGCTTAGGATCTGTAATCGATACGCCGGCGGTAGCTATAACGGTATGCGCTTGCTCTACATGCTCTTTATCCTTTATCAGGATGAAAGGCTCCATAGTTGGTCCGGGAATCAAAGGTTTTGGTTCGCCGCGCTTCAGTTTGCCGAGCCCTTCGCTAAGCTGAGCCAAAATGCCGGGCTCGTCGAATTTACCGGCGATTGATACCACTATGTTTTCCGGGCGGTAAAAGCGATCTACGTGATGGCGCAGCATTTCGCTGGTTATGCCGTTGACTGTCTCTACTGTTCCAGTAATCGGACGGCTAAGCGGATGCTTCGGCCAGATACCTTCTATAAGGGTTTCGTGCGATACGTCTTCGGCGTCGTCCTCGTACATCTTTATTTCTTCAAGGATCACTTCTCGCTCAAGGTCCAGGTCGTCCTTGTCGAGGCGGGCATCAACCAGCATGTCCAGCAGCATGTCTATGGCAACATGGCATTGATCGCCGATTACTCTTCCATAGAAGCAAGTATTTTCCTTGCCTGTGGCAGCACCGAGGCTCCCGCCAACGTCTTCGATTTCCGTAGCAATGTCGTTTGCAGTACGCTTTTTCGTGCCTTTAAAGAGCATATGTTCCAGGCAATGAGAGACGCCATTTGTGAGCTCGCTCTCGTCTTTGCTGCCTACGTCGACCCAGATACCTATGGATGCGGAGTACATGCCATCAACGACTTCGGTGAGGATGCGGGCGCCGTTGTCGAGCGTAGTTTTTTGAATCATGCAGTGATCCCTATGTATCTGGCGTTTCAGTATACAAAATTTCGTTGATCTTCGTGATTCATGGATTATTCAGGTTGGTTGTCAAAATGTTCTCAAAATTGACGACTAATATCGTTTGTACTGAAAGGCAACGAGCTGACATTGAGCCTGGGAGCCACGGGAAATGTATAGAGAGGAAGTATTAATGACCAGATACGATGCATACAACCACGTGCTCCTGTCATTCTCATTTTTGACGGAACGTGCAGAGCAAGCAGTCATGCAAAGAACAGAGGATGGCGCGCAAGCATTTCGTCGCCGCGACTTGGCTGCCGTCAAGCGCGTGTGCGCTCAATTGATTCAAGCCCAATGCCAAGTGCAGCACATCTTTCAACTGCGTGACGATTGGTCGAAAATGGACGAAGTTGCCGATGCCATTGCCGAGCTTGGATCTGATGGATTGTTTGGGGTGTTCGGCGGTGAGCACTTGGCGGATGATGTGCCCATCGCCTTCGATCATCTGATAGATCGACTCGATGTCGTTGTGGCCAACATGCAGGAATGTGCCGCACAGGCCTTTATCGTCAGTGACCTGACCAAAGTTTCTCGTTTCCGTCGGCATGCTGTTACGGTAATGGTTTTCAAACTCCGCATCCTTGAGGCGCGTGAAGATTGGATGAAGCCATGCCTTCAGCGCGTGGGCGTTACCTGGGCACCGAGCCACCTTGCTGTTTCGAACATAAGTCAGGAGCTGGCCGGATGATTGCTATACCAAGTTAAAGGGCACACAGTAAGGAGGGGCTCAGGTCCCTCCTGGACTGTTTCTGGGACCGGGCAGCGGAAGATCTCGGACAAAAGTGCACAATTGCCCAGTGATTTAATTTCTACTGTCGCCAATAATATTCGGATTCTTCGATTACGACGTTTCTTCCTGCACTAAAGCACTACTATGCCAAATCCAACAGACTCACCTGAAGGGGACAAGAGTCCCCGGGCAGCGGGTCCTGAATTTGATACGCAGTTTAATGCTCGTTGGGGTTTGTCCATTTCTTCGTTTTTGACTCCCGATGCGCCTGGAACCAGGCCCGCTGAAACCTACATGGATGAAGGCGTGCACGCGATACTGGATCCTGTTGTCGGAATTTTTGACTCTTCAGGTCGGGCCTCCGATGAATTGGTCGGGTATACCAAGGGATTTATAAAAACCGTTCCCCTGTTCATGAAAGGACGCGTAGCCGGCGGTGCGCTGGCCTTTGGGTATGCGGCCGATGAGGCCAAGAGCACCGATGCGTTGGGGTTCCAATTGCTCGATGCAGGATTAGGCGCGACGAAAGCCGTTCTGATGAAAAAGAGCCTGGCAGTCTGTCATCAGCAGGGCTTTACACCGGGAACGACAGGACTAACGCTGGGCTTCGTCAATAGAGCTTCCTCAGTTGGGCTCACTCGTGAATCCTATATTGATAGCACTGGGCAACCGTCGCTGGCGCATGGTCTGAATCGAACGGCGCTGGCCGCGTTCAATCCGCTTTCTATAGCGGTGGATGCCGCCTCCTATGGGGCAGCAGACATCTTGTGGGGACGAATAGTCTCGCGTACCCGCGGAACGGCAGTGTTCAATCCATCGATAGGCAACACTCTGTCTGCCGGCACAATGGGCGTAACCAGCGGCTTTGGCAATGAGTTGCACAGACAACTGACGGTTGATGGTGTTGTTGATCCGCTGAAGTTGGCGCGACACGCGCTGCTTCAAGGCACGGTTGATGGATTGGCTGGTGGCATCGGTGGCCTGCAAGCGAAACGGTTCATGCGATTACCTGGAGTTGATAGCCCGACAGCTATGGCTGAAGCACGAGCCACTCCTTTTCAGCGCGGTGAAATAGCAGATGTTCACCAGGCGAAACTGAGAGACGGTACCTTTGTTTTCAGAGGGAAGGTTACAGGACTAACTACTGAAACGTGGTTTGGAACGGTTCAACACGGCGGTGAGCAAATTCCGGCGATCTTTAGGCCGAATAATGGTACTGAAGCGTACGCGCATCGAATGCAGTCTGAAATCGCTGCCTATGGACTTTCTACTCTGGGGTTCAAAAACGATGTGCCTGTCACGGTGGCACGAGTCGTTGAAAGAAACGGTACCCAGCACCCTGGTTTTATTCAAGAAATGAAGGGTATCAATCTGGCTGATTTCATGAAGTCGCCAAACGGTGAGGTCCAACGACCGGCTGCTATGTTGGCGCAGTTTCGAAACAATGCCCGGCTTCAAGATGCTTTCATGAGAACTTTCGTACATCGAATGATTCTAGGCGAATGGGATAACCATGCGAAAAATCTGTCAGTTTCTATGGAAGGCGGTGTTCCGAAGATAGCGCAGTTTGATCTGCAAGACGCTCTGCGCCCCGCCACAAGCACTTTGGATTTGACACCCAGACCGGGGCTGCGCTATGGCTGGGAAGCTACAAACTACCATCTCTATAACGAAATCGCTGGCAAAGCCATGCCGGTTGATCTTCGCGCTGATCTCACTTGTCTGCACCAGACCTACAACGGCACAGCAGGGCGACTGCAAATGCAATCAGTCGGTCTGACTCCACTACAAGTTGAAGGTGTCTTAGGAAAAACAGCCTGGTTCTCCACTAACGGTACCCTTCCCCGAGAACAAGAGACCTATTTTTACAAGGAGCACTTCGGTAAGACGATCAAGCCAATTCTCAAGCGAATCTTGAAGGGTTCTCCAGCTCCTGTTCAAGAGGCAGCCGACGCGGTCGGTCATTAAGCCCGGCAGTCATTAACTGATCCACCGGTGAAAGCATAAGACGCACCGTGTCGGCCGACTAGACTTGTCAAACTGTTATCTTGTGGATATGAAAACTGCAGAAACTAAAGATAAGTTGTCCTACCCGAGGACGGTGCGTTGCGACCATGTTGATGATTATCATGGCACGAAGGTCCCTGACCCGTACCGCTGGCTTGAGGATCCCAATTCCCCTGAGACATGCGCCTGGGTAGAATCCCAGAACGCGGTAACTAAGCCGTTTTTGCAAGGGCTTCCCCATTACCGAGCGATTAAACAACGCTTGACTAAGCTTTGGGATCACGAACGACGTGGATTGCCGTGGCAAGAGGGCGAAAGATTCTTCTGGTATCACAACAGTGGTTTGCAGAACCAGAGCGTGTTGTACACGGCTAATGATGTCCAGTCGGCGAATCCGCGGGCGTTACTTGATCCCAATATCCTGTCTGAAGACGGGACGGTGGCGCTCAATGCAGCTTCGGTCAGTGAAGATGGCAATCTACTTGCCTATGCAATCTCTAAATCCGGGTCGGACTGGCAGGAGTGGCGCGTCAGGAATGTGACTACAGGTGAGGACTTGCCGGATGTTGTTCAATGGTCAAAGTTCAGCGGTGCTTCCTGGACGAAGGATAACAAAGGGTTCCTCTATAGTCGGTACGATGAGCCAGATAAAGAGACCAAGCTGAAGAACGAGAACAAAAACCACAAGGTCTACTATCACCTTTTGGGCTCTGAGCAATCGGAAGACCGATTGATTTATGAACGCCCGGACCAGCCTGGATGGCTTTTCAACAGCGAATTTACAGAGGATGGACGATTTCTCATTCTCCAGGCATCCGAAGGGTTCGATTCGAATCGGGTCTGGTTCGCCGAGATGAGCGGCAAAGGAATGAGCGATGAGCCCTTTGTGTTCACCGAGCTTTTCAATAAAGACGATGCGCACTATTCGGTTGTGGACAACAATGGCTCAATGTTTTGGGTGGTGACCGATCGTGACGCTCCGCGTCAGAAGCTCGTCGCTGTGGACAGTCAAAAAGCTGCGGCAGGAGATCCTGCGTTAATTGAGCTGATACCAGAGGCGGCTGACACATTGGAAAGCGTGTCAGTGCTCGACAACAAGTTCGTTGTGTCTTATCTTCATCATGCCCATACGAAGGTGAGGATTTTCGATCTGGACGGAACATTCCAGCGCGATGTTCAGTTTCCGGGACTTGGCACTGTAACAGGTTTTCGGGGCAAGCGAGCGCAGCATGTAACCTACTATTGGTTCACCAGTTTCAATTCGCCAGGCTGCGGTTATCGGCACAATATGCGGACCGAAGAAACTGAGTTGTTCTACCAACCGAAGATTGAAATCGACGCGTCAAAATTTCATTCCGAACAAGTGTTTTTCGAAAGCAAAGACGGCACGCGGATTCCTATGTTCGTCTGCCATCGCAAAGACCTTAAGAAAGATGGCTCTAATCCTACCTATCTGCTCGGCTACGGTGGATTTGCAATTAGCTATACGCCTTTCTTTTCGCTGAGCAATGCTCTTTGGATGGAGATGGGCGGAATACTTGCCGTGGCAAACTTGCGCGGCGGTGGCGAGTACGGCGAAGACTGGCACCAGGCTGGGACGAAGCTGAAGAAGCAAAATGTGTTTGACGATTTCATTGCTGCTGCCGAATGGCTAATTGCAAATGATTATACGAAGCCCGAGAAGCTAGGCATTGCAGGTGGAAGCAACGGCGGTTTATTGGTCGGAGCATGTATGACTCAAAGACCGGATTTGTTCGCAGCGGCCATGCCAGCCGTGGGAGTTTTGGATATGCTGCGATTCCACAACTTCACCATTGGTGCACATTGGACGACCGATTACGGATCGTCAGATGATGCTGAGCAATTTAAAGTGTTGCTTAGCTATTCACCCGTTCATAACGTCAAAGACGGCCTTCACTACCCCGCGACGCTAGTCACGACTGCAGATCATGACGATCGTGTGGTCCCGGCTCATAGCTATAAGTTCATCGCTGCATTACAGAACGCGCATCAAGGAGATGCACCGGTGCTCATAAACATCGAAACTAAAGCTGGCCACGGGGCCGGCAAGCCTACGACTAAGGTGATTGAATCAATCACGGATCAGTGGGCATTTCTACTGCACGCCTTGGACCATGAGCCGAAGTCACTGGATGCTTCAACTGAATAGGCTTTGAGCATTTTTCTAACATAGAGTAATAGACTCAGGTTTGTCGCCCGGACTGTTTGACATCATGGCGGCGTGAACCCTCAAGGAACTTGGGTTTCGCCATGGATGACAAGAGTTCGTCCTTTATCCGTTAACTGTCATTTTTCACGACAATGGGTGAGTATAGGTTTACGCATGGGATTAGAACCGCTGAAAATCTTGGGGCGCCCAAGTAAAATAGATGAATGTCAAACATTACAACAGTGCTTCCCGAAGCCTTAAACGCAGTCAAACGCGCCGTGCATGATTACCGTTCTCGTCCTGAGGCGGAAAGGACCCCGGCAGTTCGAGCCGTTCACACAGCGGTGGTTCGACTGATGGCGCAATTGCCGGAGCTTGAAAAGACCGAGCACGGGGCGACACAGCAAGCTGTTCGCGGTTTGACTGAAATTTTAGTTGACCTGCCCATTCTTCAACATTTCCTTTCTGACAAGGAGTTGCTCAACCGATTGCACACCAGACAATTGGCGCAGGAGTATATTCAGCAGATTGAACAACACCTTAAAACAGTTGTGGACGAGCTTGATTTAGCCAAGACGAAACAACACAGTGACTGGGTGAGCAATCACGAGGTTTTGGCCGGACTGAATAAGGCCGCTTCGCGTAAACACCATGTTGATACCTATATTCTATTGTTCCGGCGTGGCGAAGATGAATCTATTAATCTGCTCACGCGCAAGGCGAAGGACGGGCGAGTGTTCACTCGGCGTCGCCCTCGTGATTTCGCCCAGGAATCGAAGATTTATCATGACTTCCATAAAGGGCCGGCTATTGTTGGGGCGGCGATAATTGCGCGCAATAAGATAGAAACGATCTTCGGCCAAGTGCCGCAACCGGCGGAAGGGCAAAATCAATTGCAGCTGCTGCTTTCTATCTCTAAAGAAGCGGCGAGTCAGCCAGCGAAGGATTTCTTGGCAGCAAGCTCTGTTCTGCAATCTGTTCATGAGATATGCAAGGCGGACAAGGTAGGCAAGGATGGTTATATCTTGCTGTTTACAGAATTGCTGGCCTCTCCCCAGTGTACTGAACCTCAGACGCAAGGTGTTTCTAATGACTTGCCCGATTCGGTACGCTCCGATGATTCTGCACAGTTGGTCGATGACTCGATAGGTTCTGATGAATCGGCCGAGCCGGCAGCGTTTGATCAGTCGGCCGAGGTCATTGAGTCCGATGAGTCGGCCGAGGTCATTGAGTCCGATGAGTCGGCTAAGGCCATTGCGCC
>JADYXS010000174.1 GCA_021772155.1 Candidatus Obscuribacter sp.
CGGCTACCATGTCGAAAAACTGAACTTCGCGTTTAATGAAGTCCGCAATGAAGAAGCACGGTTCTTGCTGCTGCTTGAGTGTGCCAGCATTTAAGAAAGTCACGTTATCAATCCTGCGAACCATTCGTTGATGGGTGTGTCCGCAAATGACATACCGAACATTCATTTCACAAATGAGTTTTTCTAGCGGAGCGTTGCTTTGAATAGAGTAGCCAGAGTCATCCGGCAGTAGCCTCGCCATGTCGTCTTCGCCCAGTCCATGACATAGGAGTAATGGTCCGTCCTGAGTCTCAAAAGTAATAGTAGTTGGTAGCTCATTGAGCCAGGCAATGAGATCAGAACGAAGGTCGGCGCGTTGATTTGCGTCATTCAAAATGCGCATCTCTTCATCCAAGAGCCAGCGTTCATGGTTGCCACGCACGACTTGAACATCGTTGGTTCGAAGTAGATCACAGCACCTGTTTACGTCACCAAATCCATCGACAATGTCGCCGACTGCAAAAATGGTATCAACTCGCGGGCGCACAAATGCCAGAGCCTGTTCAAGCAATGCGTCCTCCGTATGAATGTCTCCCAATACGGCAACAGTTGTAAGATTCACGGGACACCTGCTTCGACACCAATCCTCTATGGTACCATCTGGTTGAAGTCGATTCCGTTTTTTAGAAGATCATCGGTAGAGGCAAGGTCATCGACTTGGGGCACCAAAATCGATACATGGTGCCAGAATCCCGCATTGTTGTTTTATCCACCGCTCCGGCAGCATGCAGCCATGTAACGCCCTCGTGGATGGTTTCTAAAATTCGGTTGTGCCTGGGCATATCTGGCTAAGCCTCTTCAGCGATCAGAATCAAGCGCTTATTGAGTGTGGCAGTTATCTTGCTCAACATGGAAAGAGAATGGCCGTCATAATCATCATCCTCAAGGCGACTGATCACTGATTGCGTGGTGCCAATGAGATCGGCTAATTGCTGCTGACTTAATTTCGCTTCGGTTCGCAGCTGATAGATAAGGCGCGCCGCTCCTGCGTTCACCCGAGCTTCTTCCAGCTCCACACGCCGGTCATCCCGCTTGTAGTAGCGACCCTTCATGATGTCTAGTGCGCTAGTGCTAGCTGTCTTTTTCGTCTTCATCTAGTTCTATCTCATGTGTGTGTGTGCTTCTTGGGAGCAGCGGCAAACTTCCTTTTGCCCTCGATAGCTCGGTCGATGTCTTTCGGCGGTACCACGTCTTTTTTCGTCAAACCGCCAAATAGAATAGCTGTATTGTTATTGAAGAAGTATAAAATCCGGTAGTTGACGTTGAGATGGCGGGCACGCAACTCGTATATTCCGTCCCGCAATGTGTCGGCTTCCGGTCGACGCAACTCATGTCCTACTTCTTCCAAGCGCTCGATTCTCACAAAGCACTTGTCCACAACTTTTTCCGGCCAGGCATCCAGGCACTTCAGTACCGGGCACTCGCCATCACCATCTGCGTAGAAAACAACCTCTGTTTTGGGCACCGTGGATTCACTTCCGATTATCGCAATTTTGCTATATCTTGTCAAGCCCAGCCGGCGGCTAACTTGTCTTGCATCCTCAGTTCGACCGCCTTAGCGGCTTGTTTCATGTCTTCGTGCGCCTTTTCCATCGCTTGCCGCAGTGGGTCAGACGTAAAATGGGAATAGATTTGCGTCGAGTTCGGAGATTTGTGACCTAATACTTTGCCGATCATATAAAGGCTCTGGTTGCCCATAGCCATGTAACTGCCGAGTGTCCTGCGGATCTTCGCCGCGAGCGATTGTAATTTGCAGCTCGAACGCTCTGGACCGAGCCATTTTAATAGTGGTGCCGGAGAATTGCCCGATGAAGATGCGTTCCGACTGTCCATGCATCTTTCGGCGCAAGTAAAAGCTCTTAACACCCTTGTCGGTGACTCGTAAAAGAAGACCGCGCACATGCAAATCATGGTAGTTGTCTGGCGTCAACCGGCATAAGTGTGGTGAGCCTAGCGGCCAGGTCGCTGCCTTTTCCTGAGTATTAGTCCCAAGGCAACAGAAAGGTAAACCGCCCGCCTCCCTGGAGGGCACTCACTGGGAGCATCGACCAGGCTGATTGAGGTGTGCCGCATTCCAATTGTGGCAGGTTTAACAAGGCTTACGTCCGCCTGTATCGCCTAGTGGAATGAACAGCTGTGTGACCTCCGTCAGGTCGGATACTGTGACAGGTTTCCATTCCCTCATATCACTGCCCTTAATGTCGAGCAGGTCGAGAAATGCGTTCGTGATACGAGACTTCTGGGACCGCAGCCGTTCGATGTCTATGCCTCAGCATCGCTAGTTGGTCTAATTGACCCATTAAGTCCTGGTCTGATAACCTGAACCCATTCGGAGAGTACGGAAATGCGGACATTTATGACTATTGCACGAAGAGTCGCAGAACTTGCTGACGGACGCGGCCTGGCAGTAACAATGGGGGCGACGGACAGTCAGTTGCGAAAAAACCCATTTCAATGAACAAAATCAACTTCCAGTCCGCAGAGTTTCTGATCAGTGCACCCAGCCTCAAGCAATGCCCTCCCGATAAGGGCGCTGAAGTAGCTTTTGCCGGACGTTCAAATGCGGGTAAGTCCAGCGCAATTAATACGCTTACTCGAAACAACAAACTTGTGCGCACTAGTAAAACCCCTGGGTGCACGCAGCTGATCAACTTCTTTGGGCTGCATAAATCAGCCGATTTGCGCCTTGTTGATTTGCCGGGTTACGGCTATGCCAAAGTTTCGAAGGCGCTGCAACAAAAATGGCAAAAACATTTATCGCAATACCTCAGCGATAGGCAGTCCCTCAAGGGGATTATTCTCGTTACGGATATTCGACATCCCATGCAAGAATTCGATCAGATGATGATCAACTGGGCGGTGGAATCTGAGATGCCTCTGCACGTTTTGCTGAACAAGAGCGACAAACTCTCGCGCGGTGCAACTCAAGATACTCTGCTCAAATATAGTCGAGAGCTCAAGAACTCTGGCTTTGAAAATTTAGTAAGTCTCCAGATCTTTTCTTCCGTAAATGGCGAAGGTGTCGACAAACTCGCCCAGCAACTGGGACTGTGGCTTCAGTGAAACCAATTACACATCAGGTGACCGTAGCGCGTGCACAGCTTGCTGACCGTAACGCGTGCACAGCTCTGCTGTGACGCGAGCCGTCCCCCAGTGGTGCCATCGGGTAGAACAGGACATCCGACGGAAAGAGCAAATTTTATGCCCGAGCGATTCTGGATGCGTCGCTTCACACCTCCGAACTTCGAAAGTAGTTGGACACCGTGCATTACGGTTGCTTGGCACCGAGCCCACGAAGTATGTCGAGTCGGTTGGGCGGTGCATCTGGAGACAGGAAATCTGCAATGGTGGACGGTGTCCGTCTGGGTCTCAGCAGGAACTCGACTGGCCACTCGGTAATCCGCTCCTCGGTGACATGAACATAATGCCCTGGATCCGTCTCGTTGATGTGTTCGCGTTGCAAAATCAAGGCTAGCGTCTCTTCTGCTCCCCGAATGTCCCGAGAACACTCCAATGCTTCGGCGTAAGTAGCAAAGGAATAGAAATAATCACTGCCTTCATTCTGGTCGGGAGCTCCCCGTTCAGGATGACACCACACCCGATACTCAAGAACCTCGTCCCACACAAACCCGCCACCTGCTCCCGCCTTAGCTGGATAGGTACCCACCTTTAGGGGATCGACTGCATCAGGATACTCAGTACGACTCATGGTAATTCGACCACCGAATTGCGAATGGGGCAAAACATTACCACGCGGTTGGCATCATTGACATTAGGGTGCTCCCTCCCCGATGTCACACTATTGTCATTCTCGCCTGTTACATTCTTGCTGAGGTTCGCTTTTGCAAGCCGCAGTCTAGCCAAAGATCGCTGCGATAGAAAGGAGGGGAAGGCACCATGGGCAAAATTAGCCCGAATGATGATGCAGCCCTGACTGCCGATACCTGGCGCTCCGACAGTGCCCTTCCGACAAACGCTGCACGCGAAATTCTGTCCACGCAAGGATGGTCACAAGAGGCACAACCAAGACAACCTTTCAAGATCGGAAATTCAGCGCAATTGTGCGACCGCGCATGTTCATTTCCACAGTTACTAAAACCGATCGAGTCCCAATTGCAGATACCGAAAATAGAGATACCACAGGAGGTGCCTGTTGCAACGGATGCCGTCCGTCATACCAGAACAGTTGAAGTCGACGGCGTCAAGCGTCATTACAATATCCGAGTCCCGAAAAACTATGACGAATCGAAACCGGTGCCCGTGGTCTATTGCTTTCACGGTTTGGCGCTGAATAAGGAGGAGATGCAGGGCCGCATGAATTTGGACGCGGAAGCCGACAAAAAAGGGTTCCTGCTCGTATTCGTCGATGGTTCCGAACTGCAGAGCAAAAGCTTCGTTTACGACAAGAAGCATGGGTGGGCTGTCAGCAACTTTCCTTTAAATGAAAAGGGACCGGGGCTGCCAGACAGAGACATAAAGCTGATCGAACAGGTTAGAGCTGCCGTCAAGAAGGATTACAAAATTGCGCCCGCTTCAGAAATACTGGTTGGCTTCTCCAATGGTGCCATGTTAGTCGGAGATGCCTTGCATAAGGTCTCAGGCATTAAGGGTGCCGTGATGGTGGCCGGTGCTGTCAGTACGAAGTTAGAAAAAGAATTGAAGAATTTAAATTTCACGCCAAAGAATGACACTACTCTGCGCATTTTCAACATTCATGCTAAAGACGATGAATTGGTGCCCGTCGCAGGTTACGGCGAAGGAAACATTCTTTTCCCCTCAGCGACATCGTTTGATAAATCAAACCAGCATTTTTTGAAAGTAACAGGACTTGATGAAAGTAAGCGGATCAAATTTGAGTCAATGCCATTTCCTGTGTCTTTGATTGCATCATCAATCACCAGATACATAGACCCGAAACAGGGTCGAGACTTCACGTCCATTCTAGTCGGTGGACGGCACAATCAATGGCCGCCGGCCGCCAATCAAGCAATTCTCGACTTGCTGCCCAGTGACAGTCAAAAACGGTGACAAGGACGGGCGCCCTATGAAGGCGCCCGGATGCTTGATTAAGGTTGGCTCAATTCTTACCAGTGACCACGGATCAGAATTGCATTGCCTTCGAACAGCGTGATCTGGCCTGCAGCAACTGCACTGTTGACCTGGTTGACGAAGGCCTGAGTTTGCTGCGCCTTCACAGCGGTTGCAGCAGCCGCTGCCGTGTTTGCAGCAGCATTCGGATCGTATCCGTAATACGGGCTCACTGCAGCGTACGGGTTATATCCGTTATACGGATTGTATGCACCGTTGTATGCAGGTTGGTTGTACTGCTGCGGAAGCATTCTTCTAAAGAAATTAGATTGTGCGGACGCCGCTGAGTTAGACGTGGGGACCAATGTGACGGCTGCGAGCAACGCAACCAAAGCTAGTTTCATGATACGCATAATATGCGACCCTCCGATTTTAAATCTTATGACGTGGGAGTAGGGCCATATGTGCCGCAACCATTTGCACCGACCTTCGCTTGCGCTAGATGTTGGGACTAGCGGTGGCGGCGCGATGGGCCAGGCACGAGTTCGCGCTGTTGAGCGAGCCGACCAATTGTTCGGATTGCTGTTCAGATCGCTTTAGGTTGCGGCGGAGGGTAGATTAGGTCGACCGCCGGTTCCAGGACTCCAAAAACGACTAAAGGCATGGCGAAGACCAGGATGATGACTATGCATGGAAATAGCCTGGTTTTGGCAAAGAGAAGACAGCCGAGAAAATTCCAAAGAATGAGTGCAGCGAGAATTAGCTGTGCGTCCAGAGCGTTGAGTAAAGGCATGAGGTAACCAGGAGAAACAACACACATAAGTGCGCCAGGACAAAGCGCTAGAAAAAATATCGATATGGCACCAGATCTGTTTGGATAATTTCGCCAGACGCAGTCGTTGAGCATATAAGTGCCATCGGCGCGGCGATAAAGTTGGGATCGCCCCTTGCGACTTTGCTGCTGCTTACCGATTAAAGCTGATAACGTATCGGCTGGGGCATCTACTAACTTGTAAACATTGAATTTGCAGCCATCACAAGTGCGGCACCAGTCATCGCCCTTCATCTCATCCCACTTCACCGCGCAGGAAGTGGTCAGACGAATATTGTGCAGGAGAGCATGTGCCGAGCCTGAAAGAGGATTTGTTTCCTGGCAGTGCTGCTCTACCGAGACTGAGGCGCAAAGGCGTGAGTCACTTTGATTCGAGTCATCGGGCACCAATTTAGGTTTCCTTGATTCTTCCTGAACCAAGCGTGTCCCTTCTTTGTCCTCCTCGTTTGTCATTTATTGCAAAATCCAGCCCAGGATGCGGTCATAAACTTGGTCTCCACACTCATCCAAATTGTGCAGAGCAAGGAAATGAACCATCTCCTTGTTTGCAACAGCCTCCTTATAGATAGCGCTAGACCAACAAGGAGGTTCGACGACATCGAGCAATCCAGAAACTACAAGAAGACGCCTGGACTGCAGGGATCGTACTCTATTTGCACCATAAGGTTGCCCTGACATCGCAGCTAAAGCCACGACGCTCGGTTCAAACGACGCGGCACTGATCACCGACGCTGCGCCCATTGAGTGCCCAATCAAGACAACTTTAGTGTGTCCGGATTTCTCTAGAAAAGACACTGCAGCGCGCACATCATGGACAGTCTGAGCAAATTCGGTTGTATTTCTGAATGACAGGTGGACGGCAGATACTCCCTTTAGTGGCAGAGAAGCTCCAAGCCTATCGTATAGACGCTGAGCCGGCGAATCGAAGCCACCACCAACGCCACCAACGAAGACTACCCCTAGTTGGGCCTTTGGAGACAAGTAGGTCCGCATATTGATGGGACCTTTCTGCGTATTCAAGACCACAGAACCGCAAAGAGCGGGCGGGACGACGCCCGCGCTCCCGGGAATAACGCGGTCTTCGGCTGCTGAAAGTTTCGCGGCATCTATCGAATTAATCGTCGGACGCGTTGCTTCATTCCAAGTATCGTCCACCACCTGTGGAATGGGAAGGTGTGCATTTATTCCAACGCGCAACAACATCGGATATAACGGATTAAAGTCATAGAACACGAACAGCCCGAACATGAGCAGGATCCACGGCCAGGCTTTGATTAGCCACTTCCTGTAATTCTTGTTGATAGTAAC
Source organism: Candidatus Obscuribacter sp. (assembly GCA_021772155.1). Lineage (GTDB taxonomy): Bacteria > Cyanobacteriota > Vampirovibrionia > Obscuribacterales > Obscuribacteraceae > JADYXS01. The sequence goes on from JADYXS010000174.1 coordinate 7,208, forward strand.
ACCGCAGGGCATCGAAAGAGTTCCCTTCCGGTAAAACAATCAGAAATATCCGCAGTCACAACAAACAATGCTGCCTGCCGACATTATAATCGACGCGCCAAACATGCGCAGTCAAACAAAAAGCCGGGCGCCCTTCACAGGCGCCCGACCTTAGCTATTTGCTTGGTATTGTTTAAAAGTGACCCCGGACTAGAATCGCATTGCCTTCGAACAACGTGATTTTGCCAGCAGCTACCTGGGCGTTAACCTCAGCGACGAAAGCTTGACGTTGTTGCTCTACTGCAGCAGCCGCGGCATTCGCGTTTGCATTGGCAACATTTACAGCGGCCTGATTGGCAGCAACAGCGGCCTGATTGGCAGCGGCAGCGGCGGAATCTGAATGTCTATACCAATGTGATTGCGTTCGTCTAAGACGCTTGCGCTCCGCTCTAGCGGTTGCAGCAGCGGCCCTTGCATTGGCAGCGTCTAATTTGGCAGCATTTATTGCCGCCTCATTTGCAGCAACATTGGCCGCATGCGATTGGCTGTAATTGTATGGCAACATTCGTTTAATGAAGTCGCGTGCTGAAGCCTCTGGGCTAAGCGCAGGAGAGAGTGTGACGGCCGCGAGAAGTGCAACCAAGGCTAATTTCATGACACGCATAATACGTTTCCTCCGAACTATAAAGCCTACGACGTAAAGCTCAACCATGAAGTGCCCGACAATTGGAACTAAGTTCACTTATATCGAGTGACTTAATTCGCCAAGTAGCCGACCTGCAATGAGCCTGTATCTCCAACAACCGCAAATGCACGCGAGTCTTCTGACCAGTGAACCGCAACATTGGCTTCATCGCCTTCACCCTTTTGATACAGTTTCACAAGTATCTTGCCGCTCCGCGTATCGAAGAGAGAAACAATGCCTGAATTAAAGTGCGCAAGTGCCAGATAATGGCCATCCGCCGAAAGGTACGGCGTTGCATTGAATATAGGTTCATGATCGTCGGCGGCAATAATTTTGCGATTTGAAGCCGAGTTCCAGAAGTATAATTTGTCATTTTCGGCATCTTGGGTCGCTACGGTGACACTCTTCCCGCCCGCATCAAGGGCAACAAGCACCTGGGAGTGCGATATTCCGTGTTGCTTGTCTGTTGGTAGATCGGAAGGGATCACAATGCGCTCCTTAAAAACCAGATGACCGCCGGACGCCTCGAATTTCAACATGACCATTTTGCGATCTTGATACCCCGAGACGAATAACTTCCCGTCCGGCATCCATGTTGCATATTCGAAGTGAAAATCCGAGGGACAAACGTAACTGCTCAAAGGTTTGGTGGATTTCGGCTCATACAGATGCAGTGACTTTCCTCTAGTTGCGATGAACGTCTTCGAGTCTGGCGACCACTCACTGATTTGCGATGCATAGGTGCCTTTAGGCATCATTGCCTTGGGACCATCGAAGAAAATTCGATTTGCGCTTGCGACTTCCATGACCTCAATCGGCTCATAACCGTAACCTCTGGTTATAGCAAGCTTGCAGTCCGGGGAGACATCCATACTTGCGGCATAACCAAGGGATTTGAGGGTTGTAACCTTGGCTGTCTTGGGATTTATGATCTTCGGGTCGGAATCTCCAAAGGACAGAAGCATGCCATCGGGACGCCATTTGAGCGTGTCCTCACTTTCATTCCGGAGAGCGCCTTTGACAAATTTCTTGCTCTTAGTCAATGGATCAATGAAACCGATACATCCATCGATGTAGCTCAATGCAACTAGCTTGTGATCAGCAGACCATTCACATTGCCGGGCACTAACTTTGCCACCAGATGACTGGTCACCGCGTGGATGATGCAAATTTATGACAATCCATTTGCTGTCCACCCTGGCGGCATCTGCCGATACACACGTGGCGACTAGGCCAAACAGCCACGCCATTAATAAAGTTAAGAAAGGGGCACACTGTCGCATAGCAGTACATTTTAAGTGCCAGCGTCCAGCAAAAACAGTGACTTTTGTCACGAGTTTTTCTCCTGGGCGACGCGCAATGCAGAAACTGTACGCCAAGACACTTCACATTGCATGAAGTGTCTTGGCATTTTAGCTGTAGTTTTGTCAACTCGTAGCACTCGGGCTGCTATCAACATCCTGCTGCCGTTAGTCGATTAGATCGACCAGTCTATCTCGCACCACCGTATGTCATCTCAACAGATTTTTTCGAGATCCCTGTTCCCGGAGTAATTACAGGAGCAGAGTAAGGACCTTTGTATCGGTCAATCCCGAGGGAAATAGAACATCCTGTCTTCATTATAGTGTTCGTCATACGAACGTCATCCGAAGCTTTCGAGTGGTTCAGATTCAGCAGTAGCGGCTGCAGCATAAAGGCGTTGAGAATCGAAAAATCGGCGGTGACAATCTGAAGGCCCGCATGGTTCGCCAGATGCACTCCTCTTCGAGACATACCGTCTTCATATACAAGCGTGAGCGCCTCACCGGTCGTATCACAGATGGTTGCTTCTTTTCCGGGACTGAGGTTAACGGTACGACCATTCGCCAAGAACACTACATCATTCAAATGATTGTCGTGGAGGTCACGAACACGAGTGAGCCGTGCGTTTGTTGCCATTAGTACTATGGCGCCTTTCTTCACGAACAGTTGACCGTGCGGCGTGTCAATTCTCGTGGAGTTCTGCGGTTGCAATAAGAGGTTGCCTCTTTCGAGCCTGTAATGATCTGCGCCCACACGCTCCATGGTGGTTTTGCTGCCCAGTTTAAATCCAGCCGGATCCGAAGTTCCGCTTTCTACACCAGGCGTCGCCGCGGCTGCCTCAACAAAGGCGATTGGCTTAAAGGTGGAGGCAAATTGGTTGACACCATTGCTCATTCCAGTATTCCCAGGCGTGCTGCTTGAGTTATTGGAAATAGTTGGACTTGGTGCATCAGTCACAGCCACATGTCCTTCCGCTTGGAACTTGCTTTCTATGTGATCACGGAACGCGCAGTTACGGCATTGAAGAAAGACCATCTTAGGTACGAATTCCGGCAGGTTGACAGACGCTCTGAGTACGTAGACATGATCTTGCAGAGAGCCTGGTGTCTCAACGGTCCTTGTTCCAAGAGCCAGTTGTTCTTTAGTTGGGCTCTCGGTGATCAATATCTGCTCGCCGGGCTTTAGCTCATATGAGGCCTGACCGACCTGAACGGTGACACCATCTTCGCCTAACGCATCCAAGGCGACGATGCTTGTAGGTTGTCCGGGCTGGCTTTCAATTGATGCTACTGCATGCGGTTTGAGGGTCACTCGAGCTGAGGAAGGTCTCAGTACGAGCTCATCGTTGCCCGCCTTGACCACGACTTGACCATTACTGACTTTCACGCCATTACCACTTGTGACCAGCAACTCCGTTCCTTCGGTCGCTTGAAGAAACGATTCCCTGGCATCCTCAACAGAGTAGGACACACATTGACTGCCGATCTTAGTTGGAAGTCCGGCCAGCAATTGAGTTGACGAAAAGCCTGACCCGAACCCTGTCGACGATCCTGATCCGCCCGCCAGCACGATTCCGCCGGTAGATTGATTGGTTATCGGTTGAGGCAGGGGCTGCGGACATAGTTGAGTTTGGACGAGCATGTTATTGCTGTCGATCACGGTATTGTTGGCCAGAGCAGTCATTATTTGTTGGCGGAAATTGTTTTGTATTGCACCAGCGTTGAGTTGGATGCAATTGAGACAGTTTGCGGCAACGAAGTTGATGATCGCGTTGGGTGTCGTAAGAGAAAGAGTTCCATCGATGCCAGCGGCACCTGGTATGCCCGGCGGCGTACCGGGACCCGACGCTCCGCCTAATCCACCCATCGTAATGATTATGTCTCTAAATATCGTCGCACCGGCAGTCACGGAGATGTCACCGGCCCGTCCGCCAAGACCGCCGGCACCGCCTGGATCTCCAGGACCACCAGCTCCACCAGCGCCACCAGCACCGCCCAAAGTTATCAGTTTATCCACCAGGCTGTTACGCGTCACTGTCACAGATAAGTCTCCACCTCGTCCACCGCCACCGGCTGCGCCACCAGCGCCACCAGCTATAGCCCCTGAACCGCCGACTCCACCGACTCCGCCAGTTGACTGAACGCAGCATACGATCGCATCACGACCTGACGTAAGGGAGATATCTCCACCGACCGCGCCACCGCCCCCGGTGCCACCGGGACCAGATGAGACGAGAGAAATGCCATTACCACCTGCTCCACCAAATCCACCTGTAGAGATAAAGTTGTTTCCGACAATGTCGAAGCTGGTCGTCGTGACTGAAATATTTCCGCCAACTCCAGCACCACCACCAGCACCGCCTGATCCACCGGCGCCGATTGCTTGTCCAGTACCGCCGATGCCTCCGACGCCGCCCAAAGTCACTACGTCGCCGGTAATGCTATTGTCGCCAGCCGCGATCACAATATTGCCGCTTGCACCGCCACCACCGCCGGCACCACCGTTGCCGCCTGCTGCGCCTGCGTTTCCAGTGGCTCCCACTCCGCCATCTCCACCTATGGACACAAGTCGAGTAGCAACACTGTTTCTGGCGGCTGTAAGCGAAATGTTTCCACCTACTGCTCCTAACCCACCTGCACCGCCTTGCCCGCCTGCGGTTCCTGATAATCCTGCAGCACCGGCGCCGCCGAATCCGCCGAACGAGACAACTTGACTTACGTTGATGTCGCGACCAGTAGCGGTTAACGAGATGTCTCCGCCTCTGCCGGCTCCTCCGCCAACTCCGCCTTGTCCGCCGGCGAAAGGGGTGTTGCCGAGACCGCCGATTGCGCCCAATCCACCGAATGAAATCACAGTATTAGCCAGGATATCGCGAGCCGCGACCATTGAAATGTTTCCGCCTGTTCCTGCCTGACCGCCTGGCCCGCCTGGATCTCCTGCGCCACCAGCTCCTGAATTTCCGCCGATGGAGAGAGTTGCCACAGTAGTTATGTCATTGCCAGACGCCAACGAGATGTTGCCACCTGTACCGCCACCACCGCCGGCCCCTCCTGGTATGCCTGTTCCACCGTCGCCGCCGATTCCGCCGTCTCCACCGCGAGATAGCACTTGTTGACCGCCAATGTTGCCGCCGTAAACCAGGGAGATGTCACCACCTGTGCCCCCAGCTCCTCCGGCTCCGCCTCCTGCAGCGCCTGCTCCACCATTACCGCCGCGTGAGGTAATCGTTCCAATTACAGAACTGTTGCCAGCTCCGGTCATTGATATGGCGCCGCCCAGGCCTCCAGCCAAACCAATACCGCCGGCTCCACCAGCAGATATCACGGAATCGGAGGAAATGGTTTGCGGCGTCAGCACTGTGATCATTCCACCATTGGCACCTGCGCCGCCAATCGAGGAAAGTACACCTGTCGTGATTGCACCACTTGCGGTAATCGAAATAATACCGGCTGGTTGCGCACCCAGTCCGGAAGACGTGACATTGCCAACTTGTATCGTACCGAGATTGCCTAACAAAACACCCCTTGCCTGTAGCGAGATGTCGCGTCCGTCGGTCTGGAGGTTAACACCGGACAATTGGATATTGCCACCAGTCGCGCTTGTACCAGGATTTATGATGAATGGCACGGCCGCACCAGGAATGGTGATAGTTCCAACACCAGCATTTGGGATGAACGTAACCCCGGCAGCAAGTGTCAGCCTGCCATTGGCACCAGTACCGGTGTTGAAAGTTAGGCCGTTGGTGCCAGCTCCGGCAATAATGTTGCCTCCGGCAAGGAAAGTCCAGTCTTCACCAGGTGTAGCAAGTGCAGCGTTGAATAGAGCCAAGTCGATAATCACATCGCCGTTCGTATTGTAGATAAGTGGATCGCCGGTCAAATTCAGGCTTGCAATTGATAGATTGCCGCTGTTGACGCCAGCAAGTGCCTCTCCGGCAGATATATTTACGAGTCCATTTATGGTGTCACCATTCACGTGTACGATTCCATCTGGGCTGACGAAGTTGACGGTCTGTGCGGTTAACGCTCCGCCCGTCACATTTAGTGAGGCCTTGCCCAGAATGCTGGTTGGCAAAGTCTGAAAATCGATCGAGCCTAAAGCTTGCATCGTACCCAATGTGTTGGTGACTGTGAGTGTGTTTCCCATCAGGTTTTGCACATTGAGATTGGATAACATCGACTGAATCAAACCAGAGTTAGTGACGTTGGACGTTATCAGGTTAAGTGCGCCCTGCTGAGCCAGAATCTGGCCAGAGTTCACAATATTGGAAGCTTGCATTGTTAGCTGGTTGAGGGCCATCAACGTCGGACTCACTGCGGTAATCCCCGCCGGCAAAGCATTTGTGATCGTTCCGCCTGCGTACATGCTGAGATTTCCGCCACTGCTTATGGTGCCAGAGTTGATGATGTTGTTGAGAGCAGTCAGGTTCAAATTCAAACCACTCAAGGCACCAGAGAATCCAGGAATGCCACCTGTAGGCAGCACCGAAGTAAGGAGCCCCCCTTGTTGGTTGATTATGTTGAGAGCACTTATTGAGACGGAAGTAATCGCCGGGTTAGTCGACACAGCATAGAAAGTGCCGGCATTAGTAAGGTTGCCGACCAAATTCAAAGTGGCTGAAGTAGAAGCATTCTGAATGGCAGTGATGCCTTGTGGCACGACCAGATTGTTCACATACTGACCGAACTTGGGACCGATATTGAAGCTACCGCCTACGGCATCGCCCAGTGAGCCAAGCACAATGGATTGCTGCCCTACCGAGAAAACCTGATAAGCAGCCAATCTTTCTCCCGGGGTGAGAAGGCTCGTCGGCGTCACAGCGACGGTCTCTTCTCCGACAAGAATGCTGACAGGGCTGTTCGCAACAAAATTCGGCGCTGGCAAAGTGCGCGTTGTGGAGGTAAGGTCCAGATCTATCGGCGTTGGTGGAGCCGCTGGCACAGGGTCAACAGCAAGTGCCGGAATCGGTAAGAAGACAACTGCAATAGATGCTGCTGGTATTCCTACTATTAATAACTGCATCGTAGCCAGGCCGGCGAGCAGGGAGCGAATTAGGGTGTGCCTATTACTCATTTGACGAACGAACTCCTTGAACTTGGCATGAGTTATCCGGCACGTCACCGCATATGGTGACTGCCTCAAACTCGGACCCGATGTCTAAGTTACAGCATCGCACTGTAAAACCCATATAGATAGTGCGGGAAACACGTCATATGCTGTGGAAAGGGCCGCATTCGGTTGTACACATGTCACTTAATCCGGACACCAAAACGCTTGGCACAACAGGGTTAGCTGCTGTTTGTTCATGGAGTTCCACAGGGGACACGACGAAAAGCATTATTGGAGGCTATGCTCTGCAATGTACTCCGCCGTCTACTTCTGCTCTTAGGGCTCGTGTGCCGCACGTTGTGTGTCGGTTATCTGCTCGTGACTGCAGGGCATGCCTCTTATGCTGTCATGCAGCTAAAGTCCTTCCCTTTGAAAAGCGGGCGAGGCGCATGGTGCATTACGCATGGTGCATTACGCATGGCGCCGCTCCACATCAAAGCCGGCAGGACGCCAGCGCCCAGGGACCTTATAATATCTATCCGGAAGCATATTCGACTAGGGCGCAATGACAGCCAAATCAATTTCAGCGAAAATCTATCAATTGCGCGCGCATGCAATCACCAGCTCGCTCTTCCGTCCCACAAATCTGAGTGCCGCCATCACACGTATGGGCTTCGTTCAGGCCGATCCGATTCGATCGCCAGCGCGCGCGCAAGACTTGATCTTGCGGCATCGGGTCACTAACTATCGCTCAGGAGACCTCGAGCGGCGCTATTCCAAGCTCGACATAGAAGAGGATTACCTATATGCCTATGGATTTATGCCGCGTGACAACTGGCAGCTTCTGCACCCACGCTCGACAAGGGACCTGTCGGCGTCCGACCATACAGTGCTGAAGCTGGCAGGCGACCAGCTAGAACTTCACCCGCGAGACTTAGAGCCGCACCTCGGCAAAGCCCGCGAAGTCAATGCTTGGGGCGGGTACTCGAAGGCGTCCACCAGGATGCTTGAAGATCTCCACTATGACGGACTGCTCCGGATAGCCCGGCGCCAGGACGGCATAAAGATCTATACCTTGGCCAGAAAAGCGGAACAATCGTTTGAACCAGACGTGCGATTGCGGAAACTAGTACTGCTGATTGCAGGCCTTTTGTCCCCGGTCCCGGAATCCAGCTTGCGGGCGGCCGTGGCGCACCTTGCTCACTCGGCGCCGACGCTGCCTGGACGATTGTCGGTCGTTAAAGAGCTGGTTCGCGAAGGCGCACTTGAACAAATTGAAATCGAAGGCGTGCGTTACTTGTATCCGGCTGGAAGCTTGACCGCCATGGAGCCACCGCCGGTAGTGCGTTTTCTTGCTCCGTTCGATCCCCTGGTTTGGGATCGGAAGCGATTCGAACACCTCTGGGGTTGGGCTTATCGATTTGAAGCATACACTCCGCCAGCCAAGCGTCGCCTGGGCTATTACGCTATGCCATTGCTGTGGATTGACAGAGTAATTGGTTGGGCCAACGTTTCGACAAAATCTGGAACATTCGAAATAGATATAGGCTTTGTTGATGGGAAACCCAAGGACCGCACATTCCGAGCAGCGCTGGACGAAGAGATCAGTAAATTGAAATCGTTTCTGGGAATTTGACGGCCGAACAGTCAGCGCATCAACATCAATGCAGCTGTGATTAGCACTCCCGAAAACCACCAGCAAAAGAAGAAGATCAGGCTCTGCAGCGACTCGGTCAGGTGCCTGAACTTTTGGAATCCTATAATGTAGGAAGGCACCATAGTAGAAGGCCAGAGTGCAGATATGATGATCATGGTTCCCCAGGCGTTGTCGTTGAAAACCAACCTCGGTAATTGGAAGAGCCTCAACAATGGTTCAGCGGTAGCATAAACGAAAATCCCAGTAGTGCCGAACAGAGCTAAAGAAACCACTGTCAATCCCGCTGCTAGCAGGCAGACCACGCCTATATCTATGTAGTCCTGAGGTATGCCCAACCGTGCAAACAAGGTGGGTACGATTGGGTTGCTTGCAATCATGGCGGCCTCCTCGCTCAGTAACTGTGCCTGATCTAAACGTCTCCATGAACACCTCATTCAGCCCGGAAATGGTAGGGACGACTGACTGATCTTAAAGTCGTATTGTGAGCAAACCGTGAGGATGCCGATAAATCTTTGCCAAAGTATGCGGCCTAAGCCAAAGGATGATGGCACCTCGCAAGGTTGCGAGGTGCCATCACTTTAAACGCGCAGTCAAATCTTGGGAATGATATACGACATTGGATGGGTGTAGCGCCGTGACTGCGCGCTCAAAGACATGCTAAGCGAATAAGGCGTCGCTTAAATAATGTGAAACATACAGGCGCCAGCCATGGCAACCAGGGCGATTGCAGCCACTGCCATCAAACCGACTTTCGAACTCTGACGAGCGGCGCCAACCCCTTGCGGCTGAGCGTCGAGGTAGTGGCCACAGGTTCGGCATGTGAGTTGATGAACGTAATGAAGTGTCTTGCAAGAAGAGCAGGACGATACGGCGGCCGTAGCAGTTTGAACGCTCACGTTCCGCACGCCTTCTTGCTTCGGCATACGGGATTGACCGCTTTGACTAGTTTGGTTTGATTTCAGTGTGCACATAGTGTTCAATTCCTTTGACGCTTCCCAGTAATTGAATCTTACTCAAGGGTTGTGACAGCTTTGCTACAGGCTTGTGACACGCTCATGGCAACAACCGTCAAATCGCTACAGTGCTAGGATATTGGACGATGGCACATGAAGCGCTGCTTGAGGGAGTCTGGCCAATTGATTCTGAGAGAACTCCGCAAAGCGTACGAACACTCATCAAAAAGCTAAGACTAAAGATTGATGGCGATGGTCCATCGATTATCAAAAACATTCACGGCGTGGGCTACAAGCTCGAAACACCGTAACAGAATTAGCATTCACTTCGATGTTCTAGCGCCATCACTTCAATGAGTCGCCAACGCAATTACCTGTCCCCTTTTCCTAAGTCGAACAGCATGGTGGCAAGATCACTGTCGAGTCAACTGAAGATGTCGGCAGCACCTTTATAATCCAACTTCCACATGCGCCGTAATCCTGACCAAAATTCATGTAGCAAACTTATGCCCAGCCGGCCAAACAGCTGGTATACGCGACTGCATGGCACCTGCGCGGGAACATTGGACCACGAGAAACGGCCAGATTTGGCTCAGCGAAACTGTGATTTAGGGGAAAAACCGGGTTGTGACAACGGCAGTGACCAGTTTAGGATTCAAAGCCTAACGAGTACGAACGAGGTTGGGCTGAAAAAATTCAACGAACGCACCCCTTCTGAAACGAACCGATCATGCAAATTCTTATAAACGGGATTATCTCCGGCCTGTCGCTTGCACTCCTTGCTGTGGCATTTTCTGCAGTCTATTTACCAACTCGCGTGTTTTACATAGCCCTTGGCGGGATTTACACGCTGACTCCCTTCCTGGCGCTGGCGTGCCTGCAATGCTCCATGCCAGGTTACATGGCCGTGTTTGCAGCCATTCTCGGCGGAACGAGCCTTTCCTTATGCTGCGAATTCTTCAATCATCGGGGACTTGATGCAAAACGCGCTTCATCGGGAGCACATCTCATTTCTTCTCTGGGCATCTACATTGTTATCACCCAACTAGCGGTAATCTTCTGGGGCAACGAAACTAAGGTCCTGCGTAGTGGAGTCGACAGCGTGAATAGCTTGTCAGACATCATCCTCACTCAAACACAAGAGATTTCCTTTATCGTCTCCGGCGCGCTGCTCCTCTTTTATTATCTCTGGCTCTGGCGAAGCAATTCCGGACTCCTCTTCCGTGCTATGGCAGACAATCCGGATGAATTTGCGTTACGAGGACACAGCCTGCGCGTTATGCGGCTAATGAGCTTTGGTGTATCAGGGTTCCTCTGTTCCATCAGCTCACTTGTCGTTGCCTACGACATCGGCTTTGACGCACATGGCGGACTGAGCTCCATTCTTTTGGCGGTAGTGGCCGTCATTATTGGCGGTCGCCAGTCATTTGCCGGCCCGGTTCTCGGCGCCATTTGCCTCGGTGTGACTCGCTCCCTCGTTATGTGGTGGCTCTCCGCACAATGGGCGGAAGCATTTACATTTGGCATCCTTGCCGTGGTTCTACTGCTTCGTCCTAACGGACTGCTAGGCTCGCGCTTGCGGCTAGAAGCGGCCGCATGAACTACGCACTGCACCTCCTCATTTATTTGAGCATCTATGGAATAGTAGCTATCAGCCTGAACATTGTCAGTGGATACTGTGGACTATTGACGATGGCGCATGCCAGTTATTTTGCCGTTGGCTGCTACACCTATGCAGTCGCAACAACCAATTTAGGATTGGATTTTGTTCCGGCACTGGTACTGTCTGCTGGCGTTGCCTCAACTATGAGTCTGGCAATTTCCTTGCCTGCTTGGCGCTTGAAGGGCGATTCCTTCATTCTCGTTTCGCTTGCCGTGCAACAGATACTTTTCAGCCTCTGTCAAAATTGGACGACCCCAGGAGCAAAACCTGGTACTTGGGCGAACCTCACCAATGGTACGTTTGGAATAGCCGACATCCCCAAACCGACTCTCTTTGGCATGCATCTGTCTGACATTGGCAGCATTGCTTGCCTTTCGATAGTGATGCTTGCAACATGTCTTTTGTTGTCCCGACTGCTCTTACTTTCACCCTGGGCAAGACTCTTGCAATCGATGCGCGACGATGAGCTAGCTAGCAGGGGACTAGGAAAGAATGTCCGTCTAGCTAAAGTGCAAGCAATTGCCATCTCCTGTGGGATGGCAGCGCTGGGAGGAGCCCTTTATGCCAGTTACGTGAACTATATAGATCCAACTGTCGCGTCACTGGATGAATCCATGTTGGTGCTGTGCATGGTTCTTGTTGGGGGTTCCGGTAACTTTCGGGGTCCCTTGGTGGGCGCATTTGTACTCATTGCAATTCCTGAAATATTGCGGTTTGTCATGATCCCCGATACAGTAGTATCCAATTTACGACTGCTAATCTACGGTATGGTGCTGATCTTGATGATGCACTTTAGACCGCAAGGGCTTGCAGGCACTTACCGAATGGATTAGGCGTGCTTTGTTGACTACAGGTACGGAAACAATGCTGAACAAAGATTCTGATGCACGTTTGAATAAGGCAAGAGCAATACCCAAGAAAGGCTCTCAATCACATTTGTGTGCGTTGCTTGCGGCAATATTTTCGCTTGCATTTGCAAAGTCGATACGAAAGGTTCTGCCATTTCACGAATTTTCCGGCGATATTGCAGTCGATCGCGACGGCGACCTAACCACCAAACTCTATGTTGCACAAGTCGACAACGATGGCAAAATTAGGACCATTAATGAATAAAGTCACCAAGCCCACGCCCGAAACCGCTCAGTCAGTCGACGCTCTACCAGACGTCACTCAGTCGGTCGTCACTCATTCAGAATCCGCCCAGGCAAACATCGCTCTCAGCATAACGAATCTGAGAAAATCATTTGGCGGACAGGTTGTGCTGGATGACATATCGGTCGAATTACGGAAGGGGGAAATAGTTCTGCTGCGCGGCGACAATGGTGCCGGAAAAACGACTTTGCTGAACATCCTTACAGGCAACCTGAATGCGGATGCAGGCACTATCGAAACTTCAGTGAAC
>JADYXS010000175.1 GCA_021772155.1 Candidatus Obscuribacter sp.
AGGTTGCGAAGGTCGGCTTCGTGACCGGAGACCTGCCGTTCAGAGAAGTACTTTCCGTTGTTGATGGCCGCTGGCGGAGACTATGGTCTCTGCCATGCGGTCCTTGAACTCGAAAAGGCGAAGGCGGGAAACGCCTGTTTTGCACGTCAACTAAAGAAGTGCCGGGGCGCCTGCGTCGGTGCGGAACCCATGGTGGCGCACAGCATGCGACTGCTCGAAGGCTTGTCAAAGCTTCGGCTAAAGGCGTGGCCATTTACCGGGCCGGCCTATCTCAAGGAGGGTGAGGAAGTGCTGCTCGTCGACAATTGGTGCTTCCTTGGCGCTGTCAAGTCCGATGAAGAGCTATCGACGCTGTTTGAAAAGCAGAAGGCGCAATTTGATCGAGATACCTATCGAATTCTGTCTAAAGTGGTGAGCAAAATGAAACCGCTGGCGACTGGCAGAGCACGTGGCTCACCTCTTCTGAATCGGTCATCGCAGTTCTCCAAAAGCAGAGTCAGTCTAAGACACAAATGGGAGCTGGCAGCGGCTCATCGGTGAATGGAAACGACACCGACTGCACATCGGAGTGCTTGATTAATGCGTTGACAGCAGTGACTACACCCATGGGCACCCGAGAAACGGACGGGGCATTTTGCCGTTCACCTGTGCTCAAGTTCAGAAATTACTCGCAGTGAGCGAGTGAAGGGGGACGAGCGAAGGCTGTCCAGGGTTTATTCGCCAACATGAAACCAGTCCTCCTCGCGCAGTTCACGCAAGAAAAGGGCTACCACCTCCAGCGAGCCGCGGGCTGCGGCCCATTCAATATGTTCAGTAAATCGCATCATCTTGAGTATTGCCGGTGTGTCGTCCCAAGCGCCCAGAATTAGCGGCAGCGGGGGCTCCCAGCCTGCTCCCTTTCGCGTTGTATCAGGCAACATGTTGTAAAGCTTGCTCCAATGCTGGGGCATCGGGCAAACACGCTTGTTCTCGCGACAATAGGCAACAAGGCTTTCGGTCGTGTCAACATTCATTTCACGCCACCAATTCAGTCAGCGAGCTAACCACCCTGAATCGCACTTCCTCAAAATTCTTAAAATGCCGTTTACCGCACTCGATATGCAATTCTTCAATCGGGCGCAACAACCCAAGTTGTACATGGTCACCGCTGCCCGTCTTCTTGGTTTCCGCTACAAAGTACAGCGTCTTGTCGTTGCGATAGGCCAAAGCCCAATCTGGGTTGTACGGCCCGACCGGCGTTTCGATCTTGAACCAACGCGGCAGCTTGATGTAGAACAGCACGTCGTCGTTGTCTTCGCAGGCCTGCGCGAACAGGCGCTCTGGTTTTGAATTCGAGTGGATGACAATGTGCGAGAACAGCGTCTTCTCCTGCTTGTCCACAGCGTGCACATTGGATGCAAATACATCCATCAAATTGTCACGCTCGAATCGGCGCATCTCAAAAAAAGCATCGTCCAGCTTCACATACTTGACCCCGCTGCCCTCGGAACCATCACCGTACACCAGAAAATCGCGCTTCTCGTCGTTCACCAATTCCGATACGTGATCCACAAACGCCTGCGGATTATTCACAGCATCCGCCAGTCGCCCAGAGTCGAGCAGGATGCGCGCCACTGTGGACTTTGCCAGTCCTGTTTTGGCCTGTACCTGTCCGACAAAATCCGGCATCACGTATTTAGCTTCTACGGTTCGCGTTTGAAAACCCGTTTGCGTGCCCACTACGCCCCCGGTGCTAATAGCAATATCTGCTCTAGTCAACGCAACCTTTGGACGCTCGATGGCGGGCATCTTGGCCTTGATGCGGCTCGCTGCCTTGGCAATCAACTCGCTCGTTTTGTACTCAACGTGGTAGCGCGTGCGTGCCCGAATTTTCTCCCACAAGGCCAAAAACTGGTTGTCAGTGTCGTAGCCCTTTCTTAACCGCACCGTCACCTTGTCGCGTTCGTTCTGCACCATCTCGCGCTTGAATTTCACGCCAGCTTCAACCATCTCGGTCTGCAACTGGTTGGCAAAGTCTTCGTAGCTCTCGTTTGCAATCACGGTCAGGCGGTTGATGGCGCGGTCGCGCACCCGTTCGCCGTCCTTGTTCACGCACAGGCGCAAGCCACGCCCGATCTCCTGCCGTTTCTTGATTTCGGAGCTGCTTTCGGCCAAGGTGCAAATCTGAAACACGTTGGGGTTGTCCCAGCCCTCGCGCAGCGCTGAGTGACTGAAGATGAAGGCCAGCGGTTCAGCCAAGTCCAGTAGCCGTTCCTTGTCACGCATGATTAGCTCAAAGGTGTTGGCCTCGGCATCTGCATTGGTCTTGCCGGTCACGGTCTCGAACGGCGACACCGCCCGCTTGTCCTGCGAGAAATAGCCGTTGTGAACCTTTATGCCATCGTGCGGCATCAAGCCCGCGTAATCTTCATGGGTGCGGTATTGCTCATAAATCTCTTCAAACCATTCGGCGAACTTTCCTTTGGTTGCCGTGCCGTCCTCGCCGTAGGCACGATAATTAGCTACGCGGTCGATGAAGAACACCGACAACACTTTGATGCCCATCGGGTGCAGCTTATGCGCCTTCTCGAAGTGGCGGCGCACCGTGGCCTCGATCTGCAAGCGCAAAATGGCATCAGTGAGCGCGCCGTGCGGACTGCCCAAGCGCACTTTCACATCGTTGGCGAAGGTGACAAAGCCTTCCCCAGCGTCGATCTCGTTAACGATGAAACCGTCGCGATAAATCTCACGCTTGTTGGAAAATTTGTCGGCAAAAAGATCGTCGCCGTTCTTCACTGTCACGCTCTTCTTCGCCGGGCCTTGCGCCTGGTTAACCCAGATGGAGAGCTTGGCCGATACGCTGCGCGCCCCCGTCCTGAAACTTTCAACCTCCACAAAAGCTTGGTTGGCATCCTTCAGCTCGATTACCGAATCCACGCCGATCTGCTTCACCAAACCGAGTTCGTAGGCGCGCACCGGGTCTAGGGAATGGATCAGGTTATAGGTGTTGCGGTGCGTGGCCGAATAGCGCAGCGTACACATGGGGGCAAGCCGTGCAATCGCCTGCTTGCGGATGTCCGTCTCCAGATTCTGCGGCTCGTCCAGAATAACGATGGGGTGGGACGCCTGAATAAACTCGATAGGCTTAATGCCCGTCTCGCGCATTTGGTTGATGACGTTGCCCTTGCTTTTTTTCTTGGCTTTGCTGGCATCCGCATCGCCGTTCGCTTCCGTTGAGTCCTTGGCAAACGCATCAATGTTGATGACCAGAATCTGGATCGCATCCGACAGCGCGAAGTTGCGTAGCTGGTTGACCCTCGCTGAGTCGTACATCGTGAACTCGACGCGCTCATAGCCATACAGCGTCTGAAAGTGTTCCTTGGTTATTTTCAGGCTATTGAGTACCCCTTCGCGGATCGCCACCGAAGGAACCACGATCACAAACTTCTTGAAGCCGTAGGTTTTCGATAGCTCGTGAATGGTGCGCAGGTAAACGTAGGTCTTGCCGGTGCCCGTTTCCATTTCTACGGTGAAGTTCGGAAAGCTGCCGACCGGTTTGCCGTCGTCCAGCTTCATGGTTTCCAGCGCGGCAGAAGGCTCAATGCCATGCACCTTCTGCACTGCCTGTAGGTTGGTCAGCCACTGCTCGTCGGTAATAACGCGCTGGTTAGCTACGCCGCGCTCGGTGAGCTTCAAACTGGAAAGCTCATCGTCCCGTGACACAGAGATATGCGAAGCATCCGGCTGCCCCACAAACAGCGCCACCACAGCTTGGATGGCTTCGAGCTGAAAATCCTGATTGGCGTCGAATTGAAGTTTCATTTGCGCGCGCTCACAGGCAGGTGAACCTGATACCGGCGTCGCGGCACTGCAAGTCAAGGTTGGTCTTGAGTTCGTCGCTGTCGTGGAACACGCCGTCGATGGCGATGATCTCGCTTGGCTTCAATGCCACCAGCGGCTGGATCATCGCATCGGTGAACGACTCCA
>JADYXS010000176.1 GCA_021772155.1 Candidatus Obscuribacter sp.
ACAATAGAGTGCGCCTCCCCAGTAGGTTTGACCCCAGTCGGTATTTCCGCGAAATCCCTTATCTCCAGCACGCGATAAACCTTCAGGAAGATACTTCAGCATGTCATTCCACACTGCCTGGCGAGTTACTTGTCCAACTTGCAGCCGAGCGAGCGGTTCTATGTATGTAGCCATTCCTTCGGCTACCCATTTGTCTTGCTTTGCGACCAATGGAAACGCCAGATGAACCATCTCGTGTGTGGCTGTCCATGACGTTTTGAATGTGTCGATGTCTATTGCTGTGCCAATTGGGACTTCGATAAGAGGATGCCCGTCCTCAAAACCGGTCGTCGCAAAACCCACACTATCGCCAGCTTCATCGGAGATTATTACTTGCAGTCCCTCGACCGGAAATTTGCCGTAATAGCTAGACACAGCTTGCCGTGCTTGATTCAGCCAGGCAAGCACGGCCGGCTTAGGTAGTTTGGATCTTGGAGTAGCGAATACAAATTCAATTGGCGGCTGGCTTTGAGCGCCAACTGGCGAACTGCAAAGGCAAAGGGTGAGCACTAGGATTGCTGCTGATTTGAGTGCGTTCATCAACGATTTACGAGGCAGCTGCTTCTTCTGTCTGTAGGGGCTTAAAGTAGAATTCTTGAGCAAGCAACGTCAGAGCAGCCGCAGTCGGCACTGCAATCAACGCACCAATTGCGCCACCAAGATTAGCGCCTATTAGAATCGCAAATAGTACAATGAGTGGATCTAGTTCCACCTGGCTGCCGAGCAAAAATGGCACAATGAAATTGGATTCGACCGTTTGTTCTAAGACGAATAACCCCAGTGTCAGACCGGCAGCAAGGAGAGACTGGTTGGCAGCGATGATGACTGCAAGAATTGTGGTTATCAAAGAACCGACAAAGGGCACGAGGTTGAGAATGCCTGCCACCAAACCCAATACCAAGGCGTACTTAACTCCGATGATACTCAAGCCGATTGCAAAGAATGTCGCCACTGCGGTGCTCACAAGGGCTTGTCCCCGAACGTAGCCGCCCATGCGATTTTCGAGAGGCGCGATCAATGACTGAGCCCTGTCTCTCTTCGCGGCCGGGACCCATTGCAATATGCCGGCCCAGATTGATTTTGCATTGACGACGAAATAGGCCGAAAGGAAGAGCACAAGTATTGCGTTTAGTAAAATGCCCAGCGCACCGGCACTTACATCCAACGTCTTGTCAAGCGCTATTTTGCCAAAATTCTTGAAGTCCGCCTCGGTGACTTGAAAGCTTGCTTGGAAGCCGAATCCAGCAAGTTGATGGTCATACCAATTAGTGACATTGTCTAGGATTGCTGGCATATGCGCGATCAACAGTTGCGTTTGTTCCTTGATTGGTGCCCAGAGCAAGTAACCAGCAGTGGCATAGAAAACCGCGATGGCAACGTAGGTTAGCATTACAGTAACTGCTCTTGGCATGCCCCGCTTCTCGGCCTTTTCTGCAAGAGGAGCGATTGCCGATGCCAGCGTGATGGCCACCACAATGTCTACCAGAAGAACGCGCAGTTGCAGGCTCAGCCAGAGGAGCAGCCCGATGACGACTACTATCATTACTTGCTTTGCTGTGCGCAGCTCTACAGACTGCGGTTCCTCGGATCGTGCGTTCAACTTTGCCATGGATTTATCGCCTGAATGTGAGAAATTGCCCTGAATTGTGCGATCGGGCTAGGGGTAAATCATCGGCCCGGGAGCTTCCGAGCCAGCCTGCGAACTTTGTTCGAGGCCAGCTTGCGAACCTGCTTCCACTGGCCAACTGGCCTCGGAGCTGGCTTGCGACGTGGCTTCAGATCCTGCTTGCAGTGGCCATCCGGCTTCTGATGAAGCTTCAGAAGAAGCTTGCGATGAGGAGTCACCGGGCATTGGCGGCACCGCGCCCTGGTACTGCGGTCCGATGTCGAAGGGCAGGTAATTGCCGGAGCGAACTCCGCCGGCTACAACGTAAACTGGAATGTTTAATTCCTGTGGTCCATAAGACCAGTTTGGAATGACCACCTGCAAACGGTTTGGATTTGCTGATACCACTTGTGCAGATACGTTTTTGAAAAAGACCTTGTTGTTGGCGGCCGCTGGTGCAAAGTTTGAGCCGCGTATCGTCAGCACCGCTCCAGGCGGAGCCATCCAATAGTTCATTGAGTGCAGCACCGGAATGGAACGCGCCCCAACATTGATCGATGAGCTGCGTGTTGGCACGCCATTTACGGAAACTTGTACTGAGTTATTACCTGCTTGCGCATCGGCAGGAACCCTCGCCGTAATGCTTGTGGCACTTGCAGACAGTACCTGCGCCGGCCTGCCATTTATCAGCACCATGTCCTGGCTTTCAGTTGCACTGAAGTTGGTTCCATGAATCACAATTGTCTGACCTTGCATCACATTCGAAGGTTCAACGGCCTCAAGTGAAATAGGTGTTGTGAGCAAAGAGAAAGAAAGCGTTGCGCCTGGTTCACCGGCAGCGTCTATAATGATTTGACTGGTTCCGGCTTGCATGCGTCCGGACACATCAATTGCTGCCTGCTTCTTGCCGCCCTGTAAGTTTTGTTCGCTGGCCATCAGATAACCGGCGATGTTGATTCTGAACCAGTTGAATGGAATTTTTCCAGCGGCGCCGTTGTTTACCACCAATGTCAAAGGAAGCAATTCCTGTCCGGGGGACAGTGTCAGGTTGCCTTCGAAGTGCTGCTCCTTTGTGTTTGGTGCCACATATGCCGGAGACTGAAAGAGCGGGAGCTGCTTTGCCTGTTGCGCCCGCGCCGGGGTGATTGCCAATGTGCTCAGGCACGAAGCGACCATGAGCGCGCTGATGATACAGGAAAGTGGACTTTTCAAGTGATGAACCACCAAAACGAGTGAGGGTCGGGCGATATTCTACATTCATTGAAACTCCGGGCGACTGTGTTTGATCGATTGATGTTGCGACTGGTCATTATTCTGGTGACCCGAAGGTCCTGTCTGGATTTTTGCTATTTGCGCTTGCTGCCGGTGATCGTTCTATGTACCTGTTTGAGCCTGGAGACAATCAATCTCCAGCCCTGTCGAAAGTTCCGATAGTCGTTCGTTGGGCATAAGGTGGTTGGAGGGCTGATGTTTATAGCCGAAGGCACGCTAATCGATGGCAAATACGAAGTGCTCGGCACGATCGGCGCCGGTGGCATGGGTGTCGTCTACGAGGTGTATCACCGGGCCCTCCAACGCGTCGTTGCCGTGAAAATGTTGAGCGCCAGCAGCGGGATTGACGATGAAGATCGCGCGCGATTTGAGCGTGAGGCTCTCATCTTAAGTCGGTTGTCGCATCCGAGCATCGTTCAATTTTATAGTTATGGCCTTTGGAGCAATAATGTTCCCTACATTGTGATCGAACGCGTCAACGGGCACAGTTTGCAACACCTGCTTGCGAAGAATCGGCCGTTGCCGGTGCCTCTGGCTCTCCACATCGTGCGGCAAGTGTGTGATGGACTTCAACATGCACATGCAAGTGGTGTTTTTCATCGCGATCTCAAGCCTGCAAACATTCTCATTGTTGACGGGGGCGAGCAGCGTTCGCAAGTAAAAATTATTGATTTTGGACTGGCCAAGCTAGTCGGAGGCGATAATTTTCAAAAGTTGACTCGGGCTGGAATGGCGCTGGGCAGCGTTATGTATGCCAGCCCGGAACAATGTCTTGGGCAGTGTGCCGATGCACGAAGTGACATTTATGGACTTGGCTGCACGCTGTACGAAATGCTGACCGGCCATCCACCATACTGTGCCGATAATGCTACTGCAGTCATGTTTCAACAGCTCAACGATCCTGTCGGTTCCACCGAGCATTGGAGAAAGGTTCCTGAAAACTTGCGTCCGATTTTAGCGAAGTGTCTGGCCAAAGAAAAGGAACGCAGATATTCATCGGCTGTTGCGTTGAATGACGACCTCGGGAAAGTTCTCGAAGGCAAGCCGGCAGAGCTAGAAGGCGCGCCGGTTTCCGCCGATGCCGTCTATTGCAGCCCTTCCAATCCTTTCGTGCCTAGTGGCATCGGCAGCTCCCGATCTAACAGCAGGCATTTGGTGCTTGCGGCGTTGGGTATTTTTTTGTTTTGCCTGATTATTGGTGGCATGTTCTTGTCAGATAGAGGTCACAAGAATGGAGTTCCCCGGCGGCCGGAGTCGTACTCTGCACGTGATGAGTTGTACAAACTGGTTCATACACAAGGCGTAACAGATGGAGCTATGGCGAAACGCCTTCTGGTTTTGATTGATTTGTATAGACGCGACCGATCCTATGCAATTGATCACACTGAACTTGTCCCCAAGGCATACAACAAGGCTCTGGGGTGTCTCCTTGAAAAGCAGGACTTTGCTCTTGTGCGCCGATACTGCAAACAGGCATTGGAAGATTGCCACATGGCCGACCGGGGGACTCTGGGATTGCTTCGCATGTACCACGACGCATGCGCTCCTGCCCATTGCCAACCTTCGCTATTGCCGCTTTTGCAAGACGCTCTGAAGCGATATCCGAACGCTCCGCGTTCGTTGAGGTGGCAGATTCAGATAGCGTTAGCACAAGATTTCCTGCAAATGGGTCGATTCGACGAGACGCGGAAAGCATGCAACCAGGCGACAATTCTGGCAATCGACGAGGGCGAAAAAAAATGGAGCACCGATATCCTGAACCAATGCAATGCCTCGCAACGAGAGCCTTCAGGAACAGAACAAATCGCCGGGCTGGCCAAGCAATTGAAGGAACAGGAAAAAGCGAAGGAGTACACGGCTAGAACTACTTATGCGCTTATTCAGCACTACCGAGTTGCAAAAAGGAGCCCGGTGAACTTGATTTTAGAGCAGGTGTCCAATCCTGCAAATCCTGCTTACGACAATCTTGTATTGCGTTACGAGCTAGGCCGATACTACTTGGAACAAGGCAACGAGGCTAAGTGCGAAAAGATTTGGAAAGATTTGCTAAAGCTTGCGCGGATTCAACCCTTGAGCCGACCAATCAAAATTCACGAAGAGGTTGATGCGGTAAGAGTTGTCGCGTATTACGAATACCTGATCGCCTTTGGTTTGGCACAGATTGCGCTCGAAAACGGGCGTTATCGGGAGTGCCTCGCTGTTACTGAGCAACAACCGATAGGCGCAGCCTGGCCGGAAGACTCCACGTGGAACAGGGCCAGGTATGTTAACTCGCTGGCACTCTGTCGCGCGCACGGTTACCGGCATTTAGGAGCTGTTGTTACTGCTGAGAGCCTTTACAGAAAAGTGATTTGCGATCTGGAAAGTGCAATTGCCAAGTACGAAAAAGAACCAACCAATAGAGCTTGGCTGTCTGAAGCGCGTTGCGGGCTGGCTTGTTGTCTGTATCTACAAGGGAAATACCAACAAAGCCTTCTTGCCGTCAATCAGGCCGTAAGCGAGGCAAGCGTGCGTCGCAGTTCGGATAGGGAAAGATTAGTATGTTGCCAGGTTATTCAGCTCGGTTGCCTTAAAAAGCTCAAACACGATCAAGGCCCAGCGCAGGAAAGGCAACTGTTAATTGGTGACATGGCCAATTTGAAGCCTGACTTACTGCGCATGTCGTACATCTTTGATGATGTGGTGCCGGTGTCATTTTTAGACGCGAAGTGAGCGTTCTTGAAGGAATCATGTTCGGAGCGGAAGGCACGCGTGTCAACCGGGGGTTGACCGCGTGGGCTCACATTGTGGCATAAGGTGATTGGAGGGCTAATGTTTATAGCCGAAGGCACGCTAATCGATGGCAAATACGAAGTGCTCGGCACGATCGGTGCTGGTGGCATGGGTGTCGTCTACGAGGTGTATCACCGGGCCCTCCAACGCGTCGTTGCCGTGAAAATGTTAAGCGCCAGCAGCGGGATTGACGATGAAGATCGCGCTCGATTTGAGCGCGAGGCTCTCATCTTAAGTCGGTTGTCGCATTCTAACATCGTTCAATTTTATGCTTATGGCGTTTGGAGTGGCGTTGCCTACATTGTGATGGAACGAGTGACAGGGCAAAGTCTTCAGCATCAGTTGTTGAAGAATCAGCCGTTGAAACTTTCAAGAGCTCTGAATATAGCGCGCCAAGTTTGTCATGGACTGCAGCATGTGCATGCCAATCAGGTGTTGCATCGCGATTTGAAGCCGACCAATGTACTTTTGACCGATACCGGTGACCAGGGGCAGGACGTTAAACTGATCGATTTTGGCCTGGCGAAGCTTGTTTCCGCCGATGGCCACCAGCAGCTGACGCAGGCCGGAATGGCACTGGGAAGTGTCATGTATGCAAGTCCAGAACAGTGTTTGGGGACGATGGTGGACTCACGGACGGACATCTACAGCCTGGGATGCATCTTGTATCAAATGCTCACCGGGTATCCGCCCTTCTCCGCAGATAATGCCACTGCCGTGATGTTTCAACAGATAAATGCGTCGGTGAGCAACGCCGAACATTGGTCTGCAGTTCCGCTTGAACTGCAGTCCGTGATATCAAAGTGCATGGCAAAGGAACCTGAATGTAGATATACATCTGCTGCGGCGTTGGACGAAGACCTCAAGAAAATTCTCGGCGGTCAGGCAGCAACGCTCGAGGGAATGAAGGTGGCTGGGGATGTTGTTTTCCGGAGCGCCTTGGATCCTTTCCATTCAGCTGCAAGCTCGGCATCGCGGTCACATAGAAAACATTTGTTGCTTGTGGCGCTGCCTTTGCTTACGCTTGGCGTCATCATCGGTTGTACGCTTTTGTCGGGCGCACCTGGCAACGTCGAGTCTCTGAAGCAGCCGACCTCGTTGCGCCATCAATTGCACAAACTCACACATTCCAACGAGGAAACCGATGAATCTGTAGCAAAGACCTTGTTCTCAGCAATTGAGTCATACAAACGCGACCATAACTATTCCTTGGATCGCAGTGACCTTGTGTTGCAGGCCTATGCACGGGCAATTGGGCACTACTACAGAGCGGGAGACTATGCTTTGGTGCGGCATTACGGCAAAAAGGCGTTGGAAGACAGCCCGAGAATTTTCGCGGACAAATGCGATGCTTATTTCTACCTGGTGAGTGCCTACCATGAAGCATGTATTCCGGTCAATTGCCAAGTTTCGTTGATACCACTTTTGGAGGAAACTTTGAAGCGGTATCCCAACTCCGGTTCTGAGAGTCGCTGTGAGCTTTATGTGGCCCTGGCGCTCGATTACCTGGCCCTCAAGCGATTCGACTCCGCTCGCCAAGCCGCCAGGCAGGCGGCTTCTATCGCCCGCGACGTAAGAGAAAAAACCTGGTGCAGTTTGATTGCGAAAATGTGCGATAGTGCGGACAATAGGGGCGAGATTAAGGCCAACGACGAAGACGAAGTAGCGTCAAACCTCAATAAGATATTGGCCGGTGAAGCCTTCACGCCAAGCAATCATGACACTAAGAAAGCGCACCACGTTGAATCCACGCTCAAGGCCTGTGGAACGACGCTCGGACTTGCCACGGACCAGGTAACTCGCGATCACATAAACAAAATGATGGTCAATGCGGCAAACGTTCTCAAGTTTGATAATGGGATCCAAGTGACGACTGCTTTGACGCACATCAAGGATACATTTGCTTCCACGGAAAATCCGGAAGTAAAACAAGCCGCGGCTATTGCCTGGCTGTATTTCTGCTGCAAGAAAGGTGGCTCGCTGGAAAAAAGCAACGTGCAAACGCGGCATCTGCTTGCCTATTTGACCGCAGAACAACAAAGTGGCAATCCGGAACGGAAACTCAGTGCTGCTCGAGTTCGTCTAGCTTTCGCTGAGATGACTGGCGCAGACTACTTTCATACTTGCGAGCAAGTATTGAAGTCGCGCGATGCAAGTCGTGAGCTGAAGATGCAAGCCATTACCGGGCTTGGAATGAGTGTTTGGGCCGTTGAAGATGCCGAACAGAATCTGAAGACAGGTGGCGAGCTTGCGCACTTTCGACTTAATACTCGATTGATGTCCTATATTGACCTGGAGCGCAAGTTTCTTGAAATGACAGCGGGCCGGAACTTCGAAGCAAGTTCGGACTTGCAATCATACGCTGCAAGTGTGCTGTTCGCGTTGAAGGGAGCAAACAGAACCGAGCGCGCATTCTTGTTTGACCGTGCGCCGAAAGATTGGGCAAAGTTCATCGGCAAAGGCGAAGGAGAGTATGGAAGATACGTGGAGGCTCAAAAGAGTCTATGAGTTTCCTCTCCGTAGCTTGCCAGATCCATTTTCACAATGCAGGGCAGATGGCGTAGGCGCTCTGCGACTGGTTTGGATTAGCTATATCATATAGTTAGCTGCTGCTCAAGA
>JADYXS010000177.1 GCA_021772155.1 Candidatus Obscuribacter sp.
GGGTAACGATCAACGCTCCATCAACTGCTCTTTCCAAGCCACTACTTTCGGAGTCAGCAGCAAGCGCAGGGGCTGCGGTAAAACCGAGAGCGATCGAGAGTGCAACTAATGCTAATTTGTTCACAGTTCCTCCAATAGACGGGATTCCCTGTCGTCTTTGGAGGGATCCCGATAAAACCAATAACGCATATATGCTACAGGAAAGTCACTAATTTCATTCCGTTTTCCAGCTTCAAAACACGTATCACACATGTCTGAACTCTTGGCAGAATGGGGCTTTCGCGGCGGCAGCGGGATGAAGAATATCTCAGACATCGCTTTTCTGAAGCGCCGCAACCTCTTGACAAAACTCGACCACGCGATTCTCCGCCCAGAACGAATCAAAAACAGGAGGTCGCTCAGGCACCTCATGGATAAAGCCACCATGGCCACCGTATTTGGTAGCAAGCAATTCAATATGATCGCTCTTGAGCACGGCTGATTGAAACAGTTCGAACGGAATTAGCGGATCGTCTTCGGAAGCGATAATCAATGTTGGTACGCGGATGTCGTGAGCGACATTGATCGCGCTTGCCTTCCTATAATAGTTATCAGCTGTCCCGTAGCCGCCTGCCGGCGCGGTGAACGTGTCATCGAAAGTACGCATGCTGTTGACTGTCGGTAACAGTTTCACATCGTACAAACTCGGATGGGTCTTGGCCTTTTCTCGAATCTTCTTTTTCAATGTTTTCAGGAACCATAACTCATACATTCGATTAGAGGGTTGTTCCAGAGCCTGCACACAGCGATTGAGATCTAGCGATGGTGAAACGGCGACAACTCCAGCAAGTAAGGATGGTCCTTGCCGGCCGAGCTCCCCGGCAGCTTTCATCACAATGTTTCCACCCAGAGAGTAGCCGACGATAAACACATTTCGAAACCCTTCGATATGTAATTCATTGATTATGCAAATAACATCTGCGCTCAAACCGCCGTTATACAGCGTCGGCGTAAGATGCATGCTGCCACCACAATTGCGCAGATTCATTCGGACAACGTTCATTCCATGCTCGAAAGCCTTCATGGTAATACCGAGCACATAAGTCGATTCGCTGGAACCTTCAAGTCCATGCACAATGAGCAGAGTTGGCGCCTTCAATGGCTCCGCCTGCCACTGGCACTGTGCCAGCACACGCACATCCGGAGCCACGTCAAACAGCCGCTGCTCCGCATCTTTCCGCAGGGCGCGCAGTCTTGGATTCAGACGCGGCCAGAAGGCCGGCGCGACAGTCATCAGATGTGGACCCGGCAACAGAGGATGCGGGACAAAATCCGGGACTTTACCAGTAAACCTACGTGATATCACCACTTTTGTTAACCGTCACATTGGTATAGGATCAATCTTGTCCGAATCTGGAAGCACATCGAGAGGAATTGCGCCAAATGGCTGAAGGTGAATATGCATTCTTCGGTTTGTTCGCGGCGTTCGTTGTTCTTTGTTTGTTGGGAATAGCATCCAATTTGCATTGGCTTCCCTCCCCTTATTAAGCAAAGCAACCAAGTGAGCTACGAGCGACAGCCGAATTATAGCCCCAATGCCGTTAATGGCTTGCGTAAGCTGTGCGTCGCTTTGGTAGCGTGCGTTCTCTTGGTCGGTTGCGGAGATCAGGGGTCAGACGGCACTCTACTGACACAAAACACAAAAGTGGTCCTCATGGACTGGCACATTGCCGGGCTCTGGGTGATCAATTGCCCTGTAGTTTGGGTGCGGGTCTACAATTACAATCCCGTTCCAATCAAAGAAATTACATTTGAATACAGCACCTACACCGATGATGGGCGCGCTCTGGACACAGGCACCTTCACGATTGAAGGCAGCGTTGACCCTCACAATTCGAAAAACTTCGTCGAGCTCTATGTCGGCCTGGTCGACTTGTACTCTCAGCGACTGAACATCAAACTGCTGTCCGTGAAGCGCGCCTAATGTCGCCGTAGGCCGACAGAGCACGCTTACGAGCTTGACTGTGGTCAACAATCGGCTTCGGATAATCTTCGCCGAGGACGACGCCTGCCTCTACCAGGACCTCCTCTGGAGCTTCCCACGGGCGCTGAATCCACTTGGAAGGCAATTCCCTCAACTCAGGCAGCCAACGCCGCACATACTGCCCTTGTTGATCAAACTTCTCGCCTTGTAGCACCGGATTGAAAACGCGGAAAAAGGGTGCAGCATCAGCTCCACAGCCTGCTGTCCATTGCCAACCCAGGGTGTTGTTCGACAAGTCAGCATCAACCAACGTGTCCCAAAACCAGCGGGCACCGTCCTGCCAGGGCTGAAGCAGGTCTTTAACAAGGAATGAAGCGACGATCATCCGCACGCGATTGTGCATCCAACCGGTGTGCCAGAGCTCACGCATACCAGCATCGACAATCGGATAGCCTGTAAGCCCCTTCTGCCAGTCCTCTAAATGCTTCGCGCTCGGATGCCATTCAAAACGATCAAACTCAGATTTTAACGGGCGTTCAGATGTATTTGGAAAGTGAAAGAGTAAATAATGTGCGAACTCTCGCCATCCAATTTCCTTAATGTAAATGGCGGCAGCTTCGCTATCATCAGCCTTTCGACGGTCCTTGATTGCATGAACAATCTGCACCGGACTTATCTCCCCAAAGTGGAGATGCGGTGACAGCATGGAGACCTCAGCGTTTGCAGGTAGGTTCCGCCCGGTCGGATAAGCGGCAAGCTTCTCTTTAACGAAGTCTTTCAGGCGCTTTTGCGCCCCTTTTTCACCGGGCTGCCAGCTATCGTACAGCCTGGTATCCCAATGGATGTGCGGGAGAAGGTCGAGTTGGGCGACCGGTACCGAAGGCAGTGCCTTGGGCACTGACACCAATTTGCGCGGTGTGGCCAGAGGCGGTCGCATCTGCCCAACGCGCTCTTTGCAGCGGTTCCAGTAGGGAGTAAAGACTGTATACGGCTTCCCTTCTGTTGTGTAGATATCCGCTGGCCCGAAAAGGAGTGAGCCATTGTGGACCTGAACATCGACATCCAGTGCCGTCAGCGCATCGCTGCACGAGTGGTCGATGGCCAGTCCTGAAGGCTCGTACCGAGCATTCCACAACACTTTGCCGGCGCCGGTTTCGCGAACCATCTGAGTGAGCACCTTGATGGTGCGACCGCGACGAACAACCAAACAGGAACCGAGCGTGCGCAACGATTCGTCCAAAGAGTTCAAGGAATGATGCAACCACCAGCGACTGGCAGCACCCGGCGCCCAGGCACCCTCGTCTTCCGGCGCCCAGATGTATAAAAAGATGACCGGTTGCCCGGTTGAGGTTGCATCGTGTACGGCGGGATTGTCAGCCAGCCTGAGATCTTGCCTGAACCACACGATGACTGGAATTTGCGACATGCGGTTTCCTCCGGTCCTGCCAGTACAAACCTACTGGAACGAGAGTGAACAGCGTGTGAACTTCAGTCATGTGCCTAGCCGTCGATTGGCTCTTAGCGCTTACGAAGGATCTGTTTGGACAGAACGAAAGACGAGATACGCAATATAGCCGTAGAGCAATAGCAAAAGAAACAGCATCAACAGCGGCATCTTCTCGAAGATTTTTCCGAATGGACGAACTACCACGTCGATGATGAATAGACCCGATACTGCGCTCATTGCTCCTCCGACTGCTCTTGTGTGTCTTGCGCTCGGCGCGCGTAATCAAGAGCTCCGTGAATATTCTCAATTCACGGAAGCAAAGGGTCAAATGATCGCTATCTCACTTGATGTAAAACGAGTCTCGATCCCACAGTTTCGCGAGAATTGGCAGCACGATATCAGGGAAAAGGACGCCAATCATGGCGACGACAAGTGCAAGGCAAAGTACTGAAGATATTATCCACAACATAGTTTTAAAGCAGTGTTCATGCCGAGTTGAGAGTGATAACAATCCGAGAATTAGTAGATCTTTTCAGAGCACGGTTAAGGAGGAGTTAAGGCCAGATTATTCTTTCATCTACCTATTTACAATCGGCAGTAATCACCGTGATTATGCGGCTTGCCGTCTATGCAAGTAGTGCCTGTGACGGCAATTTGACGGAGCGCGATCCGTCTCCAATTGAGCGAGGGGACCCGAATACGTTTAAATTACTTACAAAGGTGCTACGAATCCGATAGCTCAGACGTTTCTTCATCTGGCTGTTCGGACAACTCTATAGTCTGTACACGACGCAAAGAACCGTCTTTGAAGTGCCAAACGAAACCACTGACAGGTTCGTCGGATTCATCTTTAAGGTATTTGGCGAGCAGCCCCATCTCACACACAGCGACTTCATCTAGATTTGAGCTGATGATCAACTTGTCACGAGACGGCAGAATCGCCACCAGTCCGTCGCTGGAGTTGATCGTTTTTTCCAGAGTCGACATGACTTCCGGCACCGTAATCATTGAAGCTACGAACTGCCGGTAGCGACCGCCTCTGAAGCCAACAAGCCAAGGGGTGGCGCCGAAGTTTTCAACCGGGTACTCGCTTAAAGTAAGCCCGATTTCCTGAACAATTCGGCGCAAATTTTGCACTGCCAGGGATGAGAATTGGCTGGGCTCAGGATAGCTTCGCAACATATCCCCTGTGTGAAGAGGTAATACGAGCTCGTTCTTGGCGAGCACGAACTGGGCAACCACGCGCTCTTCCGGTCGGTTGACCAGCTCTTGATAGATGAATGGACCTTTAGAACCGCCGCTTGACTCTGACACTTCTTGATTCGTGTCAAACGGCGTACGTTTTAAGTCACGCATCAGCGGCAGCGTTTGCTCATTTATGTCTGAGAAAGTAAAGCGATTCCCGTTTACCGTCCAACCGACTTCCGTAATCAAAGGCAACAAAATTACGTCAACCTTTTCCGGCTCGGCGACGTATTCTTCATAAGCACTATCTAAACGAAGAGTTAGAAGCGGCTCGTTCTCACCGTACTGAACCTTAAGCGCCAGCTTCTCCGGCGAAGACACGACTACGTCCAGCGTCGTGAGCTTGTCGGCGACGAGGGCAGTAAAGTCAGCTTCGTTTAGAGGTTGTTTCATGAGTTTGCAGCTATCAGTATAGTTCAGACTGTCATGTTATAATCGGTCCCACGCTTGTTTTAAGCGACTAATTGCGCCCGTAACTCAGTGGATAGAGTATCCGCCTTCTAAGCGGACAGTCGTTGGTTCGAATCCAACCGGGCGCGAACTTCTAGATCGCGGTAAAATGCAATCTGGTTTCGAGGGTCATTAGCTCAACGGTAGAGCAGTTGCCTCTTAAGCAATTGGTTCCGTGTTCGAATCACGGATGGCCCAATCTTTTCCAGCCTCGAAGCATTTCCGCGCAATCACAACTCAGTGAATCACAGACACTAAACTGCAAGGGAGGGCACAAGCCCCTCCCGTTTTTTATTGAGACTCGTAAGGATGGAGTCCAAATTTCACGCGGGTAAGCCCGTCTGCGATCAAGCAATTCTTCTGCAATTCATCCAGCAATCGTTTTCTTTCCACCAGAAGCCCAATAGTTTGTCCATCAATCGCTTGGTATGTCGGAACTGGGTCGCTTGTTTTTTGCGCGTTCAAACAATCGACTCCGAGCTGGGCGGCTGCTGAAAAGTAAGCAGAGAAGCCACTTTGGAGTACTTCGCTTTCACTGCGCATCGGCAACTGCTGCATCCTTATAGACGCCTTTCGATATCGTTCGATCATCAAACTCAATAGACTTTCGGCAAGGCGGCGTTCTTGCAAGGATGCAGAACCAGCCATAACCTTGAGCAGAAGGGCATTTGCGCAAGTATGCTCCTGGACGCTTTGCTCTGCCTCGCGTCTAATCTTATCGAATTCGACAAACCAATCTTCTAAAGAAGCACTTCTCAAATACTCTAGACGTAGCATGGCTAGCTGCTTTCGAGATCGTCTACAGGAGTTAGGTGCCCCTTTCACTTCAACGACTGAAAGGGCAGCCAGTAAGACGATGCATAACCACGACACGCAAGTGCGCGTGCAAAAGCCTTTGGTCATGGCGATTCCTCGCTGGGGGGAACTGCACGATAACCGCGACAAACGGCAAAAACATGGCAAACAATGATCGTTTTTCTCCTCGCGATCATCGCCTTTGTTGCAACAACTTATTGAACTTTTGTGTCCCGCGCCCGCGAACATGGGCTGTATGGCGCTTTAGCGCATGCAGTAATTTCATGTCCAATGGCGATGTTGGAAACCCGAACACGAGTATAGGGAGGTAAGTCACGAATTGGTTATTGGTTCAAGTTTCAGGTACGGAGTCCGCTACTATGTTCAACTCAATCATGACGAGCCTTTGTATAAGCCTTCAGGGAACTGTATTCCAAAGAAAGCCGAAGAAAGGTAGCCTGAAGGAACATGCCGAGAATTGGCATTACTCAATGAATGAACGGGAAGCCCCGCCATACCTGCTAGTAACAGAAGAGTTCAAAGTTAGGAACGATCTGATCACTAAGTTGCACGCTAGAGATGGTCAAATTTCGACCACCCGGGAATCGTCGAAACGTGGACGCGCCCGGTGGTGTCCGAACCACTATCAGCAACACTACTTTGGTGAAACCACTTCTGGTGCTGACCCGCGTGTAGCGATCTATTACCACGCATTGGGTCTGGTGAATGCCAGAGAGGCTAGATTGGTCTAACCAAGTCAGACAATTTTTTGCAGAGGAGCGCGTAAAAGAGGCACCATTACTGGTGCCCCTTTTATTTTTTGAAATCGAGTCGACTAGGTTGTGGATACGACTTCTGCTTCGCAGCGGGTAACTTATTACTTACCGAAGTACTTGTCGAATAACTTTTCGGCCTTCGTACCAATCACTGGGCCGATTGGGCCAAAAATTAGGACTTCGCCAATCGTTTGGACTCGCTTCTCCTCGGCCCGCTCAATAACCTGCTTCGGTGTGTCTAGGATGTCTTTGACACCAGCTTCGACAACACCTTCAATTGGGGTCTTATTGGCTTTGGCTGCTTCATTAAGTATGAGCCCGCCTAGACCCAGGGCTCCGCCGGCTGCCGCTTTGCCTGCAGCTTCGCCGATCGCGGCCGCAGCACCTTGTTGTATCGCATCAGCAGCCGCGCCGACTGCACGTCCTGCGCCTTGACCAACTTTTAAACCCTCTGCGATCGCAGCCCCGCCACCAATCACGGCACCTGCGACTCCACCGACTGCGGCGGCTTCTGCCGCGCGTAGTGCTTTCCCGCCCAATGCGCCACCTAGTATGCCACCAGCAACACCACCAAAAATGGCTCCTTCTGCAGCGCCTTTAACGGTGTCGGCAGCCTTGGCTCCGGCACCGGCGGCAGCTGCACCGGCGGCGGCTGCTTCACCAACGGCTCGGCCTGCTATCACCCCGACGCCACCTAAAGCTGCGCCCTTCATGAAATCCCAAGCCTGATTACTAAGTGAACGCTCTTCTTGCTGTGGAGCTACTGGCGGTTGAGCCTCTGGACTCTTGTTAACGTTATCAGACATTTCACTTTCTCCTCGGTGGCTTACAAACGTTTCTATTCGGCCACGAGATTTTTCTTCCTGTGTTTAAACGCAGACTTCGTACACGTAACCACACCAGAATTTTCGTCATCGGAGATGCCCTTAGAGCAGGTACCAGAAGGCGCTTCCGCTGTTTCAGCAAAAGAAAAAGTCGCCGTCGTAATGAAGGCGACTTCCTTTGCGCAGCAGAAAACTGATTACTTGCGGAGGTATTTATCGACTTTTGAACTCAAGATCGGCACGATCGGTGGGAACACGATGAACTCTAAAGCCGATTGAATAGGCTTGTTCTCCATGTGGTTATAGAGATCTTTCGGAATGTCTAAAACTTCGTTGGCACCAGCTTTGATGAAATCTTTGATTTCGCTCGTGCTGCCTTTCATTGCTTCGTTGGCTACTTTGGCGCCGGCACCAGCGGCCGCACCTATGATGGCACCTTCGGCCATTCGGGCGCCCAATCCACTAATCACGCCGCCGGCTAATGCACCAATAACGAGTCCTTCGGCAGCACCACCAGCGATGTCCCTGGTCCTTGCTCCGGCACCTACGGCCCGCGCGCCGCCTGCAACGCCCTCACCGACACCCAGTAATCCAGCAGCTGCAGCAGCCACGGCACCCTTCATGACGCCGAACGCAAAGTCGCTAAGTGAGCTATCTTCTTGCTCTTGAACTGCCGGCCTATTGTTCTCAATTTCATTCTCAGGCATTTTCACTGTCCCCTTGGTGGCTTGCAATCGTTTCTTATGCGCCTGCTATTGATTTCACTCTTCCGGTGCAGACTTCGTGCACGTATCTACACCGGGCTCTGCAGAATTGGACAGTGCAGACATTAAATCCGAGAATCGAGCGGTCCACGACAGTGGTGCCGAGGGCGGTCCCCAGTGGTGCCCCCTCCCGCATGGAACAACGCGTTTCGCCTAGGACTTCGCACGCCCTACGATCCGTTGTCCTCGGACGAAATAAACCACGTGCAAAAGCAGCATGCCGCCAATGAAAACAGGCGTAAACCATGCCCCAACACCCTCCATGCGGTGCAGAGCGATCTGGATCATTGCCCATTGCAAATAAGCAAGCATCGCGGAGACAAGTACATTTGATGTCCAGAGAAACTCTCGGCACAGCTCGACGAGCTGATCTCGATTTGCATCGTTGAGCTTCCACGGCAAATTGAACTTGCCAGAAGCTCTGCCGGCAGAAAGAAGGAGATAAAGACCGACGGCCAAGACAGGCACAATCAACGCCACAGGCTTGGGCGCCCAACCATTGGGATGCCCCGTCAAGCCAAAGTGAATGGGCACACTTTCCGGCAACGCCCCGAAATTGAGGACAAAAGTGATTACTCCAAGGACGACGAACGCCTGCGGCAAGAAATCATTTTTATCGAAGTTCGACACGATGAATACCTTGAAGGCCCTACATCCATAATGCCACTGTCGACAAAACGACCGAGGCTTTAACGGATTTCCTTAAGGATACCCCTGCCGAAAGAATCTCCGCTGTGATGCTTCTTTCCGAGCCCAAAAGCCTACCCTGGCTCAAAAGCTGCCAAAGTCACTATGAAAAGGTTCGTTGCGACCCGTTGCATCGTCTAGCTCCTGGCAGGGCGGTATGATATTCTCGATAATCTACTGCTTTTATGCGTTCTCAAGGGCGAGTGGCGGAATTGGCAGACGCGCTAGACTTAGGATCTAGTGGGGTAACTCGTGAAGGTTCAAGTCCTTTCTCGCCCACCATCTCGATTACCGCCGAAAGGCGGTTTTCTTTTTGGGGGACTTTCTTAACCTCGGATCACGCATGGATCACCAGGGAAGGAATCGGAATGGTGGCAAGCGATCCTCGATGCGAGGAAATAAACACGCAGAGAGCCCGTCATAACCGTGCGACGTGAATCAGCTTTGACTCGGTCCGGACAATGCTGTGCGTACGGAACTTAAACCTGCGATCTCTTTCACCCACTCGCTGTTTACATCACTCGTCCATGGAATGGAGAAAAGAACATTCACGCCGCTATTTCTTGCGATCCATGATTCTGAATCAGGTGTTGGCTCGCCATTGAAAATAATTCCGATTATCTGCAGGCGGTGCCTTTGCGCGGCTTCTATGGTAAGCATTGTGTGGTTTATGCTTCCTAGATAGTTACGACTGACAATAATCACCTCACACTCCAAATCAACGATTAAGTCTGCGATGGTTTGACTGTCATTTAGTGGAACAATTACGCCGCCGGCCCCCTCGATCACCAATATATCGTTGATAACTGGTGGCACCTTTATATCATCAAGACGGATGGTGATACCAGACGCTGCTGCCGATGCATGGGGGGAGACAGGCAAGCTCAGCTGATAGGCTTCTGGCCAAATTCGTGTGCGCCCGTTAGTAATAAGAGCCGAGACTTTCTTTGTGTCCGAGTTGTCCAAGTCGCCACTTTGCACTGGCTTCCAATAATCCGCTTCCAACGCTTCGGTAATGATAGCGGAAGCTACCGTCTTTCCGACGTCGGTGCCAATGCCTGTAATGAACAGTTTTCGCATATATCACCTGCCTTGACTATGCACCCATGGACCATACTGAATCAGTTGACCATAGAGATCTCGCTTTGGATCTATCGTAAGGTCTTGAAGCTCTTGGTCGGTTGGTGCGTCTGCCCGAAACTCTACAAAGTCAGGCAACTCTGTCATTATTGCCAGCGGTGTTCGTTCGTTGGACTCGCCCATAACTAGCACAGCTGCTGCTGCTAACGCATCAGCAATGTTGATCTTGGTAAATCTCAGCGGACGACCGTACAGATCAGGCTGTCCAACTAGATCTCGCAGAGCATTGAACCCTGCATGCGCTAAACAGATGCCCGTAACACCGGTCCTCAAAGGGGCTGTGGTACTATCCGTTATTATGACACCAAAATCAGTAAGCCCAATTTTTCCTATCACGTATTGCCTTATGGCGTGCGCTTGCTCTTGTGGATTCGATGGCAACAACACCAAATTGCCGTTAGCGTTTGACTGATCGATGCCTGCGTTTGGTATCAGGCGATTAAATTTAATACAGAGGAAAACGCCGTAAGCATTCTTCTCGGCAGGAATGTAGGCGCTGGATTCCCTTGCAATTAGCTCGTCCATGGAAGTTTCCGAACTGACGATTCGTCCCTCGATGATTGCCACGACTTTTGACGTTACGGCAAGGACTGACTTCTCGCTGCAGGATTCCATTGCAGCCGCAAG
Source organism: Candidatus Obscuribacter sp. (assembly GCA_021772155.1). Lineage (GTDB taxonomy): Bacteria > Cyanobacteriota > Vampirovibrionia > Obscuribacterales > Obscuribacteraceae > JADYXS01. Next base: position 10,719 of record JADYXS010000177.1, read on the forward strand.
CAATTTATCAAATGATGGATTTGCCTCAATGAGTGGCGTTCTGATAGGCTCGACTCTCACGCGATCAATACTCCCACTAACTCTTTATATTTTCCGCGGAAAGGCGCAGCGGCGTCTCAGCAGGTGAAGGGTCGACTACGCATGGTAGCCCGTTGAAACTCCTGGATTTGTCTTTCGTTCTCTCATAACATTGCAGGCAGCTTAACTCAACACGCACCGACAAGGTTTCATCTTGAATAATCGCAACGACTTTTCTTGGTAGTAGCGCGAAAACATCACACTTGCAAAACCAACATCTAATTCTGGTTTCGTTTGCCATTTCACCGAATCTCTTTCTCCAAACATTGCAAATGGCTGATTGCCGTCAAATCGTTCGCCCAACGAGTTGAAATGCCGTCGAAACAAACAAAGAAAGAGCCTCTCATTGTCGGGCCCTGACAGATATTTATCCAACGCTTTTTCTCACCTCGTACCATAAGTACCCAAATGAACGGTTATGGGTTACATCTGTGACACTCTCTTGGATCTACGTGAGTAATGCCGTCCAATCTGGCAAGTTTCGCTTTGTTTGAACACTTGACGCAAGAATGAATCTCGAATTTCGGCGCGTCAGATGGATAGCCACAACCGCTGCAAGGCAGTCCGCGCACGACATCTGTTATCCCCCAGCCCGGGCAACCACACTCATTGCACATACTTTGTAATCGGCGGGCCAGCTTTACTGCTAGCCGACGAATTACGCGTTGCCTTGTAGGGTTCATGTGAGCTCGCATGTCTGTCTCGATCCGCGCTAGTCCATCTGATGAAAGTTCTTTGCAGATACTCAAAGCAGTTGCAAGCTCTTCTTCGTTTTTGATCCCTTTGAAGATTGTTTCTTTCCGCCGTGTGAGACTGTGCAGTTTCGATAACCAGTGCGGCTCCTGTAAAATACTCGGACGCACAATCACAGCATGTGATGGGAATTTGATCTTTACCAGGAAATCCCTGATTTCATCGACACAAGCAGAATTAACATGAGCATAATTTGTACGATCTGCGAAGAGATGCTCCACTACTTGAATACCCAAGTCGTCGTCGATGAACACCATAACTTCCTGATGACCGGCAATAAAGGGTATTAGTGGGTGCGGACCGAAACTGCCTTCACTGGCGACTCCCAGCACATGCCCCTTCTTGTCCATTCCAATGCGGGCCTTCTTTGCCGCTGCTTCCACGGGGCTCCCTTTTCGTTCTATCTCTCCGGTGAATGTCCCGAGCTCATCTGTGTCAACATCTGTCGTCGTAATCAGCTCAAGCCCCAATCCTGCCTTGAGCGGTCGGGCAATAGCGTCGCATTTGCCGTGCATTGTTGTTAGCACAGCAGTTTTGCCAAAATAAGCCGGGATAGAAGAAGTTCTTTGCACCAGCTGTCGCTTCCTTTCGAAGCAGTCGTTCGATGGTTCTCTTTCGCTTTCGCGCAAGGTTTCCATCAATTCCACGTTATTGCGCTATCCATTACCTTTCTTGCAGATATTGAAAGACCTTCGCTAATTGGCCTAGAACCGTCAACGTCTAACCATCCCTTTTGGGCTCGATAGAGATAGAGTTTGTTGTCGCTTTCGTGATCGATCGCCAATAGGTGAATCCATTCGTTATCGCAGAGTTGCTTGAGAATTGGTTGTCGGTCAACAATTTCTAGTATCCTGTCTCGTGGTGCTTCTATCGCGACGAATAACCGCAGAGGCTCGTGATAAACTTGGTCACCGTTCATCATCGACTGCCAGGCCAGACCTGACCGTAAATCGCTCTGAGGACCAGACATAATGCCGATGCGTCCGACGACATTATGGTAGATTTTGCTGCCACTTCCGTAGACTTCGGTATCTGTTGCAGAGAAGTAGTACTCGGCATTGATCCACTGACCAACAACCATTGGACCCATCATGAGACCTTCAAGCAGGGCGCCTGTGGAATCCAGTCGGTAGTCGTGTGAATTGAGGAACACTCTGCCTTCCAGATTTATATCCTTTGTCAGCGCTCGGCCGCCAATAATGAAAGCCGCATTGCCGGCAAGCCCCCATTCCGGCCGTGTTTCACTCCAGTCACCGGCGCGCCTGCCGATCTCCTTTGCGGCATCCAAGGGATCGTTGGGTGCGCCTGGCAATCGAATGCAGCGTTCATGGTTTGTTCGAAGGGCGGCTTCCTTGAGGCTTTCCTGCAGCCGCTCGAGATCCTGCCTATGAGTATCAGGAAGATCCTCGGTGTCGAACAGCTCGATAGCATCTGTTGTAGTGTCGTGCACCGCGCCAACGAAGTGCGTATCTTCGGGCACCACAATACCCTTTTTCGCGAGATGCTCGCGCACATAAGGCTTGTTCGCCATAGCAGCGAGCAGCCGCGCGTTCGGCTTGCCAGAGTTTCCTCCGCATGCCCCGCAGTTGAGCGCCGCTTCGTAGGGGTTGTTGTCCGAAGTGCTGGTATGCCCGCACACTAAGACAAGCCGAGCGAAGTTCTTTGTCAGCCCCATCATACTGAGAACAGTTTCGATAGTCGCACACTGCTCTTCAGGAGTTAAACCAAGGTCGTCTCCGGTCCTATCGACTGTCATTTGTGTGCCCACTGGCGTCACTATCGCGCTTTTTGCCCGGGTTTGCCACTTACGATAAGCCTCTGGAAACAGTGTCCGTCCGAAAAGTTGCAGTCCAAAGAACCAACCGATTGATTCGACCATGATGTAGGGGGTAAGCACATGGTACTTCATGTCGTCGAGCATTTCTTTTATCGCATACAAGACTCTTGCTCCGCCGTTGTGCCTGACGAGCTGGTTCTTCTGGTCTTCTCTGACAACCTCATGGACTGTGTATTTGGGTTCCAAGATGGCGGGGACCTGATCTGTCTCGTGATGTTGGTTCAGCGCACGACAACGAATCGGAATGCCGAAGAATCCGGCAAAACCGATTGTCTCGTAATTTCCCACCGCCTCAAGATGGCGCCGAAATGGTTCCGACCGAACGTCGATGCAGAACATTGCCTGAGCCAGAGGACGCGCCGAGTCCGTGTTGTCTCCTTCGAGCTTGGACACTGAATCCTGAAGGCTCTGAATTAGATTTTCGTGGTAGCCGGCTTCGTAGGCGTTGAGCCACACCGCGCCGTGTTCAGACTCCGGAAAATCGTCCATCCACTCCAGGAGCTGGTTTAGCAGGAGCTCCTCCGCGGACAGGAATTCTTGCTGGGAAAAGCGCAGCGCGCCTGCTAGCATTGTGAGCCGCCAGGCTGATGCAAGGCGCCCTATCTCAAGCGAATTTGGCTTGATCGCTTGTTTGGCTTGCAAGTGCGATAACACCGCCTGAAAATTACCCTCGATGCCTAGCTCAGCTCGACATGTTTGATCGACGAGCTCTCTTTCGTAGAACAGGCGCACGGCCAGGTACTGAACTAAATCGATGGGATATGCCGCTTGCCATTCGTAGGTACTATGTTCTGAGCGCCAATTGATGAAGCTGGCCCAGCCGGACAGAGATGCTAGAGCAAGAGACAGATAGTCCTGGCGCAGTTCGGAAGGAATTGCTAGCGCATCCAGATGGGCAAGCACGGCTTCTTCGGCAGATGCCGGCAGCGCTCTTACTTTCTTACCGCTGCTTGAGATTCCGCATGGTGACCACTCCATTGCCGCAAGAGTTTTCCAGGTCTGGTAGAAACCCTTCTCTCTGTAAGGCATGGGCCATGCGGCCTGCCCCTCGTCGAGAAAGCTTTCACACCATTTGATCATTTCCTTGTTTACCAGCCACTCCAGTTGCGTATGGAATGCTCTGTCGCACCACGTCAAAAGTGTCATCTCTGTAGCGATCGTGCTGGACTCACTCGGGGGCTCGAGCCTGGGATCAAGATGTTTTTTAGCCAATTCGCGGATCTGGGCGCCGGATAAGTGAAGGCGCGATGTCGGTGCCGCCTTTTCCGAAGACCGATGAGCGAGCGCTAGAACCTCTTCGCTGATCGATGCGCGATCCACAAGCGCCACAACCATGTCGTCAGAAGGAGCTGTAATTCCGACCAGCATGTGGGCCCGAATGACGTCGAAGTGGCTAACTTTTCGGCCCGCAATTTCTACATGCTCGTCGCGCGCTACTGAGCGGATTGCCGCATCCAGTTGCTCGTACCCAATCCGTCCGGTTCTTACAAGCTCTCTATACTGCTCATTCGGCAAGTAACCGCGGCCGCCGATGAAGCGCCGGGCCACTCTGATCGCGTCGTGAAACGGAAGGGTCTCCAGGCTGCGTATCGGGTTGTGATAGACAAACGTAGTCATCGGCCAGTAATGTGCAAGGACTACACTGGCGCGATGCACTAAGTCTCGGAGCTCTGTGTTTGAGCTCACAACACTTTCAGTTTCTGATTTCATCATCGTCATGACCGATCCTCGAACGTCCAAGTCACAGCGGGGTCTCTCGTCTCCAGCCAGTGTTGTGGCATGCTGACCGGAACGACCAGCAAAAGAATCACTACCGCGAATGCGGCAATTTCAGCAGGGCTAAGATCTTCGTATCGAAGGTCCTCTCGATGGGTGCCGAACAACAGCCGCTGCATCAATTTGAACAGGTACCATGACGCGGCAAACCAAGCGGCGATGATCGCAAGTAGACCAAAACCAAAAGACATTCCTGTTGAAGGACTGAGCAGAATTCCCAGGTAACCGAAGAAAAGACCGAATGGCGGCAGTCCCACAGCGGCCATCACCAGCAAAGCCATGCAC
>JADYXS010000023.1 GCA_021772155.1 Candidatus Obscuribacter sp.
GATCAAGCCAAACTCCACTGCAACCCATGTTCGGCAAAGTCCCTTCACTCGTTGCCTTTGCTTTAAACTGCCCGGATTATTGCGCCACGGTTATTAGTTGAATAATGGACATCATTGATCGATTTCAGGCAGTAACTTTGCTACCTGTTCAGCAGAAGGCAACTGATTGCGCAAATCTTCTGGTAATGACGAAACAATGCGATAAGTGGCAACGCCAATGGGTTTGGCAGATTCACGCAAAGCATATTCCACAATGGTTCGCTTCTTGGACTTGCACAAAATAATCCCAATCGAAGGGTTCTCGTCCACCATTCTTACTTGGTCATCAAGGGCAGCCAAATAAAATTGCATCTTGCCGACGTATTCAGGAAGAAACTTGCCGACTTTCAATTCAACCGCAACTAAACACTTCAAACGACGATGATAAAGCAAGAGATCGATAAAATATTCCTCATCCTCAATCTCCAGTCGATATTGACTGCCCAAGAAGGTAAATGCCCCGCCCATCTCTTGCAGGAAGTGCTCAATTCGACTCAACAAGGCTTGTTCTAGCTGTCGTTCGCTATGCTCATCCTCTAGTTCAAGGAATGAAAAAATATATTCATCCTTTACTGCCAGTTTTGCTTGTTGGCGAATCTCCACAGCGACAGTCTGATCGAAATTGGTTTGGTTTAACAACGTTTTTTCATAGCTTTGATTTTCAATCTGATGAGTGAGAACATTTTTAGTCCACCCAAACTTGCGGGTCATGCGAATGTAAAATTCGCGTTGCAAGTCATCTTTACATTGCTCGAAGATGACAATATTATGCGACCAACTAATTTCTCGCACCAGCGGTGCGAGTTTTTCGTTGCTACTATAAATTTGGTAGAACTGACGCATCCGCCAGAGATTAGAAGCAGAAAAGCCACTGGCACCAGGAAATTCCGCCTGTAAATCTTTTGCTAACTGTTCCACCACTGACTTACCCCACTGTGTACTGGCCTGACGCTCCGTGATCAAGCGACCAATATCCCAATATAAGCCGATCAGCCCTTTGTTTACCAGTTTCAAGGCTTCGTACTGGCTTGATCGTACACGCTCTGTGATGTCGTTGAGCAAGGTTACGTAATCAGTTGGTAGTAATTGGCTCATACTTCTTCATCTTCTTATCTGCTAGGGTTGTTGCTCACTCATTATTACTTGAAACCATCTTATCTTTCGTGCGTTACCATCGCAAGCTTCACCAATACGTGTTGTGATGTTTCCGCCGAACCAAAAGCTCACTGGCTGGTGACGAAAACCCAACCACAATGCTGACCAAACCCCACCATAAAAGGAAAAACACAGATCACCCCTGAGCGCAGCGAATCTGGTGCAGCGAATCTGGTGCAGCGGATGTTCGGTGGCTGACGATACACATCATAGTCTGATACTGATGACGTCTTGATCGATTGCAAGAAAAAGTTCAGACAGTATAATCATTCCTCAAGGGATTCGGCGACGAAACTGAGGTCGATACCCATCATTGACAACAGGCTCCCAACCATCTGATAGGAGTGTAGATACTAACTGCTCTAGTGCCTGTCTCGCTTCCGCATCATGATGCTCTGGGCCATTACGCCAATTACCTTTCTATACGATACGAGGCTTTGAACTGTGCGCTAACTGCGGCATTGTATTTCCCATGTGGTCCATTTGCTTCAGCGATCCATTGCCAAGTAGCTTTTCCTCCAAAAGGATTCAAGCTAAAGCCAAGCGGTCCTCGATCCTTCGTCATGATGAATGTGGTTGAGCATACCTCATATATAGGTGAGGGCGGGTTTGCTACTTGAGCGCCTGCGCTATTTACTTTGGTTCCACAAATATGACAGTAGTTTGCTGATGCAACTACTTGCGCTCCGCATTTGGCACAATACATAGAGTTACCTTTGTTGTCGATCCTGTGCTAATTTTGCCTTTGTGCGCCCCGATAGGTTGCGCGCGTCCGAACGCAAAATTCAGCCGTTCGCCCGATTAGCGAGCGGATCACACCCTGTACTCGATAGGAAAGTGCGGGCAGACAACTCCAAAAAAGGCGTGCTCAGGGCGAATCGGCTGCAATGGATGTTCGGCGGCGCTGCGGGAAGTGCAAGACGCCAGCGGCAAGAAAAGACAATGAAACTGATTGCATCAGGCTGTAGGCTAGCTTCACTTGCTGGGTGGAATGCCCAAATCCTTGCAAATTTTCTGGGCGAGTAGATCGCTGACTTCTGTATGTCTCGGAACGGCCGAACGCCGATTCAATACGGGGTTATGCCACCAGGAGTGGCGGCTGCCCTCGCGTAACAATTCACACCCATGCGTGCGCAGATGACGAAGCAAGTCGCGCCGTTTCATAGGGCGATACGTTCCTCTTGGTACTCCTCGCCCGCCGTATGAATTGCTTCTTGCCGATTGAACGCAAGGGCTTCTTGCAACGTGAGTCGCAATGTGATCAGTAATTCCTCATGCGTTGGTTCTTGACAGTTGACACCAGGAATTTCTTCGATCCAGCCGATCCACCATTCACCATCACGCTTAACAAGCGCCGTATACTCACTATTCATCTTGTCCTCTCCCTTGATTACCTTGCCACACGCCCTGTCTGTTCAGTATAGCAGAAAGGCCGAGGATTTGGCTACTTGGTTTTTCAATCGGTGCTTGCTCCGTGACATTGACCAACACCGCCGAACGATCAAGCTCACCCGACCGCCTACAGCCCTGCGCTTTGCTTCGCTCGTTCCTCGCTTCGCGCCGCTTCGGGCTTCCGGCGGCGGGTGAGCTTGATCGTTCGGCGGCTGTTAGTCGATTTGGTGGAATGTGGTGTGATGTCTTTATTACCCGATGCTTAATGCATAACCCATTGGGCGTCGGAAATCAGGCACACGCCGCCGCGCTTTTTAAGCAAGGGACGAATGGCTTCAACTATTTCCGCAATCTGTTCTGGCGGACAGGTAGTCAATAAATAACTATTCTTAAATACATCTGTGAGGTCGTCACCGGACTGGACGCCACGCTCTCCCTTGCCGGTGACATCTTTAATGACGGTATATCCGGAAACGCCATGGGCTTCTAAAACCGCAGTGACGGCCTGCATTTCCAATGCGCCTGTGATAATTTCGATTCGTTTAACGATTTGCATATCTATCTCCACAGGCTGTTAATCACGCTCATGTAGAGCGGAAGGCCGACGATGATGTTAAAAGGGAAAGTCAGCGCCAGAGCCATTGTCACATACAGACCGGGGTTTGCTTCTGGAATCGCCAGGCGCATGGCAGCGGGAACCGCGATATAGGAGGCACTGGCACAAAGAACGCAAAACAAAAGTGCATCTCCCGCGCCCAATCCCAGCATATGGGCGACAAGAATTCCCAAACCCGCGTTAACCAAAGGCACCACAACCGCGAAGCCGACAGGGAAGGCTCCCAATCCTTTCAGGCCGGAGATACGGCGTGCGCTGACCAAACCCATGTCGAGCAGGAACAAGCAGAGTACTCCCTTGAAGATGTCGCCGGTGAACGGATGAAGTGCTGCCTCGCCCTTTTCTCCCGTCAACAATCCAATGGCGAGACTGCCCATAAGAAGCAAAACCGAACCGTTGAAAAACGCATCGCGCATCAAATGCCGCCAACTCAGCCCTTCTGTTGACGAATCGCTTGGAGAGTCGTCCCGTTTTTGGGAAAGCCGAAACAAGATAACTCCGACAATGATAGCCGGAGATTCCATTAATGCCATCGCCGCGACCATATGCCCGCCGAAAGGAACCTTCAGCTCGCTGAGAAACGATGTGGCCGCAATGAAAGTCACGGCGCTCACCGACCCGTAAGTTGCCGCCACTGCCGCCGCGTCGCCCGGGTGGAGCTTGCGCCGTAATAGGAAGTAAGTATAAATC
>JADYXS010000178.1 GCA_021772155.1 Candidatus Obscuribacter sp.
TAAATACGCCAGAATAGGCAGCGCATTGATGTTGTGGGCGTTGACCAGGTCATAAACGTTGACGGTTGGAAGAATCAATTCCGACACGAACTGAGAGCACCCGAGCAACGTTTTCGTTGCCATCAAGGAGAGTTCATTTGTGCCACTTGCTCCAGCAATGCTCACCGGTGGTATGGTTTGGCCGGTCATCCAAACGTAGAACGATACGATTGCGACTATCTGGAAATACGGTTGCTTGTTCAACATGGTTAGCAACATCGCGGCGCCGATTATCGCGGCATCCAGGAATCGTTCAGCAACTGTGCAAAGCAGCGCGCTTGGTGTTGTCACCTCCCCATAGAAGGCACCGATACCCGCGATCAGTAGATTTTGCACTGCCACCAAAGCGCCACCAATTGCAGTTATTGCAAGCCACTTGCTCATTACATACTGCCAGCGGGCGATCGGTCGCGTAAAAATCAAAGGCAGGTATTCGCCGCCGCGTCCGCCTTGGGTGGCGGTATTTCCAGCAAGTCCCAAGCACAGCACCATCAAAATGAATGCCACTCCAACCTTGCCTGTTAGCATTTCAAACGTCTGCGAGTCGGCGGCACCATGTATCAAAGATGCGACTTTCATGCCAATCGGCACAACAAAACCAAGGAGAGCCACATACAACAGTTTCATCGGGTCAAGGCAAGCCGACATGATCGTGTATTTGAAGATTGTTTTGTTCATTACTAACTCTTACCGCTATCAGTACTTTCGTCAGATACAAAATAATGTTCAAGACGTGTTCGTTCTGGAATCGCTTCATCAATTGATAATCCAGCGATTATCAATTCTTTGAGAAGGTCCGCAGCTGCACGTTTGTTCCGAACGACGAAGCGAGCGCCCCTTTCTTCGAGGTCAGCAACTCTGGCTCCAGTCGTTTGGCAAGCTTGTGTGACTGAAGCTTCGATTTCTTCAGGACTATTTCCAGAAGCCCACTTAATTTCCAGTATGTAGTCACAGCCGTCCGAGACTTTGATAGTCTCCAGCGCCCCTATTCTGCCTTTTTTCATAAACGCTACGCGATCGCATAACCGCTCAACTTCATCTAGTTGGTGCGAATTGATGATTACTGTTGCACCGGCTGCTCTGGCGCTATCGACTAGCTTGCGAACAACATGCAGACCGGTTGGGTCTAGACCCAATGTTGGTTCATCAAGGAGCATCAACTGCGGTTTCCCGAGTACCAATTGGGCCAGGTTGAGACGTTGCAGCATTCCTCGTGAATAGGTCTTTAGCCTGCGGTGCCAACTGGATTGCTGCAACTCGACTAGCTCCAGCGCTTCGTCGACGTCCGCCTGCACTCTTCGTGGATCGCGATTGGACAGACCGTGGTGATAGATGAGGAACTGCCGCCCGTTCATCCAGTACTCAAATTCCGGTCGTTCCGGCACATAGCCAGTCATAGCTTTTATTGAAAGAGAATTCGGCGATTTGCCGTCGATCAAAACCGAGCCGGAGTCCGGTCGTAGGAGGCCGAGAATGCAGCCGATTAAAGTGGTCTTTCCGGCTCCATTTGGTCCGATTAAGCCAACAACCTCACCTTTCTCAACATCTAAGTTGATTCCATCTAAAGCTTTGACATCTCCTTTATAGGTCTTGGTGAGGTCGCGGATTTTGAGAAACCCGTTGCTTTGGCTTAAAGGAGAATCTATGCCGGCTGTGAGATCAGTGGAGGGAGTCATTAAAGGAGATGATATCAAATGCGTGTTCCGTTTCCGAAAGTCCAGAAAGAGCGAACTTGTACTCATGAATTCCAGTCCTCAAGGTCATCCTTCATGCTACTCGGCAACCTGGAGCTAAACATCCCCGAAGAGTCATGCTTGACCATGACTTTAGTCATGTTTTTTGTCCGCCCTTGTACTTTCCTAAGTGCTGAAGCTTCTTCGCCATTCATACAGCACGTCCGGTAACTTCTCTTCGTTGTCCTTCCCGTCTGTGAATTTGATGGACAAGAAGCCGTGCCGTTCATAGAATCGACGCGCGCGATCGTTTTGCTGAAAAACCCAGAGGCGAACCTTGTTATAGCGTTGCATAGGCTCTTGAATCAGCATTGAACCGAGACCGCGGTGGCAATAATCAGGCAGCAGGTACAAGTGGTGCACGAAGTCCTCATCGAAGGCGATGAACCCGACAATGGCAAGGCTTGTGGTTAATCGGCAGACAATCACTTCGTTCTCGCAAAATACCACCTGTGAAAAGTACTCTCTATCCTCTTCTTCAGTATGGAGCTTCGGCAAATAGGTCAAAGCCTCATCGCGTGATGCAGAAAAAACCGCCGCCACCGCCAACATATCGCTGGCAACGGCTGTATCGAGTCGGAATTCTTCGTGCAACTTGGCTTTCATTCGCCTCTAACTGTCGGCTTGTGATACTTCATAAGGCTGGTCCTTTGCCTGGACCAGGTAATGGGACGCTCGCGCTCTCGGGACTTGAATGGCATCTTTTGCGCTATCTTGGTGTCATCGACATGTCGGGCGGAAGTGAGTACAGCGTGCGAAAGGTAGCTTTATCATTCTTTCCAATTCCTTTGGGCAAATGTCCGACTCCGCGGCCTACGTAAATCGTTATGGTTTGAGAGCGTGGAAACATCAGATCTGCAGAATTATCGCTGTGGCTCATTCCCAACGCGTGCCCGAATTCATGGGCAGCTATATGAATGAATACGTACTGCAAATATAAGTGGGAAAGAGAACTCAAAGAACTGGTTTGAATTTCAATAATACTCTTGTTTCTACTAGGCTCAAGAAACGTGATCCCAGCCTCCTTAGGAAGGTGCGGACACCAAAATAGCAATATGTCAGCCGTTGCCGGATCATTGGTAAGTTGGTATTTGAAAAGACGTTCGGATTGGGCCCAATCCCACTGTTGCAATCCCCAAATCGCTTGTGTTCTCATTTCGGGACGATAGCCCTTCGACACACTAAGCCGATTCAGTGTTTCTCTATTGGCGAAGAGTTCGTCAAGTACCGACATTCGCGCTCCATTTAGGGCGCCACCGGAGTATCCGTCTGGCAGTTGCAAACCATTTGAGATGAAAATGCGAATTGGGCGTTTGCTGGTATCCCACCGAATGATCCTACCGTTATGCAGGCACGAGTACGGACGGATGCCAGAAACCCGACTTGCGTTGTCCCTGAAAAACGTGGCTGCGTGCGCATATGCTTGCCCTCCCGGTGAAGAACAGGCAGCTACTCGCGACATGAAGCGGGAGGCACCAGCTATGTCGTCTGCCTTGAGCTGGCACAGCCCGGCGTAATAGTTGGCCCTTACGTCTCGCGGGGCTTTGTTTGCCGATGCAGTTAATGCCTGGTTCGCCTTGTCGATGGGATGCTTTTGCGCCGCCCCGAGTGAATCGTTCGTCACTGGTTTTTCTTGTGGCGCTGGTTGCTCAGCCTTGGACGCTCCTTCCGCGGATAATGCCGACGTCCCGAGATCACTTGCCGCCGACGGATTGATATCGGTTACGGTGAATAGGAAAAACAGTCTACAAATGATTACTGTTAGTCTAGGAATGGGTTTGCCTCAGCGAATGTCAGATCGACTATGCCCGAAATGTGGTCAGACCAATCCGTTGATTAGCGCACGTGATTGGTATCTGTAGATGTGCGCTTAGCCTTGTTCGCCCGCTTCGATCTTCTCTGCCCGTGTTTTGATTGCTTCGGCCTCTTCGTCTCGGCCGAGCAAGAAAAGCAACTTCGAATAAGGGTTCAAGATGCTAGGCACATCGCTGCAATATTCACAGCCTTCATTTTCATGAAGCCAAAGTGCTTGCTTGTAGTGGATCACAGCCTTGTCGAAATCTTTCATAGACCAGAAGGCGTTGGCCATCGTCTGGTGTATCTGTGCGAAGTAAATGTCATTTTCGGCCAGTTCTTCCACAGCCATCTTCATCCAGGCATCGGCCGCTACTAGTGCCTCATCGAATTTTTCCTGGTAACAAAGAGACGCAACCAAAATCGCATGGTCAACGAGGAATGTCGCCTTGTAGTCGAACTCCATGTTCTCTATATATTGCAGACCTCGGCGCTCCAATTCTTCAGCTTTTTCGTATAACTCAAGGTCGTAGTACCGCCGCGCGCACGTTCCCAACGCACCCATCAACTTTATTCGTTGCTCCTTCGTGGCGGGTTGTGAAAACGCCATGGCTGCATGTGCCAGTAGCTCGATGTCGGCCAGCTCTGGTTCAATTCCTTGGACACGAAGGCCTTCCACACACATCGCAAGGCAGTCCAGCAGTTGAGGCATTTCCGCGCTTTCATTCGCGCCCGGCAGTTGCAATGCTTGTTTGCCACTTAGAAGCGCATTTTCGTACTGTGAGTTTTTTTCGTATAAGCCAGCTTCGTATAAGAAATAACTGAAATCTGATTCTAAGTCCGTCATGGTTCACCAGGGAATGTGCGTCAATTGGAAATTATCGGCCCTGGTCAGGAACTGGTCAACTCGGATGACTACTCGGGAGTCAAATGCTGACTGTTTTATTCTTATCTGCAATCAACTATTGGTGCCTTGTGCGAGAACAGGCTTTATTGAGCGATCCATCTTGACGGTTTTATTGGTCGTGGTGCTCAATTCAGTTGGACTACACCAGTGATAGAGCCGGCATCCACGCGCCAATAATTGTTCTCGCGCTTCAGGTCGATCGTGAGCGTTGCTGGATAAGTCTTGGTGCCAGCGGCCGCAGTTCCCTTGATGGTCAGGTGCGCTGTAGTCCCGTCGATTTTCTCGCCAACGAATTTTGGGTCGCTTATATACCAGGTGCGGAAGCTCTTGTACTCGTTAAGTTGGCTGCCTTTATCCAAGCTACGCAAAAGTTGCTGACGGGTTCGTGTGAAATACGGAACGAGTGCCTGGATATCCTTGGCGTAATACAGCGCCTGGTTGTAACTCGTGTAGCAGTCGCGAGGAGTTGCCTCTTTGAAGGATTTTGCGATGGTGGAAGGACCAAGGCACAAGAACACCGCTAACACAGCTCCATTCAATAGTTTGAGCTTCATATAATCCTCCGCGTAAGCAAATTATTCCACAGGACTTATCCATCCCGGCGGTGGGGCAAGCAAGCCAACATTCCAAGAGCGAACTGCATCCTTCACATCTTGCTAATAAAAGGAATGCAATTGACGGTTGTCAAATATCAAACGCAGCTGCGCTTTTGGTTTAGCGCGACCAAAACTATCGGTTCCGTTGAGGCCGGTTGTTTGCTTATGCTTATCAAACAGACATGCAAACCGTGAAGTCCCGCATTCGTTACAGCGCATAAGCAATTGCCGAAATGATTGATGAAACGGGGCTTTTCTCGATTGGGGTTGCAAAGTATGTGTCGTAGCACCGGGCAATGTCCTTTAAGTTTCATGGAGTGATCCATTTTATAACCAAACAGGAAGCAAGCTGTTTCAGAGGATGCATGCGATAATACTGTCGCTTCGCTCAAGTAAGAGCGATAGCGTCGACTATCCCTTTTGGCAGATCTCATGAACAACAAACTCTTCGTCGGAAACCTATCCTTCAACCTTTCGGAACAGGAATTAGAAACACTGTTTGGCGAATATGGCACCGTTTCTTCCTGCTCAATACCAACCGACCGAGATACTGGTCGCAAGCGTGGATTTGCATTCATCGAAATGTCGAGTCAGGCAGAAGCTGAAGCAGCTATCAAGGGCCTAAACGGACGTGACTGTGATGGACGCGCTCTATCAGTCTCCGTTTCCCAGCCGAAGCCGAAAGGCGGCGGCGGTGGTGGTGGTGGTGGCGGCCGCGGCCGTTACTAAGCGTTCACCTTTCGCTTGGTCCGAACCCCTGTCTTCTTAAGACAGTACATATCGTAGCGATATCGCAATCCAGTTTTAGCGGTAGGTCTATCGCCTGATCTGATGCAATTATGCCCCGCGTTTCGACGCGAGTTCCAGGTTGTTTTCAGATGATGCACTAGCACTTACTTCTTAAGTGGTTCTGTAGAGTCCGTCTCAGCGCGCTTCAGTTAGCGCGCAGAGCGGACTCTCTTTTTCTTTTTTGAAATTGTAGCGGAGAGACTTATCCGAGGGCCGTGCGTGCATCGCTTGCGAAACAGCCGCTCGTGAATGCGCAGCATGCCGACCGGCGTTCAGAGGCTGTGCCGAGTTTCCTTTCGCCTCCCGTTGATTTTGCCAAATAGAAGGCGATGATGTGGCCTTCTTTAATCATCTGGTCTGCACGCGGATCGATCGCCAGTTTTGACTTTGAGTTTGCCCGGTTTTAGGTGTGCGTACATTCCATAGATGCCGTTGCCTATGTATTGCACGACACTGTTGCCTGCCGGAGGCGAATATCTTTTATCACCGGCAGACTTGAATGGAAATGATCGAGGGCACTGTATATGGTGCCATCTGCCACTGCATAAACTGGTTGGTTGTATGACAGCGAACTTTCGTTCATAGATGTCTGCTTGCTCAGATTTATTGATATAGCCTGGCAGATTTTCAGTGCCAGTTCCAATGATTCGTTATGTTGATCAGTTGGCAGGATAATCGTGTTCGGGGCTTGGCAGTTTTTTTGCCGAAGAAGGCAAACAACTGTCCATGCCAACGAGCACAATCCGTTGTGATCTAGATCCTCGATGCTAAAATGATTCTATTGCTCGATCTATACGTTTGAGGATTCGTGTGAAACGTATTACAAGCTTCGTGCTGTCTCTGTTGCTGTTAGTCAGTACCGTCGACGGCGCTCGCGCTCAGGTGCCTGCGGAGGGAACGGCCACAGGACCCACCACCTCCGATTCGACCGGGACAGCTGGCACGTCGACGGCAGCCACACAGACGGCTACGATGATATCCGGCACGCAAGTCCTTTCAGCAAGTGACCTTTCGGCTCTGAGCAACGTCACCGTCTCTCAAGGCTCCACGCTCGTCGTTGATTTCGGAGCAGCGGGGGCAACCACCCTGACAGGTTCGTTCACAAACGCCGGTACCGTTTACGCAATCTCGACTATTGCCAGAGTTAGCGCGGCCACTTTTAATGCCAACGTGCTAACAAATGAGAGCGGTGCGACGTTTACCACCGTCATTCCACAGGGCGGCATCGCTGGTCTCGCCAATCTATTGCCGAACCTCTCGCTCACCTTCAATGTAGGTAGCTTCTTCAACCACGGATTAATTGATAGTGCCGCAAATTTGAACATTCAAGCGGCGACGACCTTCGTGAATACAGGCGTCTTGAATGCCGCGGCCGGTATCACTGCGGCAAATGCGACAGGCGCGTTGTCCAATCAGGGCGTCATGCAGGCCGTGCAAAATGTCAATTTAACATCAGGCATCGGACAGATTCTCAATACAGGAAACATTATTGCCACCGCCGGTAATATCAACATAAACTCCTTAATCAACACGTTGGCCGTCAACAACGCCGGCGGAGTATTGCAAGCTCTCAACGGCAGTGTGGGTATCGGATTAGGCGATGGGCTGAAGACGGATATAGCGGCGATCGGCGGCGATTTCCTTTCCAACGAACTGAATATATTCACAAATGGTGGCACGTTTAACGCTAACGTCAACAACATCAGCGGCGTTCTAAACACATACGCTGACACTGTTCATTTTGGTGCACAAGCGGATCTTCTAAGTCTGGGCGCGATCAATGTTGCCGATCCTACATACTTCAACAACGGCGATATCCTTATCACGGGCAATATAGCTGTCGGCGAAGCGTTGACCATCATATCGGCAGGAAATATCACAACGGCTCCGGGCGTAACATCCATTCGAGCAGCCAACGGATCGGGCCAGGGCTTTGAGATCAATATGATTGCGGGCGCCAATATCATTGCCGGTGCAAACCCGATCACAATGCCGCTGACATTCGGCGGCACGCCCCCACCGGTCGGCGATGAAGCAACGACAACAGTATCTATAGACGGAGCGTCCGCAAGCGGAGGCAATCTCGATTTCAGTGCAAATCCTAATCTAGTAATTAGCTCTGCCTCGACATGCAACGGCTGTGCAGCCGGCAACATTGCCTTGGTTGCATTTGCAGGAGCAGGTGGTGGTGCGGTTTCGCTAGCGACTCCAACAGTAACCGCTCCGGGTGGTGTCATCGATGCGACCGCCACTGCTGGCGGTGATAATGGCAGTGTACGTATTATCGCAGGGGCAGGGGGCCTGGCAATTGAAAGCGGTACGATCAGGACAAACGGCGCCGGTTCCGCACCAGGCACCGGAACAGTATTGCTAAGTGCCAGCCAGCCACAATTGCAGAATCCACTGGCTACCGTTGACTTCGCAACCAATGGAGCGCGCGTTGCCGGAAACGATTTGATCCCCTCTCTGACGACGGGCGGCGTTCACGTCACTGGCAATATCAGCGCAGGCAATTCAATTAACATTGATGCTAACAGCGAGATCAAAGCGAGGACGTTTCAGGTCACGCGCATCACAGATACTGGTGCATTCGCTTCAATGGTGAATCCGGTCAATCCAATCGTGATTGGCAATTCAGTGTACGTTCCTGATCTGAACAACTCCCTGGTATACGTCTATAACACTCAGACTGGCGCTTTCATTACCGCAGTAAATTTAGGGCCGGGCTCAACCCCAACAGGAACTGCAGCCAGCCCCGACGGGTCGATACTTTATGTGGTTTCACAAACAAACAATCTTCTATATGCGATCAACACAGCTGCCAATACAGTCGTCAACGTATTTGCGACCGGCACCGCACCTGTGAGTGTGGCTGTTTCAGGCGATGGACGATTCGTGTATGTCGCCAATACGTTCGACAACACCGTCACTCGTTTCGATACATTCAACGGCTTTGCAACGACGAACATCCCAGTTGGGAATGCGCCAACGGTAATCGCGGTCTCGGACGCCAGCGGAAAAATCTACGTCAACTCTGTTTTCTCGAATGATTTAACCATCATCAACCCTAGCGATCTGACGACAACTACTGCCACGTTCAACGCCCCAGTAGCGTCTATCGGCCCGTGTCCATGCTCAACCAAGCTATACGTTGGGCTGGCCGACAATACCACCGCCCAACTTTTAACAGCGACTGATACCGTGATTCCTACTCCGATTCCAGCACTTGGCACAGGGGGAATGGGTATTACGCCCAACGGAGCTACTGCATGGGCGGTATCACTAGGATCCTCCAGCGTGACTGTTGTGAACACGCTCACCAACCAAATTGTCGACAATGTTGCAACAACAGGAGTCAGTTTTGCCGGCAACGCTTTCGTCACGTTTCAAGGCGATTCTCCGACGGCGTTTGTACCTGAAACTTTCAGCGGATCGCTAATGGTACTGAAGACAGCCGCTCTTTCCGCGCCGAACATCAACTTATCTGCCAGCGCCGGCGACATAACGGTGGCGGTTGGAAGTACCACGCTCAACGCATCGGCGCCAAACGGCGCGGTGCAGGTAAACTCCAGAGGCAACGTAACGCTTTCATCTGGAAGTGCCGGAGGCGCGTACCAAATTGCTACGACGGGCAGCGTGGTCAACAATTCTGCTCTCAGCGCGAACAGCATCGACATGCACGCAATTACAGGTAGTTTTACGAACAACGCGCCATTAACGGCTTTGGACGGCGATCTGGTGATCGCATCGCCTCTAGTATTCAATAACTCCACGATCAGCGCTACGAACTCAGCAGCTGATACCTTGGTTAACTTTCAGGCGCCGAAAGGCATTTTGAACGTCGTCCAGAGCGCCACCGCTAGTATCAATTCAACTGCGGCCGGTGGGCTTGGACTGACCCAATTCAATTTCGCCGGCGGAACCTCTGCCACCGTCAATGGTGGCGCACTGCTTCCGACTGATGAAGTCCATTTTAACGGAAGTGACGGTTACTCAGCAATCATGAACGTCAGCAACGTTGGCCCTGTGCCTCCCGTGATACCGGGCGTACCAGAGGTCCACGTAGACGGCCGGGCGGGCCTGGTAAATTTGACAGTCGCGCAAGGTGATCTGAACATATGCGGCTGCCTGTCGACCTCCAATCCGGTCGGCTCAGGCGGTGATGTGACAATGACAGTCCAAAACGGAATTTTGTTTCTCGATGGTGGCATCATTACGGACGGCAATGGAATCGGCAATCGGGCGGGAAATATAACACTGTTTGGACAGCAAGGAATCTTCTCATTAGGTCCTCTCTCCGCGCAAGGCTTCGATGGCGCCAATGGCGGGACAATTACAGCCACGGCATTGGCAAATGGAATCCAGTTAATCGACTTTTCCTCCGGAATCAGTGTGGCAGCAAATGGTGTAGCCGGCGGAAACGCGGGTTCAATTGCGATGAGCGCGCCAAATCTGCTAATAGATGCAGTTGGTGCAAGTGGCGCATCGTTTGATGCTTCCAGCCTGGTTGGCAACGCAGGCGCCATCCGGTTAACATCGACCGATCCGTTGAATCCGTTGCAGATCGATAGTGCAGGTTGCGGTTGCAACACCATCACTAGCAATATCATCGCCAACAGCGTCGGCGGAAATGCAGGAACAATTGTGCTAGCTGCAAATGGCGGCTTTCAAGTTGGCTCAGGGATCAACATTTCAGCCAGTTCTTTCGGTGGTAACGCCGGCAGCGTCGTCTTTGCTTTAGCTACACCTAACTCCGGCGGATTCGCTTTAAACAACGATGGTGGTATACAAGCATTATCACTGAGCAATCCCAACTCTGGTATTGTTGGTTTCGCTACGGGCGGCGGTTTCGCCACCGGTGGCGGTCCGTTGACCGTCACTGGCGCCGGTGGTTTGATCCAGGCTAACCAGTTCGTTTCGGTCGGTACGCTGGACGTCAATACAGGCTTTCCAGTCCCTTCGTTCTTCACAGTCTCAGCGACTAACCCATTCGTTTCGGGCAACATCAACATCAGTCAAGGAATTTTTGCAGTAACGCTCATTGCACTGAATGCTCCGCTGCCGCCCGCTCCTGTACCCATTCCAACTACACCTGTGACACCGACAACCGTTAGTTCACTGCAACCTGTGGCTTTCGTCTCACTGCTGTTAAATCTGCCGACTTCGTTACCGAACTCTACGATCATTCCTACCGATCAAGAAGAACAATCCCTTTTCACCGGCAGCAATAGAGACGCCACGTTATATCAGGGGCTCGTTCAACGAAACGGCACAACTACATCGCCGCTGATTTATAGCCTTCGGATCGATAGTCCAATTCTGGTTACTGTCACCAGTAACCTTGGTTCCTTGGCACCTGGTGCTACTAATCATGTAATTCTGCGCAATGGCAATGTCTTGGTCACCGCCAAAACTGATGTAGTATTAACCACCGCCCAGGGTGACTTACATATTGGGGCCGGCTCTATCGTCTTAGTGATGCAGAACGCAGCCACCGTCACTGCCTACAATCTTCACGACGAAGTAGCGGATTCGGTATTTTTCGTCAATGGGGGCAAACGCATTCCGTTCTTGCTTGGAACACAGATGCTAATCAGCGCCGAAGACGGCGCTTTCGACATGCTCAACCTGGGCGGATTGATATCGACACGCAACGTCAGTAAGACGCAATTGCCGAATGGCGAAACTTTGTTTGGAGCTGAATTCTCTATTCCTTCGGCCATGACCATCATCGACCATATACGCAGACTTCACACCTCCGATGATAGAGGGGACCGCGCGCTAGCAGAACGGATTATGCGAAACGCCGCGATCCTGATGACGCTCACTGCACGGGGCGGCATTTATCGCACGAGCCAAAACAAGAATCAGTAACTATGTCTCAGCGTCTACACGCCTGAGGCTTCTCTGGCTCAACACGACCAGACTATCGGGTCTATGTTCCTGTTGTGATCCATACGATCGCTTTCAGGGGCACATGCCAGAATTCGCCAAATTTCGCTTTGGCTTCTGTCAGGTTAACTGTGCAGAGAGGTTTTAGTGCGCAATAACGCGCTTGGCCAATTCTTTCTTGGAGAGGGTCAGAGAAATTTTGTTCAAGCGTTTCTCGATTTTGCCTTCATCTTTGTAGCTCAGTTTGCCGGCATTTTTCGACTTCATTTTTTCAATCGAGGAAGTAATGTCATCGAGGTCACCATTCAATCCATTGGCTTCTTTGGCGGTCAATTCGTTTTTTTTCTGTCCGGCTTCAACTTTTTTGCGTAGTTCTACTTGTCGATCATAAACCGAGTATTTTTTCTTGGCAGCGCATACTTCCGTCGCGCAAACTCCACTGAACATTGTCACAAGCATGAGTAATACAATAATCTTCTGTTTCATCGATCAGGCTCCGATTAGGCGTTAGGACTTGCAGTTTACTCTATTTGACGTACTCTTTCCGAGCTGCTCGCCGATGCCGCCTGAAGTGTACTACTTCTTCTCAAATTTGACTGTTACTATTTCCGGTAATGCTTCCCGGAAAATCCAGTGAGACTCAGATTTGAACTGAATCGCGAAATTAGTGTCATAGCGAATAACTAGCGTGTGGTCGTCGAGCCATTGAAGTCCTGCGGTTGTTCCAGCCTGAACCAGTACATTGCCCTGCTTGTTGTTCGGTAGTGTCTCGGTCGCCGTTAAGATAGAGACGTTTCCAGGTTGGCGACTGTTGCTGCAGTCTTGCGAGAACACAACAGCTTTCAATGTCTTGTTGGGCGATAGAACTTCGGTGCTAATTGTGTTTGGACACAGTCCGCTGCTAAGAGTTTCTGACAGAAAATGAACGGCTGTAACCATGATGACCAGCCCGAATACGATGATCGCGAATCCTTCTTTTTTCATTTCTTCACTTTGGAACCTGAGAGCTTTAAAAGCGGCGAATATAGTTTGCTAAGATTATCCAGTTTGCAATTGTCCCTTCTTCCAAGCGCGGTGAGTTGGGGCTGTCCAACAAGTTTGTGAAAGCGCGGATCGGCACGCGGATTGAGAACGTGTTATTGCCTTTGGTATAGGTAGCTCCAGGGGAGCCGAAAACGACTATTGCCGGGCGACGGAACCCTGCGTGTCCACCGATCAAGTCTACAGGTGGCAATCCTTCAACCCTTGCTGATGCGTTCAGTGCCAGACCGGGGATTCTCTTGATCGGAACTGATGCACCCGCTTCACCAACGTATAGATCGGGAACAGTGTTAGTCAATTCCGGCAAGAAATTCTTTTGATATGCAGATGCGCCCAGTAGACCGACAAGTAGCGATGGTGTTGTATTTGCATTTCGTGGATTCACAAGATATACACCGGTACCAAATAGGGTGACATTCTTGATCGACTTGAATCCACTCACTTCGCCGATAAAGCCCAAGCCGCCGTCTCCAGGCTGGATTGAGATGTCTACAGCTTTTCTTGTGTTGTTGGCGCCAGTAGCGATGTTAGGGTAGACGTCGGTAGCATTGTCGTTGCCAGTTGGCAGCGAAAGTCCAAATCCCAGTGAGATGTTGCCGGAACGACAGCGGTCGGTTGGGAATAGCCAACTCCTGCCTACCACGGCGATGTTGCTAATTCCTGCCGAATGCATTGAAGCGCGAGGCCGGAAGGTCAGCGGTTGTGCCTTGTCTGGAATAGGCCCGTACAGGTATGAGAAGCTGCCGAACAGCACCGGTAGGCTAACGGATATATTTGCTTGCTTGTTGAATTGATATGTACCAGTAACATCGACGATTTGCTGAGTGTTGACCACACCGGAGGTCACTTTGATTGTCCTTGTGCCTTGCCAGTTAGGATAACCCGAACGCAGTCCACGATAGCCAACGCTAAATTGGAACTGTTTGGGCTTAAGATAAGGGCTTTGCTCGCCATACACGGGCGTGCTGGTTCTTGAAACTACTCAGCCTTGGGCATTGGCTGGGAGTTTGAATAGCAGCATTCCTGCGATAAACGGCACGAGCAGTATGAGCTGTCTCATTCGCAGATTATAGTCCAATGTAGTTGTTCCATTTAAAACAGCTAAGACTTCAGCGCTCTGCCAGGCAAACTTGTCTTCGTGCTTATGTCGATTGCTCAAGTTTCTATGACAAGCTAAGGTTAGCGGCCAGGTCGCTTGGTATGTTCCAGAGTTTGATTGTCGGAGCTTCGTGCTCGGAGGAGAGCAAGCAAAGAGCACATGTGTCTAGCTGGAAGTGCTGTCCAGCTGACGGAGGCATTCCTAAGTAAACTGCGCAGAGAATTCGAAGCATGTGCCCGTGAGAAATGATTGCCACGTTTCCTCCAGTTAATCGGGCTCTGCCAATGACGCGGGATGCACGGACTCCAACATCTTCGAGCGTTTCACCGCCTGGGCATGGATGGGTCCAAACGGTCCAGTCTGAAACTTGTTCTCGGATGTGAGGCGTTGTGAGCCCTTCGTATTGGCCGTAGTCAAACTCGGAAAGGTCCGGGGTAAATTGTGCCTGTTCACCAATACCGGCGAGGCTGGCGGTCTCTGAGGCTCTCGATAAGG
The DNA here is from genome assembly GCA_021772155.1 of Candidatus Obscuribacter sp. Taxonomy (GTDB): domain Bacteria; phylum Cyanobacteriota; class Vampirovibrionia; order Obscuribacterales; family Obscuribacteraceae; genus JADYXS01. Next base: position 14,386 of record JADYXS010000178.1, read on the forward strand.
GGCTGGATAACACCAGAGAGAATTCGATCTTGCTGAGCGCTGGAAGGAGTCCGACCGCTTGGGCTCGACCCTTATCTGTCAACGTGACATCAGTTCTTCCAGTGTGTTGACCCGACTTGCTCCACTCAGTTTCTCCGTGACGCACGAGAAACAGTTGGGTGGATATGTGTGGCGACATTAGGTTCCGTCCCTTGAGTGGCGTCATGATTATCGCACGATCGCTGATTGCGGCACAGTTTCAGGTGATCATTTGGAAAGTCCAGAACTGCTCTTTGTTAGCAGCGGTTGAGCTGATTTGTGACAATGGTTGAAATGTGGCGAGCGTAATTGTTCCAAACGCGTTATATAATGCACTTGATATTGGACAAGGAGTAACCTAGTCAAAAAATAAATATGCGTTCGGCAAAAAAGGGATCGTCGATGAGACGATCTGGTGGGGAAAGAATGGTGAGAATCCATCGCTGTCCCGCAACTGTAAGCAGCCAAGCTGTAAGTCAGAATGCCCACCTGAATGCACACAATGGCCCTCTTCGAGGCAAGGAGGAATTTCAGTGAGGCAGTCTTAGACTGCTCATAGAAATGCATCTCCCGTCTCTGTTGAGGTCGGGAATTTTTGTTTTTTCCACACAAGTATCACGATAGTCATCGTCAGTAGACGGAGTTGTCGGGCAAGTATTTTCGAGCTTTTGTAAATAGGAGAATCAAATGGTATTGGCGTGTAATCTCGGTTTCCCTCGCATCGGTAGCCGTCGTGAATTGAAAAAGGCTCTGGAAGAATATTGGGATGGTCGCACCACTCCTGCCGACTTGCAAGACACCGCTCGGGCCATACGACAACAGAATTGGCAGTACCAACAGCAAGTCGGTGTAGACCATATTCCGTCGAATGACTTTTCGTTTTATGATCATGTCTTGGATACCATCGCAATGGTCGGAGCCGTTCCGAAGCGCTTTGGTTGGTCGGGTGGAAATGTTGATCTGGACACTTATTTCTTGATGGCACGCGGCGCCTCATCGGCAGTTTACGCCAAGAAGAATGGCAAAGCGACTGCAGGGACACGTCCGCTCGAAATGACAAAGTGGTTCAACACTAATTATCACTACATCGTCCCTGAACTTGAGTTTGCGCAAAAGTTCGCACTTTCATCTACAAAAGTGCTTGACGAATTTCTGGAAGCCAAGGAACTCGGACTGATCACACGGCCTGTTCTACTGGGACCAGTTTCATTTTTATTACTTTCCAAAGCACATACTTCGATTGTTGATCGACTGGCTTTGCTAGATGGGTTGCTGTTAGTTTACGTCCAGGTTCTGCAATCATTGGCTGAGGCTGGTGCGCAATGGGTTCAATTTGATGAACCGTGCCTGTCCACGGAGCTGAGCGATCAGGCGTTGAAAGCCTTGACGAAAACCTATACGGCTTTGAGCAAGTCTCGTGGCAATCTCAAGCTGCTTGTAGCCTCGTACTTCGATGGTCTGGGCAAGAACCTATCTGTTGCCACCGCTCTACCTATTGACGCGCTACACGTTGATTTGGTGAATGCACCTGAGGAAGTTGATGAACTCTTGTCGAAGCTTCCTCCAACCATGATGCTTTCTGCCGGTGTTATCGATGGAGACAATATTTGGAAATGCAATGTCGAGAAGACAATTGAATTGCTCGAGCGCATTCTGGCCAAAATGGGACAGGAGCGCTTGATGGTATCGCCGTCATGTTCTTTGCTCCATCTGCCGATTGATGTTGAGTTAGAAAAGAACATGGATCGTGAAATACACTCATGGCTTTCCTTTGCCAAACAGAAGTTGCAGGAAATAGCTCTGGTGACGAGTGTTCTTCGTGGTGGAAAAGCTGGAGGCGCTCCGGCAATTGAAGAGAATCGAGCTATTTGCGCGCAACGTGCTGCTTCTCCGAGGGTGAAAGATGTCCTGGTGCGGGAACGCGTGGCAGCTGTTCAAGTGAACATGTTCGAGCGCATAAGTGCTTATCCGGAGCGAAAGAAAGTTCAAGATAAGAAATTCAATTTACCGTTGTTGCCGACCACAACTATCGGGTCATTCCCCCAGACAGCCAAGGTTCGGGCAGCACGCAAATTGTTGCGCAACGGAACGATTGACAGCTGCGCGTACGGCGAATTGATGAAAGAAGAGATTCTGCATGACATTGAATTGCAAGAGAAAATCGGCATAGATGTTCTTGTGCATGGCGAGCCAGAACGAAACGACATGGTGCAGTTTTTCGCTGAGAAGCTGACTGGTTTCGTGGTGACTGAGCACGGTTGGGTGCAGAGTTATGGATCGCGCTATGTTAAACCGTCGATTATTTTCGGAGACATATCTCGCCCGGCATCGATGTCCGTAGATTGGTCTGTGTTCGCGCAAGAAAAGGCAAATAAACCTGTGAAGGGTATGCTTACCGGACCAGTAACCATGCTGCAATGGTCTTTTGTTCGAGACGATCAACATCGTTCGCAGACCTGCGAACAGCTAGCTCTGGCAATTCGAGAAGAAGTCGCGGAACTTGAATCTAACGGGATTCACATAATTCAAATCGACGAACCGGCCATTCGAGAAGGGCTTCCTCTTAAGCGCTCACAGTGGGGCGATTATTTGGAGTGGTCCGTTCGGTGCTTCCGGTTATCATCTTCCGGGGTTGATGATGCTACGCAGATTCACACGCACATGTGCTATTCCGAGTTCGGAGATATCATCGATGCTGTCGCAGCGATGGATGCAGACGTAATCTCGATCGAGGCGGCGCGTTCGCACATGGATCTTCTGGATAATCTGCGTGAGCTTGGTTATCCCAATGAGATAGGACCTGGCATTTACGATATTCACTCTCCTCTGATCCCTAAAGAAGATGATATTGAAGAACAGATTCGAAAGGCACTGCAGGTGATTCCCGCTGAAAGGCTTTGGATCAATCCTGACTGCGGTTTGAAAACCAGGCGGTGGGAGGAAGTGATACCATCCTTGAATGCTATGGTGCAGGCTGCCACGAAAGTCCGTGCTGAACTCAGCAAGGCGAAGGAGCATTCCCAAGCAAAATCGGTTTAGGGCGGCCCCGACACCTGCTTTTTGTAACCACGGTTGGCGCCACCACTACGCCTGTAGTGCGCGCGCGGGCGTCCTGCCGCTGTTATCGATTCGCTATTGCCAAGGGGGCGGGAGATTACTTCATTAGCGGTAGATCCTTGGCTCCGAACCTTGTCATTTCTGCATAAAGTTCCGCCCGAATCGCCTGTTCCTCTGCCTCGTGATCGTCGATGAAGGAGGTGATTGCATCCATGGCGGGCGGTCCTATGTAATCGGTCTCAAGCAAAAGATGACCGTAGCCGGATATCCAGCGAATTGTTTGATCGGTGGAATTGATGTTTTTAGTAAGGGCAGTTACGTCTTTCGGAACCATCGCCTGGTCTTGACCTCCCTGTAAGATCAAGACCGGTGTATCTTTCCTGACAGATTTGGCCCATTTATCTGTTTTGCTAACAAATGATTGTGTCTGAAGCAAAGATTTCAGAGTCACGGATTTCAGTATTAGCGGGTCTTCCTCTAGTTCTTTGATGATCGCCGGATTATTGGACACAAGTTTGTCGAAAAATACTTTGTAAGACATTTTGTGCCCGGGCGTGAACAGAGCCTTGATACCTTCAAATATAGTCTGCGGCGCGAGATACATCAGCGGATTCACTTTTGACGTTGGTGCCGCGATGATAATCGCATCGACAAGGTCGGGTTGCTCGGCGGCTAGTTTTATGGCGAATGAAGTGCCGAGACTTTCTCCGAGCACTGCCATTGGCAGTCCATCGTACTCTTTGTTCAATAAGCGACTTAGTTTGACGATATCCTCAAAGCTTTTTTGATTGTTGATCTTCTGAATATCGGCTGGTGCATCAGGACGCGTACACTCGCCGTATCCCCGCATATCGGGGGCAATAAATAGAAATCCAGCAGCTGCAAAAGCTCTGGCGAGAACCTCATAACACTGAGCGTGGAGCGTTAGTCCATGGATCGCAAGAACGACTGCACGAGGTTTCTGGCCGACCGGCAACCATCGGTATATCGGCAGTCCGACTTCTTTTTGTAATTCAACCGCTCTTTCAAACTTGAATTGCCCGGTCCAGTGAATCGGGGTGGACCCACGCAAGATTTCTTTGATCGGAGAATTATCCTGGGACATATCTGGTGCTGCCAGCGCCTGTTCGTTAAGCAGGCAGAGGAAGCTAAGCATCAGGCTCATTATGAGTTTCAGCAAAAAGTCACCATCGTTCGATACTGCAGCTATTGTCGCACGAAAAAACGCCAATGGACTTGGCATTTGGGCTGCAAGCGCCCCATCAAGCATTGCTAGTTGTTGACAAGGGAGAGCCTCTTGAAGCTCGGATTGTCGGAATTTTTCATGACGGTCAGTCGTGAACGCTTGAGTTCGCTGAACAAATTTTATTCCAATGCTCAGGTTCGATAGATCACTGCGTTCGTCGTTTCAACTGGCACAACGGAGTTTGAATATGAACAAATCGGTTTTTGCACACGAACCAGATTCAACGAAACGTCGTGGCTCAGCAGGAGATGGCCTGTTCTCGGATACTGCCACAGGCAGACATCGCGGCAAAGCGCTAACTCCGGGCCAGCGAGAGCAAGAGGAACGATCCCGAGGGCACCGCGCCGGTGGTCCAGGTGTTGAAGGAGAAAACGAAATAGCCGAGCCAAATACTGAGCGAGGCATCCAACGCGGCTACGGCAAAAATCAGGATAAGGAGCAAGAGAGGAAAACTCCTCACAACACAGCTCAAGTTGATCAACGGAACTTCCCATAGGGAGAATTTGTCGCGCAAGTGTGGAATATGGTGCTGGCTGAGCATGCGGCACCAGCGATTGCTAAAAGCTGGACCCAATAGCACTGATGAGCGAGTAAAATAGGCCGGTTCCCTGATTGAATACGGCTCCATGAAAACAATAGCTCCCGGACCAAAGACATCATTCTTAGGACTAGATTTTGCCAAGCGTTTCAAGACGGATCCGTTGGGAACCGCGACGTCGCTTCAGCAAGAATTTGGCGATGTTGTGCATCTCAAATTGGGTCCTTATGATTGGTATGTGCTAGGACATCCCGATCATGTGAAAGACGTGCTTGTTACGCGGTCGCGTGATTTTGGAAAGACTGATCAGTTCAAAAAGATACTGAGTACAGTCGATGGCAATGGATTGGTTATTAGCGAAGGTGATTTCTGGTTACGTCAAAGGCGCATTATTCAGCCTGTGTTCCACCACGACGTTCTCGGCGAGTACGGCCGTGTGATTGTCAACCAGACCAAGCGTTGGATTTCTAAGTGGGAATCAGGGCAAGAGATGAATCTTGCTGATGAATTGACAAACATCACCTTGACCATTGCGGCGCAAATTTTTCTTGGCATGGAAGTGGAAGATGATGCGCTCGAGTTGGGTAGTGCCGTCACCACTGTCTCGAAAGCGATGTACCGCGAATTTACCGATGTGGTCCCGCTGCCGGATTGGTTGCCGATTTCGAGCAAACAACAAAAACGAGAAGCAATAGCAACTCTCGATAGAATGATTCACGCGGCCATTGCCAGAGCGAATGCTTCACCTGAGAGCGCGGGAAATATGTTGGGACGCATGATTCTCGCGCGAGATCCAGAGGGCACCGGTGCGGCAATGACGCTTAAAGAAGTACGCGATGAGGCGATGACTATGTTCAACGCTGGGCATGACTCGACGGCGGCAACTTTGTCATGGTCCTTCTATATGTTGTTGAAGAACCAGCAGGTCTATGCGCAAATGGTGGTAGACATTCAAAAGACGTTTGGGCACGACGAAGCGGAACCTTCACGCTTGGCGGAAGTGCCGCTGACGATGCAGGTCGCCAAAGAAACAATGCGTCTATATCCGGCAGCATGGATCATTCCCCGACAAGCAAATCAGGACTTAGAAATTGCGGAATTCGCGATTGCCAAAGGCAGTCTGGTGAATGTTTTTCCATATGTTACGCAAAGGGACGAACGATTCTGGGTACGACCGAATGATTTCCTACCCGAGCGGTTTGGCCCAGAGAACGAACACAAGATAGTTCCGTTCTCATGGTTTCCTTTTGGCGCAGGTCCACGTAGTTGTATTGGGCGCGACTTCGCTTTGATGGAAATTCAGTTGGTACTAATAACGATTCTTCAGAATTTTGACTTATCTTTGGCTCTCGGTCGGGAGAACGTTGAAATGAATCCGATGATATCACTTGAACCAAAGGGTGGAGTTTGGGTGATACCACATGCAAAGAATGGTGAAATTGAAAAACTGCCTCAA
>JADYXS010000179.1 GCA_021772155.1 Candidatus Obscuribacter sp.
GGTGCTCGCCACCATGGGCGCGCCGCCGTCACGTTGGTGCTCGCCACCATGGGCGCGCCGCCGTCACGTTGGTGCTCGCCACCATGGGCGCGCCGCCGTTACGTTGGTGCTCGCCACCATGGGCGCGCCGCCGTCACGTTGGTGCTCGCCACCATGGGCACGCCGCCGTCACGTTGGTGCTCGCAACCATGGGCGCGCCGCCGTCACGTTGGTGCTCGCCACCATGGGCGCGCCGCCGTCACGTTGGTGCTCGCAACCATGGGCGCGCCGCCGTCCCGCCGGCATGTTTTGTAGTGGCAGCATCTTATGCTGCCATGTCCTTTGGTCTGTATCAAAGCCCGGCAGCACACTCTGGCTGAAGCCTGCTTCTACCTGACGGTTACTTCAAAAGTCCAAGGCTCAGTCGGTAATCCGATTTCAACGCGGTCACCATTGAGCGCTACCGCTCGGACTTGATACATCCCTGGACTCGAGAGCATTGAATTCGGTAATGCCAGTCGTCCAGTTGTGGCATTGATATCCAATTCGTTTACTGGTTCCAGTTGATTATGGAAGGCGTAGATGTCCTTTTCGGCGACCGGCTGAGTTTGGTCGGCGCCTTTGTTGATGGCAACCTTGATGCCGGCCGCCCCAGGAATCAGCCGTACATCAAAGTCGACCTCAGGTCTTTCATGAGGAGAAACTTTCGTCACTGCTCCAGTGTGTCTGGATATTGTTTCAGCTGAACGGAAGGCAAGTATCGGAGCTGTCAATGCATACGGTATCAAGTCAACACTTGCCACATCGACATAATAATCACCGGGGTCAAACTCGAAACCTACTTTGCTAATTAGATTACCGTTAGTCCAGTCTGCATATCTGCCAAGCCAAACCAGGTATTGTCCGAATGTGATGTTAAGAATGGTGGCACTGTTAGTCTGTGTCTCATTTCCGGCTGCACGCCAGAGAAGCTTTAGGCTGTCGGAGTGGCAGGTGTGACACCCTGTTTTAGAGGTGTATAGCAGTTTGATTGCCGCTACACTCGCTTCCTTTGGGTTAAGTTTGACCGGCGGCAACCACATGCGCACCGTTTGTTTCCCTGGAAAAATGCGCACGCCATCAGGCATTGGCGTTACTGATGCTTTATCGCTTGAAAATGGCGTGCCTTCTTGGCGAATTGCATCCGATGGGGCAAATGTAACTTGAGGCAGCGTGCTCGTGTTGATTTGGAATGAATACATTGGTTCAAGCCGAGTTGCCGGCGTCTCGAACGAGTGTGGCCATATTAGTTGCGACGCCGGTTTTGTTTGCCATTGAGTTTCAAGTTCAACAGACTGTTCATGCGAAAAATGAAACCATGCCACTGACACCAAGGTTAACCCGGCGAGTCCGCAAGCAATGATCGGTCTGGACCTGGCACGTGATAAAGCTCCTGCCGACGGCAATGCCGCGATGCTGAGAATGATAGCGAAAATGGCGGAATGCATTGCAGTAGCTGCGACCAGCCAAACTGCTAACCATAACATTGCGCGTATTTGTGCACTGCGAAAAAGGCACTGCCCTGCGAACGCAATGGCGACGAAGAGATAACCGCCAAGAGCAATCTTGTAAGACAGGTGATCTGCAGGCATTGGCAGCAGCCAAGACAGCGGCGTTGCTTGAGTCAGCGAGTCAGTAAGAAACTTCGGCGCATGTAATACAGGCACCAGTTCCGGTGCCAGGTTGCCCACTGTTGTGACGAAAGAAAGAGCCAGCCAAAAGAAAATCACAAGAATGAAATGTTGTGTTCGTCTTTCTTGTTGGACCTTCAAGTTTTTTGTTGCTGTTGTGCCGGGCAGAATTATTTCACTTGCAGTTATAACAAGGGGGATAGCTGCTGCTTCAGGCCGGGTGAGAAAAGCCAGAACTGTCGAAATGAGCGACAGCGAGAACATTTTTTTCTCGCTGGTGGCCCTAAACCGCAGATAGGCAAATATCGAATATAGATACAACAGTTGGCAGAGCATTTCTGCGCGCATGTTCAAGCTAAGAAGATACTCGGACTGCGCTGGAGATAAGACGAATAGCACCGCCGCCCAAATTGGGGCGGCCGCTCCGAGCCGATTGCCGACCCTGCTTGTTAGTTCGGAGGTAATCTGGGCGACAAGTAATGCGCTGGTAGCCAGGATGCCCAGGTTAAGCAGGTGCTGCGCGAACGGGGAACTAAGACCGATTGTTGCAAGCAGTCCGGTGATGGCAACAGATACTAGTCCATCGCCAGTTCCTGCTGCGGCAAAAGTTGCAAGGCGCGACCAAAATTCGGCTGGGGCCGCAAAGAGCATCTTACAACTATTGAGAAAGCTGCTTTCCCCAGGACTGAGGCTGTTGTCTAGCAAAAACCAATTTAGTCCGACGGTAGCGAAGACCGCCACAAATGAGGTTAAGACAAGCTGTGTCTTGTATGTGGCCCAGTCGATCGCCGCCGGAGGCAAGTGTAACGGCGTCTCCGGACTTGGTAATTGTGATTCTAAGGGCTCAGCAGACATTTTCTCGGCACTGGGCGAGGAGTGAGCGATCAGTTTAGCGGATAGCTATGAACAAAACGACTGCTGAGGTAATCTGGCTTTATTGATACACTGGCGTATACGGGTGATTATGGCGTGGATCTCTTCTGCGCGCCGACAAAACAAGGGCATTCTATTGCAACCGGACGCGAAAACTCCAGGCGGATTACATACTTCGACTGTATCACTCCAAGGTGATGGTCCGGTCATCCTCAGTTTCCCTGACGATTTCTTATGGGGAGTTGCGACTTCGCACTTTCAGATCGAAGGTAATCGTCACGAAATAAAGAACCGCATCTCTGACTGGTCGAATTGGACGGTCCAGGAAGGTCGAATCCTGGATCAGTCGACGGCCGACAGGGCCTGTGACTTCTTGTCGCACTATGAAGCGGATGTCGACCTTTGCCAGAGTATGAATCTTAATACGTTCAGGCTGAGCCTCAACTGGCCAGCTTTAATGCCAAAACCAGGAGCAACAGAGCTAGACCCGGAAATGGTCAAATTCTATCGAACGCTTCTGCAAATGCTCAAGGATCGCGGCTTCAAGACTTTCGTCACGCTCTTCCATTTTTGCTTGCCTACATATTTATCGGATGCTGGTGGATGGCGGAACGCCAAAACTATTGATGAGTTCGAGCGATTTACCGAGCTTGTCGTCAAAGAGTTCGGGCCGGAGTTGGTCGACTTCTGGCTCACGTTGAATGAACCGCTTGCCTATTCGTATCAAGGCTTCATCGGCGGCTGCTGGCCCCCGGGCGGAAAGGGCGATTACGTTGGGGCATTTGAAGCAATTCGCAACCTGCTGGAAGGCCACGCGCGCGCCTATGCTGTGATTCATCGGCTCATACCGAACGCCAAAGTTAGCTTCACTGTTCACTGGATGCCGTTCGTTCCGCGCTCTTCATGGAATCCTTTCGACAAAATGACGCAGTTCATGCGTGATGAGATTTTCAATCATCTCTGGATGCGCTCGGTGGAAACTGGCAATCTGCAATTCGTTCCACCCCTGACCGTTGACAAGCGCGTCCGCAAGCTTTGTGGTGTGATCCCCGGATTGCGAGGCTCTATCGACTTTCTTGCCATCAACTACTACACGCGCCAGGTCAGCGAGTTTGAAATGAAATGGCCGCCGGATATTTTCGGCATTCGTTCCGATTTGGCTGAGTTCGAGGTTTCGTCTCTCGGCTGGGAGATATACCCAGATGGACTTTACAAGCTTTTGACTCATGGATTGGATCCTTATCGTTATGATGATCACGGCAACGCGCGAGAAATCTACATCACGGAGAACGGCTTAGCGTCGATGTTCTCAGCTGAGCTTTCCGACGGTGACTGGTCGCTGAATGACGAATTGCGCGTAAACTACTTGCTAGCTCATCTGATTGCTGTTCATAAGGCGGTCAAAGCTGGGGCCAACGTTAAGGGTTATTTGCATTGGTCCCTTCTCGATAATTTCGAGTGGTCCGAAGGATTGCGCGCCCGTTTCGGCTTGGTTCGTGTGGCCTATCCAACGCTGGAGCGGACAATGCGGAAGAGCGCGAAGATTTTCGCCGAGATAGTTGGTAAGAACGCATTGGTCGATCCGGTAAATTCCTTTTATCCATATCTTTAGAAATAGCAGCTGTATTACATCTTCGGGCTAAAATAACTGGAGTAACTGAGGTCAACCGTGTTGGGTCGCTCTTCAAAATTTGCCCTGTTTGCAACTGTGCAGCTGGTTATCCTGCTTTCGATGGCGCTATACGGTGCTGAGTCATTGGCTCAGAACGGGCCGGGGTCGGGCACTAAGCTAGCGGCCGTCGATGAATCAACAAACCAGGTCACTGCTAAGTTGATCGCTGACACCTCAGCAATAGTCCCGGGCAAACCATTCACACTTGGCATTTCGCTGGAAATGATTCCTGAATGGCACACCTATTACAAAATAAGTGGCGAAGCCGGGATGCCTACGCGAGTTACGTGGACATTGCCGCCCGGGTTCACAGCATCAGAACTACTTTGGCAAAAGCCGCATAAGTTCTTGGACTCAGGCATCACGACCTACGGCTACCAAGATAGGACACTTGTGGGTGCAACTATCACACCACCAGCGCACTTGACGGCTGGCTCAGCATTTAACTTGCAGGCCAGCGTAAAGTATCTCGCCTGCAAAGATATGTGCGTTCCGGGCAAAGCGTCTTTGTCGCTCAAGCTACCGGTGGCCGAATCTTCTCGCGGAGCTACAGCAGCGAACACTGACCTTTTTAAGGGACTTGGTTGGGATGGGCCTGTCTCTTCGCTTGTCAGTACAAGTCATGCCTCTGGTTCGGATGTGGTTGTCGCCGCTGGGCTTACCGGTGAGTCTCTGACCGGCAGCATCTTGGATGCGAAAATTAAGGTAGCTGATGGCGGGAACCAGGAGCAAAGTCTGTTGGCATACCTGGCTTTCGCCTTCGTCGGCGGTTTCATTTTGAATTTTATGCCCTGCGTCTTGCCGGTGATCTCGATTAAAGTATTGAGCTTCATGCAGCAGGCAGGCGATGACCCCAAGCGAGTTTTTAGGCTTGGTCTGACATTTACGGCAGGCATCATCTTCTCGTTCATGGTTCTTGCCGGTGCTGTGATTGCCGTGCAGCAAGCCGGACAGAAGGTTGGTTGGGGCTTCCAGTTTCAGTATCCGATCTTCCTGCTGTGCATGGCCGCGGTCGTGCTGATGTTTGCACTTAGCCTGTTTGGACTTTTCTACATTCAGGTAAATGCGGGACAAGACCAGATCGATCAACTTGCCAGCAAAGAAGGGTTCGTCGGAACCTTCTTCAAAGGTGTGTTGGCTACAACATTGTCGACCCCATGCTCTGCTCCATTCCTCGGAACAGCACTAGGTTTTGCGTTCTCGCAGCCACCAGCAGTGGTGCTGTTGATGTTCGGCACCATTGCTGTCGGCATGTCATTTCCATACGTATTACTGACCGCTAACCCGTCTTGGATGAAGTATCTTCCGAAGCCTGGCGTCTGGATGGAGAAGTTCAAGGAGTCGATGGGCTTTTTGCTTCTGGCGACGGTTGTCTGGTTAGTCTGGGTCCTCGGGCAGCAGGTCGGAATCAACGCCGCGATGGCAGCCGTAGGTTTCTTAGTCGCCCTGTCCTTTGCCGTCTGGCTGGTTGGGCGATTTACTGACTTAACGTCCGGCAATGGCCGCAAGGCTGTCGTATACGGCTTAGCTGCGGTTGTACTTGGGGCCGCATATGCCACGATGTTGCGACCATTTCCAGAATTGTTGTCTATGCAGCCGCCCCAATCAGCACCAAACTCCTTGCCAAACAACACGACCTCGGCACCATATGTGGTTGCAACCAGCACCACGACCACTGCTAATGACGCCATAGATTGGAAACCTTTCAGCATCAAAGCATTGGATGAGCAGCTGGCTTCCGGCCAAACAGTTTTCGTAGATTTCACCGCTGACTGGTGCCTCACCTGCAAAGTCAACGAAAGCTCTTTCATCAATGTCCCTCCAGTGATCAAGAAATTCCGCGAACTCAATGTAGTTGCGATGCGCGCTGATTGGACACGACAAGATGCGCAGATTTCGCAACTCTTGCAGAAGTTTGGGCGCTCCGGCGTGCCCCTCTACGTGATCTTTCCAGCCGGTCGTCCGACCGAGCCAATTGTGCTTCCGGAAGTTATCACGCAAGATATGGTGATCCAAAAGCTAGAGGAAGCTGGATCGAGCCGCGCAAGCAAGACCATCTAACCGCCGGCAGACTCGCTTTGCCTGTTACGGCGTAGATACCGTCGCGCAAATGGCCGATTTCAGCTTACTTCGCCATTGGTGGGTGGCATGAATAGTGCGATGACCGCACCAACTAAATAGACCGATGCAACGGTGGAGGCTGCAAACGCGTAAGAGCCATCGAAAGCGCGAATCATCGCACCACTTCCTAGAACGGCTAATGCTGCGGCAAAACGTCCGATGTTGTAGGAGAAGCCGAAGGCTGTGCTGCGAATTTTAGCCGTAAAAAGTTCTGGTATGTACATCCAGAGCAGTACGAACGGCACATGGGCGAAGAAGCCCAGACCGAGGATCCAGCACAAAAGCAGCGGTTGGAACGAGTGGATTGTGGTGAACATTCCCACTGTGATCACAAACGCCAAAACCATTGAGACGGACATGCACAGTCGATAGCCGAACTTTCTGGCCAGCATTCCGCCGGCGATACCGCTGAGGATCATGCCGATATCTTTGGCGAACATCGCATGGGATCGCTCTTCGACGGCCAAGTCACCAGTAAGTTGATTCACCCAGGCCGGAATCCAGGCAATCACGGCCCACCAGCAAATGATGGCTACGCCTGCCAAAGCGCTAACCATGAGGATGTTCTTCCGATTCTCTTTAGTGAACAGATGGAAGATCGTTAACTTGAGAGTCTCTTTCTCTTCGTCAGTGCGCCGGTCCGCGGCCTTACTTTGCGCCCGTTTTCGTTCCGCGCTGGCTTCTTCGAATCGGTGCGATTCTTTGAGTTTGGCTCGTATGTACACTGTCAGGAATGCCGGAGCAATGCCCGCGATAAATAGAGTTCGCCAGCCTAAGTGACCGAGAAAGAGGTTCAAAGTCGCGGTGAGCAGATATCCGAAGCCCAGCGAAGTAGCCATTACGCCGACTGCCTGCATGCGACTCTTGTTCGGCCAACACTCAGAAAGAAATACGGCACCGATGCCCATTTCGCCGCCAATGCCGGCACCGACAAGGAATCTGTAAAAGCCCAATTCCCACCAGTTGTTCGCCAGGGCGCAAAGTCCGGTGCATATCGCATACAAAAGAATAGTTATTGTCAGAGTCTTAGCGCGCCCGATATAGTCTGCGAGCATGCCGAATAGCATCGCGCCGAGTGCCCAGCCGACCATGAACATCGCGATAATGTACGAGCCGTGTAATCCGACCACCGCGTGAGATTTTGTTCCTATAAGTTCTGATATGGCCGGATACAGTACTATCGCAAAGATGGATGAATCCATACCATCAAAGACCCCACCGAGCCATGTTGCCAGCAGTACGTGATACTGGGATAAGGTTGCTGCTGGAGGGGCGCTTAATGGCGCTTCCGCCGCTATCGGTATGGCAGAATCTGGCACAGCGGGCTCCCTTACGGATGCGTTCACGAGTTATCGACTCTGGTGTGGCACACAGCCCCATATATTATCAATTCTTGAGCTAGACATGGTATGTTTAGTGGAAACGGATAGCGTATTGCTCCGTCTTTGAGTGCCACCAGATGTAGTGGCAATGAGGTTATGTCAGAGTTCTCTCGCCGAATCTGGTTGAAGTTGAAGCCTCCTGAGTTTGAGGCTTATTTGGTGCAGCATATTCCCGCCTGCGGTTGGGAATTGAAGAGCTCGTCAAAAACAGAATCTAAGGCGGAGTTAATCGATACTTGGGCGAAGGAGCTTACCTTTATTCAGGTTGCTTATCATCTGCTCATCACCTGCACGGATCGCAATTTCGGTTGCGAGGTTCTCTTTGCCGTCTCTGAAAGAGCCCAAGACTTCACAAGCACGGAATGCGAGCAGAAGTGCAATGCGCTTGTCGACTCTATAAGTAGAAAAATTGTTTTACCCAGGCCGCTCCTTATGGTCGAATCTGCGCGCACACGTGGACCGGAAGCCGACAAGGCGTAAGGTTGGGCTGTGCAGAACACGACCTGATTCCCGGCTTCGATTGCAGGGAAGGGGCTTTTTGTGTGCCTCGGTTTTAATTGTAGAGGGGAGGGGCTTGTCCCCTCCCGTTGTGGAAGCCAGTCGTGAGCGGGTTTGTCTGAAAGTTCTATCGTCAGAGAGCGGGAGGGGGCAAGCCCCTCCCCTCTACGGTCAGTTCATTGCGTGGTATCACGCAAAGGTCGTGCGTGCCTTCGACTATTTAAGCTTAGCCACAAGCGCCAGGAGATCTTCGTTGGAAGGCATGCCGCTGTGGATGTGCCGAATGATTCCTTGTTTGTCGATAAGGAACAACATTCGTTCGGCGTTTGCTTTACCTTCTCGCACGGTGCCATATGCTGTGGCGACGGTGCGCTGATCATCAGCCAGCAATGGGATTGTAAGATTGTGCTTGCTTGCGAATTGACCGTGACTATCTACTGTGTCGCAGGAAATTCCCAGCACTTGCGTATCGGCAGAGTTGAATTTTTCCAAGTCATCTGAGAACGAGCACATTTCTTTAGTGCAGCCCGGGGTGTCATCTTTGGGATAGAAGGCAAGGATCACATTTTTCTTACCAACAAAATTATCCAACGAGATCGTACCGGCAGGATGTGCTGGCAAAGAAAACTTAGGCGCAGGATCGCCGAGCTGTAACGATACCAATGAGTATTGCGGCGTTGTCATAAGGCGTATTCCTCTTAAGAGGAGGCCATTTTTGCACGCGAAGAATAGCTCGTGGTCAAGAGAACTAACGCAGGGCCTGCTTAGTTAACCGCGTACTGTGCCTTCAATGGCCGTGAGTAGCGAATCGATTTGGTCCAGTTCGTGATTTTCTACGAACACCGCGAGCACACCTACTGCCACTGGTGTCAGGACTGTTGTCTTGTCCACGGCGTGGAAAATAATTTGCTTTAGCTTGCCCATTTGCAGTTTCTTGCCGCCCAGGTCAGTGTGGCTGTACATCGCACAGCACAGAGCGCCAAGCAGGTCCTTATCCATTCCACCCTTGAGAGTAGAAGCGATCACCAGACCGTCATTTCCAACGATGAGGGAACCGGCAACGCCGGCGCATTGATCAATTTTGGTCAGCAATGCTTTAATGCCTTCGCCGCGGGCCTGGCTGATAACCCGAGCGGTCGTCATGCCTGCACCCATCTTCTCGCGTTTTTCACCTGATTTGATGATGTTTTCTATTGCCTGCACATCGATAAGTTGACGACCGATAGCTTTGATCGCCCCTTCTTTCTCGTGGAGCGGTGTGGATGCTGTGCTGGCTGAAAGACGTCCGAATTCTTTGATCTGTTGACCAGGAGCTCCTTGAGGCGGAGCCTTCTTGTCGGCTACAGGGGCTTCTTCGGCTACAGCAGGAGCTGCAACTTCAGTCTCGGCGGGCGGTGCCGGAGCAGCCTCTGCCTCAACTGGTTTTGGAGCGTCCAACTCTTCTGTCCACTCTTCATCGAAAAGAGATTTGGTCGTTTTCTCTGCCAACTCTGGTGGAGTGAAATCCATCGAATGGTCTACTGTGCTCTGAGCCTTGTCGAGTAGATTGTCGAAGATATCGCCCAACTCACCGTCGCTGACGGACATAATCGGTTTGGCAACTTCTTGGACGGTTTGTCCGATTGAATCGTTGTGTGTTGCAGAGTCCGCTAGAACATTGTCGAACAGACCACCAATGTCATTATCATCAACACTCAGTAAACCGCCCTTCATTTCCGTGATTGGCACCACAGCATCACCTTGTGGTGGTGGTGGCACAGGCGGTGCCTTAGGTTCTTGGGCAAGCATACCGCCGGTCAAAGATTCCATCGGTAATGTGCCACCAGATCCTTGCGACGCGTTAACGGTCTGAGCAATGTGATCGAGAAGTGCATCGATCTTTTCCAGTTCCCAATTGTCGCTGAAAGCAGCAAGCACGCCAATTCCAATCTCGGTCATGATCGTCAGCTTGTTGCCGGTTCTAAGAATCGACTGCTTCAGTTCGCCGAGGTCGACTTTCTTGGTGCCTAAGTTTGTGGTGCTATGCATGCCGAGGGAAAGCACGCCGTAGACGTCTCTCATCATGCCAACGCCCTGCGTGGCGCCGATCAGCAAACCATCCTTACCGATGACCAAGCAGCCATCCAACCCAGGGAATTCTGCAATTTTGTCCATCATTGCTTGAATATCGGCGCCGCGTGAGACGGTTACAACCCTAGCTACGCCTCCGGATTGCACTTTACCAAGGTCTCGTCCTTCGGAATGTTTGATGATGTTTTCGATCGCCTGCGTATCGAGAAGCATCTGACCGATCGTTTTCAATGTACCGGGAGAGGCTGGATCGGTTTTCGATGTCGCCACAGACGATAAGCGACCAAACTCTTTTACTTCTCTTGGCGTTGAATCTATCGGTGGACGAGGAGCGAACTCCTCGAGCATGTCGCCGACGTGTGAATCCGTATCTTCTGCGACGATATTTGCAAAAATATCGTCGATGTCATCATCGCTGACGGCTATCAAATTAGAGTCGTGTTTTTCTGCTACTGGCGCTGGCTCGGGAGGCGGTGTGCTGGCTTTGATTTCGGCTAGCTTCTCCGCAGTGAGCTCATCGTTAGACGCACCAAATGCCAGATCCGAGAAGATATCTTCCAGGTCGTTGCTGACATCATTGAACAGCTTGTTCTCGGGTTTTTCTAAGGCTGGTTCGGCTGTGGTGGTTGTGCTGGCATCCAATTCGAACCTGCCAGACTCCGCGGGCGGTGGCGCAATCTCGCCTGAACCATTGGAATGATCTTCTAGAGCTCCGGCAATCGCGACAGGCTCTCCAAGAGACTGGGTGGCAGCGTGGCTTTCATCGGCGAACAACGATTCCAGCGACACGTTGGCATTTGCTGGCTCGTTTTTCTTGAGTGATGATTCCAGCGTGTTGATGCGGTTGACGTCTAACTTCGACAAGATGTCTTGAACTGATTCACCGGAAGCGGCGTCCATTTCCATTTTTATAATGGCATCGTCAAGAGCCTGTTCAGCTGTCTTTGGAGGCGGAGCCTCTTTAATCGGGGCAATTTTTGTAATTGACGTTTCTGTGCCCGATTTGGTCTGATAAAAAGCAATTGTGGACACTAATCCCGTGATATTCATCAGGATCAATTGGAACCAGTTGAGCAGTAAGGTTTGATCCGGCAAAGTTTGAGTCGTCTTGCCAATAATATTTCCCATGCCGCCAGCGAACATGCACAGGGCAAGCATCGTAAAGGAAAGCCTGAGTAGCTCAGCAGGCGAAGCATTTTCGAAGAACAGCACGCTCAACATCATTACCAGCGCCACTTCCGCTGGCAATAATGCAAATGCGGGAATCTCAAAGACATTATCTGTGAAGCGCTGAGGAATGAGCATGCAGGCTACGATACCCACAGCCATAAGCGCCATGAAAGGTATAAGGTTCCTGCGCCTGGAAAGTTTATACATCACTACTCTCGTTCACTTAAGATTCCACCGAGTCGCGAACTCGGATGTGTTAACACACAAACCAATATACCCGTGCTAGGGAAATCTTTCCCTTATGAGGATAGATCTGAATAATCTCATACTAAATTAAAGCATTTTAGATGCTGCGTGAGCGGCAGGACTGAGGTTTTTTGCCTTTTGCTAGGCTCGAAAGGCTGCTGACAACTGGCGTGTCAGTTGCTGGCGTACCTTTCCGACGATTTTTTCGATTTCTTCAGCTGTCAAAGTTTTGTCCGAATCCTGAAACGTCAGGCGGTAAGACAGACTTTTCGTTTGGTCTGATAAATCGAACACGCTTACCAGGTCAACTTGCTGCAGCAATTTGCCCCCGATTTGCCTAATGCATTGCTGCACTGCGCCGGCTTCGGTGCCCCTGTCAACATCTGCAGTGATATCGCGCACAATTGTTGGCGTTGAAGATATCTCTTGGAAGGCGTGTTCCTTGCGAGCTGACCGGAGCTTGTCGACGTCCATTTCGAAAACGCTGGCCGGGTTTTTCAAGCCATAGGCATCAGCCACAACTGGGTGAACTTCTCCAATCCAGCCCAGTTCTATCGGAGCGAATTTTTCGCGATTTCCTGGTTTTACAACCACCTGAGCACTGCGGGAAGGATGGAACCAGCCCGGAGCGTTGTCTGATGGGATGAACTGGACTTGGTCGGGGGCAATCGACAGACGGTGGAGGAGGTTCTCGAGCACACCCTTTAGAACGTAGAAGTCTGTTTTTCCGTTGCCGGAGGCCTCGTTCTTCTCTTGCCAGTGACTGAGGTCGTTGGCGCCAGATATAACAGCAGAAACGTGAGGAATCTCTGCTGTGCCGGTCAGAGCCTTATCGATGGGAATATTAGCGTCGCGCTTGTATATAAGACCAAGCTCGAACAGCCAGACATCTTCTCGTCCACGATCCTGATTATAGGATAGCGCTTTGAGCAAGCCCGGTATCAGGGTCGGGCGCAACACTTGGTGATCTTCAGAAAGTGGATTTAGGACTTGAACCAGCTCGGCATCATTGGTTTGAATTGATCCGCGACCGGATACGTCGCTCAATGCCACCAGGCTGCTGATGCAAGCTTCATTCAGACCACCTGCGGACAGCGCTTCTTTTACGGTGTTGAATGTGGTGTCAGGCAAGGGCGGGGCAATGGTGCGCTTCGGCATCGACGCCGGCACTCGGTCATACCCATACAATCGGCAGACTTCCTCGACCAGATCCGCTTCCCTGGTCACATCATCGGCTCGAAAACTTGGCACCTTTGCCGTAACTGTGTTTTGGCTTTTGTCCTTGACCGTGAAGCCTAGTGGTGTCAGCAGTCTTGTGACCTCTTCCACCGTCGTTTCGATCTCTGTAAGACGCATCATTTCAGACAATCGGAGGTCAACATAAAGTGCCTTTACTTCATCCGAGCCGGAGGAACTGAAGGCACCAAGCTTTCCGCCACATATCGTGGTGAGCAGATATGCCGCGCGATCGGATGCCTTTCTTACAGAACCGATGTCCACGCTGCGTTCGAACCGCACACTGCTGTCGCTCGACAGACCGAGTAATCGCGATGAACGCCTGACTCTGGCGCTAGCAAAGGCAGCCGCTTCCAGAGCGATATCAGTTGTGTCATCGGCAATCTCGCTGCCTTTACCGCCCATTACTCCGGCAATGCCGATGACGCCTTTTTTGTCGGCAATCACAAGAACTTCTTCGTTCAGTTCGCGCTGTTTCTCATCGATGGTGGACAGCTTTTCTCCGGCTCTACCGCGACGAGCCTCAATATAGCGGCCGTTGATATGCCGTATGTCATAGGCGTGCAGCGGTTGCCCAAGCTCGTGCATTACATAGTTGGTGATGTCGACAATGCTGCTAACCGAGCGCATGCCAATAGCTTCCAGGCGCTGCACCATTATTGGTGGCGTTGCCACATTCTTCAATCCACTGATATAGCGGATGCTGAAAAATGGGCAATCTGTAGCATTTTCAATATTTACGTCCAGCGGTGCTGACGAATCATTTATCTGCGGTATCTTCCATGTCGGTTCTTTCAGTGGCCGGTTGAATAGCGCAGCTACTTCCCTGGCCATGCCGATTACCGACAAAGCATCACCGCGGTTAGATCGAGTTCCGACAAGGAGCACTGAATCCTGCTTGAGATTCAAGAGTCCTTTTACGTCAGTGCCCAATGGCGTCATAGCGTCCAGCAAAAGGATGCCTTCGCCACTGCCTGCGATACCAAGCTCAGGCGCGGAACAGAGCATGCCGTTGGAAGTCACGCCTCTAATCTGGCTTTGCACTATCTGCAGTGCCGTCCCATCCTTGCGGTTGATCACCTTAGAGCCAGGCAAAGCAACCGGAATTCGATGCCCGACTTCAATGTTCCAGGCGCCGCAAACGACATCTTGCAGCTCGCCGTTTTCGCCGAGCCGAATCTTAGTTAGTCTGATTTTATCGGCATTGGGATGTGGATGAATTTCCATGATCTCGCCGACCAACACATCGCCTTGTATGTCAGGACCGACCCGCCGGACTTCTTCTACTTCGAAGGCGCCCATTGTAAGCTTGTCTGCAACTTCCTGCGGGCTCAAGCCGGATAAGTCGACGTAATCGGAAAGCCAGTCGAATGATAGTTTCATCTTAGAACTGCTCCAGGAAGCGCATGTCGCTTGTGAAAAGATGGCGAATGTCATTGATGCCGAACTTCAACATTGTTAGCCGGTCGATTCCCATTCCGAATGCAAACCCGCTCCATTCCTCAGGGTCGATGCCTGCACCTTTCAAAACGTCGGGATCGACCATGCCGCATCCCAGTAGTTCTATCCACCCGCGATGTCCACATGTGCGGCAGCCTTCACCCATGCAAAACGGGCATTGGCAGTCCAGCTCAGCAGAAGGCTCTGTGAAAGGAAAAAAGTCCGGGCGAAACCTTGTCTTCAAAGGTTTGCCGAACAGAAGGCGGATGAACTCGTTCAAAGTGCCTTTAAGCTGACCGAATGTTACGTCTCGATCAATGACCAAACCTTCGACCTGGTGGAACAGAGGATACTTGCGTGCATTCACTTCTTCGTTTCTGTACACGCGACCCGGTGATATCACGCGTAGTGGCGGTTTCATCTTCTCCATCGCGCGTACCTGCACTGTGGATGTCTGGCTGCGCAAGAGTATTTGTGGCGCCACGTCCGTATAAAAGGTATCTTGCTCGTCGCGTGCGGGATGATTGGCAGGGGTATTTAAAGCATCGAAGTTGTAGTAGTCCGTTTCAATCTCCGGCCCTTCTATTACCGAAAATCCCATGCCATAAAAAATAGTGATCAATTCGTTGGTCACTTGAGTTAACGGATGCAGATGTCCGATCGGTCTGCCCGCACCTGGTAAGGTGACGTCTATGCGATCGGCGGAGAGCTGTTTGTTCAGCTCATCCCGCCTGAGACTATCGCGGCGTTCTTTATAGGCTTCTTCTATTGCGGTTTTGACTTTGTTTGCGCCCTGTCCGATTCGTGGGCGTTCTTCCTTTGACAGCTTGGGCAAAGCCTGCATCACTTCGTCAATGCCACTGTTTTTGCCAACGAATCGTGAGCGGGCCGTATCCAGCTCAAGCATATTAGGTGCATTTTGTATCGCCAACACCGCTTCTTGCTCAATAGCTTCGAGCTTTCGTAGATAATCGTCTTGCATCGCTCAATCCAACCGCCGGTTTCGGGTTCCTAACAGTACCAAATTCGGCGGTCTTCAGCCGAAGGAAGGTTTTGACTCGTTGCGATTTGCAATTTAGTAAGATTGCACGGTACTCCAGAGTCCACAGAAAGGACGACCGGTTGTCAAAGCAGAGAGTCAAACGGAAACCAGGCAAAGTGATTCCAACAACTCGTGTGTCCGTGGTCGTTGTGCAGAACAACAGCGAGATTCTTCTTGTCCGCCACCGAAAAGGTAACCGGCAATATTGGGTGTTGCCGGGTGGTCGTTTAGAGTACGGCGAGACTTTTTTTGAGTGTGCCGTGCGCGAAATGAAAGAAGAGACCGGACTGGATGTCGAAGTTGACAAGTTGATTTATCTGTCCGAGGCAATTGCCCCGGATCGTTCGCGGCACATCGTGAACGTCTACCTGACAGCGCACGTCACCGGTGGGGTTATGGCTGTTGGCGACGAGCCTGTCTTGGCCGGCGTGGATTATGTGCCTCTAGCTGAGCTGGAGCGCTGCACTTTGTATCCGCCTGTAGGCAAGCAGTTGCTGGAGAATATCGAAAAAGGATTCAAGCCTGGTATTGAATACCTCGGGAATCTCTGGGTTTAGTTTTTCTTTCCTATTTCCAGACGCGCCAGCTGATTTGCCTTGGCTTCTCCCGGGCTGGCGATGGGGGCGTTTGTTCCGCAGAAAAGCGGCGACCATGCGGTCGCCGCCCAACATTTATCTCAGAAGCCTTAGCTTAAGCGGACTGTCGAAAGTCTTCTTCGCCCTTGTTTTGCTTCTCGACGTCGTTCATTTGGTCTTTCATCTGATCGACTTTTTCTTCGATCTTGCCGCGAACGTCAGTCATTCGGGTCTTCACATCTTCCTTCAAGCCCATGAGCCGATTTTTCAATGGCCCGGCTTGCTCGTGCAAGAGCATGCTGACTTCCTCATACCGATCCTGCAAATCCAACTTGCTTCTGTCGATCATGTCAGGTATCTCGGTCGAGTACTTGCCGTACTTATCCTTTATCAGGGAACGTGTTCTGTTACCGGTAGATGGCGCGTACAACACGCCGGCAATGGCACCGAGCATTATCCCAAATAGAAAAGTTCGCATAAATGGTTCCTCCTTCGCTTCGCGTAACGAGTGACGTCGAGGTCGATGCTCCTGTGCCCGACCTGTAGTAAGATCAGCAATTCCAACAGCACAGTAACAGGGACGAGGAATCGCAGATGGCTCAGCAGAGAGGCATGAAGCGCGCAGAGAAGGTTCTCAAGCGCAAGCAGAAGACCCGAGAGCAGGAGAAAATAAATAATCTCAAGCTCGCGGTTCTTGGGCATGGACACGCTGCTCAAGCTCACGACCACGAACATGAAGAAAAGCCAGCTAAGCCGAAGAAAGAAAAACCGGTTAAGCAAAAAGAAGCGGCTAATAAGAACAAAGAAAAACTAGCAAGTAAGCCCAAGAAAGACCAAGTAGTAAAGGCCAAGAAAGCCAAATAGTCCTTTTGCGCACGCTTAGAGACGGACGCAGTTGACCGGCGTCCGTTTTTGCATGCCTTTGGTTCATTGGATCTGCTGACTGATGGCGCGCTTGGTAACGCCAGTGTTCAGTTTCTGTTGAGCTAATCTCGTGGCACGCTCCTGCAAGTTTGCACGAAGAGTTTGCGACCATTGTCACAATGCCGGCATCCTGAATGTGTGCCAGCTTGCTGCCTCGTTAAGGTCGCCAGAGCCGGTACAAGGTCATCAACGCATTTCATCGCCGAACGTGAATGTAATCTCGCCGATGATTATTTCCTGACCGATTTGAATGTCACTCTTGATCAAATT
This sequence comes from Candidatus Obscuribacter sp., assembly GCA_021772155.1. Classification (GTDB taxonomy): domain Bacteria; phylum Cyanobacteriota; class Vampirovibrionia; order Obscuribacterales; family Obscuribacteraceae; genus JADYXS01. The sequence goes on from JADYXS010000179.1 coordinate 17,169, forward strand.
GTCGATGATGCCCATGGCGCGCATTACGTTGAACAAATGAACGAGAGCCTCAGGGCTGCGCATATTCGTGACTGCCACCATACGCTCGATCCTGTTTCCAGAAATGAAGAACTTGTTTTTCGAGCGGACTATTTTGAAGCCTTCGTCTGGATGCTGCTTAGCCTTGGTATCTTCCACGACCTCGTGGACGACCTCATCTTTGGGTAGCGTACTTAGCTCTTGCATCAAGATATTGCGCAGATCGTCAACACCGTATTTAGTGGCACAGGAAAGCGGGAGAACTGTTAAGACAGTTTGGGATTTCGGCAATAGTTGGGGAATCTTTTCCCAAATGGCATCGGCCAAAGCCTCAGCTTCTTCAACTCCGAGCGTATCTGCTTTGTTTAGCGCCAGGATTTGCGGCAGGGCTGATAACCGTTGACTGTGTAGCTCCAGTTCCTTGCCAATCGTTTCAATTGCTTTTTCGTAATCGGGGTTGGATACATCAACCATATGCACTAAAAGTCGCGTGCGCTCCAGGTGACGGAGAAATTGGTGGCCCAGTCCAATGCCTTGCGAGGCGCCTTCCACAAGCCCGGGAACGTCAGCCATGACAAAACCATCACCGTTGGGAATTTGAACCACTCCTAGGTTTGGCTGGAGGGTGGAAAACGGGTAATCTGCTATCTTTGGGCGCGCCGCCGTCATTACGGACAGCAGCGTTGATTTGCCGGCGTTGGGCAGTCCGACAATGCCGACATCTGCCAACAATTTGAGCTCAAGTTCCAGTTCGCGGGCGATGCCTTCTTCGCCCGGTTCGCAGTGATAGGGCGCCCGGTTACCGCGGGTAACCAGGTCGGTGTTACCGCGTCCGCCGCGCCCGCCTTCAGCCACTAATGCTTTTTGTCCAGGCTCCTGCAGGTCAGCAATAATTTTTCCCGTCTCCAGGTCCCGAACCAGCGTACCCATGGGGACTTTAATGACCAGTTCCGGCGAGGCCTTGCCGTGCATATTCTTTGGACCGCCCTTCTGACCGGGCAGGGCGGCA
>JADYXS010000180.1 GCA_021772155.1 Candidatus Obscuribacter sp.
GATCTAATGAGCTTAAAGTAGAATAGTCATGACACTTGATTGGGTGATCTTATGGCTTACGTTAGAGTGCTCTTCTTCATTGCAGTGCTGGCTAGTTATATCGCACTTGTGCCCACAAATCGTTATGCATGCGCCGGCCCGGGCACTCCTCCTCCAACTCCTTCAGCTCCGCCTGTGGTTATCGTAGTGCCACCGCCGCCGCCAGTTATTCAGACGCCTCCGCCGGAAGTCGTAACGCCACCACCGGTAGTGAGAATCCCTGAGATTCCAAAAACTCCATTTATCAATCCACTGATGGTGCCGCTAGATGTCGTGGTTCCAATCCCAAGTGAGATAGCCTCGGTCATCCCGCTTACCAGCCTCACTCAACCGATCAATGGGCTGTCCCAACTGGACAAATTCCCTTCCGTGGAAAATCTGAAGGGTCCGACGGACTTCATCCTTGTTCAAGGAGAACCGACTTGTTTCGTTCGTGAGACACCGTACATGGTTAATGTCTTGGAAGGAACTGTGCTGGCTTCTGTCAAACGTCCATCTCAACTCGGGATGCTCAACACGCCATTGGGTGTCGTGGCACTTTCAGCCAACAGCGATGCTTTCATCACTGTCCAAAAAGGCGTGGTACGCCTTAGAAATATTGATGCGCTGGGGCAGACATTGCGAGTGCAATTGGACAAAGGTCCATTCGCTGGCAAAGTCAAGATCTTCACTATCAAGCCAGGCTATGAGCTTGTTGCTGGAGATCACAAACTCAGTCGTGCGGATCTTCGTCCGCAGGACGGAATCCTTCGCCGCCATCCACAAGTACTCGAGGACGGGTTCGTAGCGGTAAGCCAGTATCATGTTGAAAGCGCATTGCAGCAAAGCGCGATCGTTGTGGGACTCAACCAAAAGGAATCCGACGCTAAATCGCGCCGCGTTCTGAGCGACATGTCCCGCATGGCCGCAGTTCTCAATCACGTAAATGGTTACGACGGTTACGCCAAAGAATAGCGTGCTATGCGGAAAAAGCTTCTGATCGCCTTCGGTGCTTCCCTCGGATGCGCACTTCTGGGCGGAGCGATTTGGTTTATGCTGTCGACGCCGCAACAAAGTGATCGCGCAACGCCGATGCAAAATGGACGCGTTGCCCTTGCCCGCGAGGATTTCGAAACAGCGAAGAAAGAGTATGCAGAATCCGCAAAATATGCCCGAGATAAATTCGGGGCAGAGGATAAGCGATATCTAGATATGCTGAAGGGGCTCGCTTGGACGCATGATTACTTAGGTGAGCTCAGTAGCAGCCGCGAACTGTACAAAACCATGTACAAGCTATCCCCCGAAGAAATCGCTCAACTGAAAGTGGCGCAAGTAGCGCTTGCAACGCTGGAAGAGAGCAAATCTATGATCCGCGAGGGAATCTGCAAAGGACCAGAAGCTTCGTTGAGAATGGCTAACGAAGGCATTGACAGAGTTCTTGGGCCAGTCCCTCAGGAGATTCCATTATTGAACGCACTTGCGACCGCGTACGAAGTAATGAAAGAGACTTCGCTCGAAGAAGAAACGTACGCCCGCATAGAATCAATCTATCGTGAAACCGAAGGCGAGCAATCTGTGGGAATGGCACGAACACAGGTAATGCTTGCGCAAATGTATCAACGTCGGAATAAGCCACAAATGGCGCAAAAATGTTTCAACGAAGCAATTGCCATTTACAAAGAAGTACTTGGGAAAGACTCATCCCAAAAGGTGAATGAAGTGGTGGCACTTAGTAAGGCGCAACCGCAGAACGACAAGAAAGCAACGTCTCCGCAAGACATGACAGTTCCCGAGTTCTGAACTTCAGCCGAGGCCTTCGTGGCTGCGCAAAACAGAACCCGATAGGATTCCCTGATAGCTTAATCCCTAGCTGTAACGGCAGCTAGAGTGGCTGTTTGCCTGGCGCTGAAGCGACGCCAGTAGCGCCTTCAACTGTGTAGCCGTACGGGCTATTCACATAATTCAATACCGCTGCCATCTTGGACATTTGGGAAAGGACGCGGGCCTCTTTAGCGTTGGTCGACTGTTGGGCAATTTGCACAATCACGGCGCTGTTCGACAGAACACTTTGCACCGAGAATTCGCTGATTGCCATGTGTCCATTGTTGAGCAGCTGCGCCCTGCGGCGTGCAACACCGTCTGCTGGTCGAAGGTCAACGCGGCCGAGCTTATGAGTCGATGCGACAATTTCAAAACCGACTTTCAGCTTTACGCATTCCGATTTATTCTCGCCTATTACTTCGCGTCCGAATTTTACTTTGCAATCGTTACCAAGAGCGCTGATGTTGTAAATGCGCAGCACATCACCGGTGTATGTGAGCAGTACGTCCCCATCTGAGTGCAACGCAATTTCGCCCAGAGGAGTTAGCACCAATGCTAAATCTGAAGGCCTTCGCACTGACACCAGGATGGTACCGGCTTCTAACTTGGCAGTATATGGGTTTGGTCGCTGGAACACAGACGATTCTTCGCCACGCACCAAGATCCAATCGGATTTACCTTTTAAATTCTTAGCCAGCGGGAACTGGTTATTAGGAATGGTCTGTAAGCCGTCAGAGGCCGAACCAATCAAAGGCGGTATCGGAACCGGAAGATTTGGTCTGACGTTCGGAGCTGCGTTTGTCAAATCGATTGCTTGCGGGAAGAAAGGTACGTTTGGAGCTTGCACCACAGGTAGTACTGGCACGCGCGGAACTTCCGGCGGCGCGACAACGACAGGAGGTGGCGGCGGAACAACGACAGGCGGTGGCGGCGCTGGCGGAGTGTAGACCGGCGGCGGCACAACGACAGGCGGAATTGGAATTTCATAGCCGTCAGTACTGTACTGGTACTGATTGAGATTTGAACTTTGCGCCAAAGCGGGTCCTTGCAGCACCGTGACGGCAAAAGCCGAAACAGCGATAATCTGACTTACTCGCAGGAATTCTTTGAGTGCAACCATTCCGCAAACCCCTCTCTCTACAACTGGCTAAAGGATAGCGCCCATGGTAGTTGGTCGACCTGAGAAATTGTCAATCTCTGGTCCCAGATGCTTGCTTACCATACACACAGCGGCAATACAGACCATATGAGGCGCGCGTAACCTACTGAACATTGAAAGGTAAGTCGCTAGATTTGGATGGTGTCGGCGCCGTCAATTGGCACACAGGTATTCGGCCAGGACAAGTGTAGGGGTGCTGCCATGCGTCCCCTTGTGGCATACAGCCAACTACCCAAGGTCGAGGACAGGGAAGCGCCTGGCGCCCGCCCCTACAGCTTAACCGGCAGGTTTGTTTCGTTTGGCTTCTTGCAAGGCTTTGCGCATGTCAGCTGTCGATTGGAAGCGCCCGTCCGGCTCTTTCTCCAAAGCGCGTTCGACAATTCGGTCCAGAGGGCAGCCAGGTGCCAAATCCTTGCGCATAGATGAAGGTGGCATGGGTGTCGTCCAGAGGTGCTTAGCCATGACGGCTTCGCACGATTCGGACTCAAAGGGGCACTTACTTGTGAGCAGCTCAAAGAGAATAATTCCGACAGCGTAAACATCTGCGCGCTGATCTATCGGCTTATCACTTAAATACTCCGGTGACATATAATCCACCGTCCCAACTGCAACCCCGGTAGCTGTGAGCTTGTTTCCGCTTTGCTTAAGGTGGGCAATACCGAAGTCCACGATTTTCACCCAATCCGGACGATCGGCTTGTTCTCTCATCATTATGTTTTCGGGCTTCAAGTCTCGGTGAATGATGCCCTGTTCGTGCGCTTCCTGGAGCCCAGCGCATATTTGCATGACAATGGTGATCGCTTCGTCCACTGGCAAGGCACCATATTTGGTGCTGAACTGACGCAGTGACTGACCGTGGATGTATTCCATAACCAGGTAAGGACGATTGTTGAGAACGCCACCATCGAAAACAGTTACAAGATTCGGGTGATTGAGTTTGGCGGAAACTTTGATTTCCAATTCAAACCGCTTTAACGATGTTTCCTTTTCTTTGGCAGAAAGGTGCGGATGCATCAGCTTGATTACAACAGGCTTTTCAATGTCCTGGTGCGTCGCTTTGTAGACACGCGCCATGCCGCCTTCGCCAAGCAGCGAATCAATTTTGTACTTGCCGGCAAAGATCTTACCGACAATTGTGTTATCAGCCTGATCGGGGAACTCGAAAGGGTCGGCAGGACGTGCTTGTGTTTGCGTTTGTCCCATCCGGGAATTGAGCAAAACGAGCCGTCCGGCATCGGCCGGGCAGAACTGTGCGTATAAAGGATAGGTCGCTCGGCATATGGGGCACATCTTGCCGGCAGTGCTTTGGGTCTTGTCGACAACACCCGTGTTATTTCGCAAAGACGTGCCATCGGCGCCACAAAACCTAGCGCTGGCCCCGTAAGAGGCTCCGCACGTCGTGCAAATCGTGCCCTTAGTTTCCTGCATGTACCCGCATCATAGTGAGACTCACAGTATGAATGATGCCCATTGTGGCACCGCGCCAACCACAATGGTACATCGAGCCCGACTCCCTTGTCATAAAGCCGGGCGATTGTTATTTTCTATGAGGTCGATGTAATCCAGGCACGCAGTTTGCGTCCTGGTCCGTCATCTTATGTCCCTACTGCGGTTTAGCGAAAATCTCGCTTCCCGGAGGACCACCAATGATTAACGCGTGTTCGTCTGGGACGGTTACATCCTTCTGCACGGTCTGGCCATCAGGACCTGTGATGGTCACATGATACTGTCCGGGATTGACGTTCGGAAGCGAGATGTCGCCATTGACGCCGCTCCTGGCGGCCACAAAACTGCGCCTGTCATGAGAATCTATCTGAATGGCTGAATGTGGCTCAGTTGTAAGAATTGCCATGCCTTGTTTTGGAAGCTGCTGCAATGGTTGCTGCAGAGCGCCTTGGGCACCCATCCACGACATGACGCCGCCGAGAGTGGCACCTAAAATACCGGCAACTATTGCCGCTGCAATTCCCATGTTGCGCGCTGAAGTAGCGCGTTGTTCATGCGTGCCTTGTCTTGAAGGGCTAACAGCACGCTCTGCTCCAGAACCGTTGTGCCCTGAGACCGGCACGGAACCTTCAACCGGAGCCCCGCAAAATATGCAAAACTGGCTGTTCAACATATCGGTCTGTCCACAAGACACACAAGTCCGTCCGCGAACGGCACTGATGGAAGCTTTTGCTTCTACCGGCGCTTTGAATGGCGTTCCGCAATATATGCAGAACGCCATTTCGCTGGTGTTTTGTTCGCCGCAACCAGGGCATTTTACTGAAGTCATTTTCGGTTAGTCACCTAGATATTCGACAGTTCTTTATCGAGTTCTTTCAAACTCTCAGCAAGCTCGCCTGCATCAAGCATCTTGAGAGCCTCGTTGACTGATTCAACTCCGGCTTGAGTATCTTGACTGTGCGTTTGGTACACCGGCTGCAGAGCCATTTGCTGGAAAGCAGAGGACAATTCTTGACTGGTGGCATCCATGAAGTCGTTGACGCGATTCCGTTGTTGTTTGATCTTCATCGCGATTTCAACAGCAACCGGATTTTTGGCGAAGTCCTTGATTGCATCTGTAACTGCGCGTCCGGAAAGAACAGCTTCTGCCACGTCGGAGGCTTTACGTAAAGCTTGTCCGCCAAGGCTATGTGCTAGTTCCTCGTGAGCGAGCGTTGACAAAAGTGCTTTGCGAAAGGCACCCGATTCTGGCTGTCCGCCTAGTTTTTCGCCGATGCCTGCAACTACTTGCTTGATATCGTCGCGGCCAATGCGCTTGAATTTCGGGCTGAGTTTATCAACCAGTTTTTCGACGCGTTGGTTCCAAGCGGAGGCATCATCGAGCAGGCGGCGCATTGTGCCTTTGGACCACGTTGCCACCACTTTTTCCACTTGCGACCAGGTCTCAGGATGCGACAGCGTACCTTCGACAATTTGACGTTGCTTGCGCATCGGAACTTCGGTACGATTTGCAACTAAAGTGGCGACATCAAAGGGCGCTGGCGCAGGTTGAGCTTTTACAGCTTCGCTGACTTTCAAGTTGGAAATGGTATCAGTCAAGTCAAACTCAGCATCGAGCCTGGGGCGCAGATAAACTGTTTGTTGATCGCCGGCTTGGCTATCGATCGATGCCCACTCTGAAGCAGGGATGTAGCTGATTACTTTGCCGTTCAACGTGCCGTTCATCTGGACAGCCAGCGTTCCGGCTGTCATGTATGAGCCGTTGAGAAGCGCGCGGCTAATTGAAACACGCCCTTCTTCATCAACGATTCGCACATCGATGCGGGAACCGTTGATCACTAAATCATTCACTCCGAAGGCTGCTACTAGCGCATCTTCATTACTGTAGGCCAAATCTTCGTCGACCAGCAATTCACTTGCTACGTCGGTATTGAAGATTGCCTCTTGGACGATGTTGCGAGCCAATTCATCGGCAAGAGTTGAGCCCATGTTACGGGTACGATTTTGCGCCAGACGAACTACTTCTGGGCTAATTTCGACTTCATTAATCATAATGCTTCTCCCATCTTGCTGGCCCTCGTCGGGACCTTTCGTCGCTTCCTTGGATAACGGGGGCTTCCAGGAAATTAGCCGGATGATAATCCTAAAAAGAAACGCTGTCTCAAAACCACCCAGGACGGCGCCTCTGCGCCCAAAAATTCTTCAACTTCGCCCCATGTCATAAACGGACGAGTGCGAATAATTACGTTGGCTGTGTCAGCATCGACCCCAAGTTGGACCAAATCTTCCAACTGAGCCCTGTTAAGGTCCATCCGCTTGTTATCGGAGAACTTGGCGCGAACAACTGCCCCGCGTTGAATATAGATGCTCAAGTCATCCTTACTCGCCAGCTTCTTGGCGAGCAATTCTTCAATACCTTTAAAAGGACGCTCCGAAACCAGGCGCTGAGCAAGCTCTATCGGCACTCACAAAATATCGGTGATACCCCGAGCCCTCGCGGCGTTTAGATCTACTGGTACGAAACCGGCAACTGCAGCTATTTTGCCTAATTCTGGTAGGCGCGGATGTTTCCCAACACC
>JADYXS010000181.1 GCA_021772155.1 Candidatus Obscuribacter sp.
CACAAAATTCCTGGTATTAGTACCTGGCGCGCGCACTGGAGTGGTGACATCGCGGGTCGAATATTCACTCTATTTCTCGTGATGATCGGCTGGGTCGTATTCCGCGCTGAGAATATGCAGCAAGCAGCTGAAGTTTATACAGCCATGTTCTTACCGCGCGCCAGTACTTTTGGCGAAGCCGAATCTATTTGTACGTTATTCCTGCAATCTACTGTGCCGGTTGCTTTGCTCCTCTATGTCACGTACCACAGTACTCTTCGCTTGAAGAATCGGTTCGCACAACCGGCGGCAGAGAGCCCCTCAATGGCAAATGCAATCAGATGGTGGCTGACACCACCAGTGGCGGCACAAGCTGTTGCGCTACTTGGCGTGTGCCTGCTAATCATCGGCTTCGCACCACACAAAGCCGTCCCATTCATTTACTTTCAATTCTAAATGCCGACAAACGCCACACTCCCGAAACTCACCAAGAGTCAGCCTTCCGCTAATGTCGGACAAGGGCTCTGGGCGCGTCTGCTTAAGAATTGCATCTGGATTTCAGCTGCTCTTGTTGTGATCTTGTGCGCGACGGAACTGTTGTTGTCCGCCGCTCATATCGGAGAAGAAGAACTCGTCGACATCGTTCCAGTGGTCGGTTTCTGGCACCGACCAAATCGGTTGATTACCTGGCGCTCTGAGGGATATTCGCAGAGTCGCACCAGTGCCGACGGCCTGCGCGACGTCGATTTCACTGTTGCAAAACCAGCCGGTGTTCGCCGAATAGCCATCGTCGGCGATTCAATGACCGAAGCCTATCAGGTCGACCCCAAAGATACTTTCGTCAAATTGCTCGAAACGAAATTGAATAAGCCCGGCCAACCGAAAGTTCAGGTCATGAATTTCGGCATGTCCTGCTTGAGCACCACGCAGGCGCTATACCTGTTCAATGAACGAATCGCCCGCTACAGTCCAGATGTTTGCGTGCTCGCCTACCACGTCGGCGATAACGAGAAGAACTTGTACGCGCCCGGGGCTGATGCATTTATGCCTCGCCCTTATTCATTGATCGATTCAGATGGTCAGCTCAAAACGGACTGGCACTGTTATGACACATGGATGAACGGCAAGAGCCGCAAGGCTTACTACAGTACCGAATGGTTGAGAAGCAACAGTCGACTTTGGGGAGTTCTGACGAAGGTTGATTTGCAGCTTTCCTCCAACGCCATCTACGCCCAAATCAAAACCGCTGTGCTATCAGTGTTACCTTCCAGTCAGGACGATAAGACTGCCATTACGACAAAGTCAGTCGATAGGATCACTTTGACTACAGCGGACGTTGGAGTAGCTCCATTCAAGTCGAGTCTTGAATATGCCAAATTGCCACCAGTCAAAGAAGTCCCATTTGTGATGCCTCCGAACCTCTCGAAGAAACAAGCCGCTCAGGTCCTGGCTGCTCGTGGCGCAGGCCCCGCCTGGCGCGCCAATCTCACCAATAGTGCGCAGCGTTTCACGGTCGCCGGAGCCATAATCGAGACGCTCAACAAGGCTTGCGAACGGCAGAACTGCAAACTGATGGTCGCGGCATTGCCTGCGCCGAACAACTCCATGCTCTATTTTCGAGAATTGCATTTGATGGAGAAAGTAGCCGCCCGCGCCGGTTTCGCCTTTGTAAATGTGAATTCCGCATTTCCCTCACTGGCACCGATGCAAGAAAGCGATTTGTATTACAACATCCACTTCACCCCGAAGGGTCACGCTCTAGTTGCCGACACCTTGTTGAAGGCTCTGCAGCAGAACCAGCTGGTTCAGCCGTAGGGGAGGGCCTTGTCCCAATACTGTTCACTTAGGCGGCCTGAACCCTCTGGCCGTGGCTGTCCTTGCCAATCCAACGTACAAGCGCCGGCGTCCCGCCGGCTTTTGATCCTTGCAGGCGTGGCAGCATAAAATGCTGGCACCAGAAGTGCAATCAGGTGCCGGCGGGACGCCGGCGCTCCCAGGGTTTCGCCCAAGCGTTAAGCGAACCGCATTGGGGGCTTGTCCCATCCCGTTTTGCGATCGAGAAAAGGGCACACCATGGCGCACGCCCCTTGTACACTTTCACGAGAAGGGAGGGCACCGAAATGTCCTGACTCTCGTCACGCATTATGCAGGAGGTGATAGATTATGGTGATACTCTGGCTGCCAACGCTAGTTCTCAGTCTTATATTGAGTGTGGGACTGGTGATCGTACTGACTGCAATGTTGCCGCAATTTTTCATGTTACTGGTGTCACTGGGGGCGATGGTCTTTCTCGGGTTCAATCTCATGTTTGGTCTCGGTAACAGATAATAGAGCGCACCAAAGAGTTAGAACGGCAGAGCTTCCCTTCATTCCGATCGTAGAGCGCCGCCAAGTCACTATTTATTCGTCAACTGTTGCCTGAGAAATGGTGTTACTGCTCTGGCAATGAACTCTTGCCCAGCTGGAGCCAGGTGTACGACGTAGAACAATGATTCTCGTTGCTGCAGAGGCAGGGTCTCGGCCGCTTTTTCTATATTCAGATACGGAATCGATTCAGTCGCACAAATCTGCTGAACTCCATCGAGTTCTTGAGCGTAGTCAATTCCACCAAATGATGTTTCCATGCCGATAAGCGGGCATAGCTGCGAGCGCACCGGCAATGACATAACAGCAAAGCCTGCTCCATTTGCCGCGGATTCTTTGCGCATCTCGGTGAACAGCGAATTCAGCGTCCGCTGAATCAACTGACGATACATCGAGTTAGGGGCGGCTGGATCAGCGGATAGCGGCGTTTTGCTTGGCGAGGCGAGGGCGACCTTGCTTACCTCGACTGTGCTCGGCTTCAAAGCGTCGTTGCTTGCAGCGCTATTGAACACGTGCTGCTGGTCTGCTTGTGCCGCAGTCAAAGGCGGCGTTTTGCTTAACGACTCGTTGCTTGCAGCGCTGTTAAACACGTGCTGCGATTCCGTTGCTGCCGGAGATGTAGCATTGGATGGTGCGGCAACCGTTGTCGCAATCGGCGCGGCCGGTGTGGCGGCTGGCGCCGCTGCTTTCGTCTTACCAGTGTTGTCTTCGAAGAACTTGATCTGGAATGCTGGACCTTGTTGTTGTTGGGCGGACCAAGCGGTCTTGAACTCGGTGATGGCGCGCTTCGGCGATGTGATCGCGTTGATGAAAGCGCGATACCAAAGATTCTTTTGACTCATCTCTAGATCGACAGCAGAGAACAATCCATAGATGCGACTGTTCTGACGGAACCATTCGGTGGCTTGTAGAAACTTCGCTCGCGGAGTCTTGAGCCATCTAACGACAGGGCTAGAATCAATGAACAAATAGGAGCCGGGCAGGTGAACCGCAGCTGGACGAACGTTCGTGATGACTTGATCTGGCGGCGACCAGTTCTCAAAAACATCGCGACTGTTATAACAGAGCAGAACCAAATCGGGTTTGTATTTGAAGACCTGCCGTTTCAACTGCAAGTACTCTTGCGCAGTTGAATAACCAGAAGTACCGAAATTCAACACCTGTACTTGCTTGCCATCGATTGGCGAAAGCTCTTTTGCAGCTAGAGCGCCAAATGTTTGCTCTACTGGGACTTGAAAGCCTTCCACCATGGAATCGCCAAGAACCGCAACACGATAGGTATCTGGCGGCTTCGCAATGGTCAAGCCTGGCTCACGCATTCCATCGGCATCCAGATTCGACTGCGCGAATCCCTCGGTGCGCCAGGTTACACGCTTACTCGGCATGTGTCGAAAACCAATCGTACTGTCAAACTTGAAGATTTCTTCTTCACCCAATCCAGCAAGACAAAGAACGAACTCCACAAAAAGTATCGCCACTAGCTGGCAGGATACAAATGCTGCAACAGTGCGCCATTTACTGCGCTGCGGCGTTGGAGCCGGCTTAACCGCCGTGGTTTTGTTGGCTGTTGTAGAAGCAACCATAATCCAATGACTCCGCTAAAACTGGAAGTAAACGAAAGGTGTAGCGATAGTGGGCCGCGCTGCAACAATCAAGAAAGCAGCAGCCGTCCAGGATGCATATCGCACCATCGAGGGATAGACACCTTTCCACTCTGTTTCCGGTTTCTTCGGAAGCGCTGATTTCACCGCTTCAGTCAGTAACCAGAAACCCGAATATACAGTCAGTAGATACAACACGCCGGACTTCACGATCGGCAACCACAGCGTGCATCCAGCGCTACCGCTAAACCAAGCTTGCAAGACATTCAACCCGACCGGAACATCGGGGGCACGAAAGATTGTGTAAGTCACTGTGATAAACAGCATCGTCACAACCGTGCCGCACCACTTCCCTACAGATGTATTGCAGATCGCAGAGAGTGCACCAAACTTCTTCAGCAAGTGCTTCCACTCTCGATTGACGATCAGTCCGAGGCCTTGCATGCAGCCGAACAGAACATAATGCCAGGCGGCACCATGCCACAAACCACATGCCACCATAGTAATAAATAGGTTCGCCCAATTCTGCAGCGGATTACCTTTTGAGCCACCCAGCGGAATGTACACGTAATCGCGAAGCCAGTAGGACAAAGACATATGCCATCTACGCCAGAAATCGGCGAGATCATGCGCCAAGTAAGGTAATTCAAAGTTCTCGGGCAATTTGATGCCGAGTAACAGCGCCGAACCACGACCGATATCTGTGTATCCTGAGAAATCGCAGTAGACCTG
>JADYXS010000182.1 GCA_021772155.1 Candidatus Obscuribacter sp.
AATACGGTACCACTAGTATCTCTAGGCATATAGGTCGAAACTCCCGTGTAGTGGACCTTCTGGGCTTTGACCTTTTACACAATCTATTTTACAGTCTCGATACCACAGAACAATTACTTTTCGATTCAATCGTTGCCAGCATTGACAAGAATTACTGTTACAACACTCTCGAACTGGACAGGCTGCTCTCGATGCTGGACTTACTGGAACTGAAGCTGGTAAGCATGAATGTTCCAACATTCACCCCGAGCCAAGCCTATCTTGAGAGTTTTCAGCAACTGTTCAGCATTTTTTCCGAAACCAGCCCAATTACCTGGCTCGAGATTAAGTGCGTGAAGTAGTCAAACTCAGCTTCATAGACAGTTTTCGTCATCAAAACCGTGATTTAATGCCTGTTCACTATGTCAAGTCCACTTGTTTGGTAATGATGAAGCTATGATATGCCGCTTGAGCACAACGTATATGCTGTTCCAGCCTCTATCGACGCACTGCATCTATCGATTCAACACCCGGTAACAACAACGGACAACGCACATGACAGCAATTCGCAAAGAGTCCGATAGTCTAGGCGAGGTTGATGTTCCCGCCGACAAGCTCTGGGGTGCCCAGACCCAGCGTTCGCTTGAGCATTTCAGCATTGGCAAGGACCTCATCCCTCGTGAGATGATCACAGCCTATGCCATCCTGAAGAAGGCAGCCGCCAATGCGAACCATGCCGACAAACGGCTTGATCATCGGACTCACGAACTAATTGTTCAGGTTTGCGACGAGATTTTGGCCGGACTGCATCACGACATGTTTCCGCTGCACGTTTGGATGACAGGCAGTGGCACGCAGTTCAACATGAACGTGAATGAAGTCATATCGAATCGCTGCTGCCAGATCGCAGGCACTCCGCTGGGCAGCAAGTCACCGGTTCACCCCAATGACCACGTCAATATGTCGCAGTCATCCAATGACACGTTCCCTTCGGCGATGTACATTGCAGCGGTAGTCAACGCGAAGGAGCGGCTCATTCCCTCGTTGACGGCGCTCCACGACGCAATTGCAGCGAAGGCCGCAGAGTGGAAAGACATCGTCAAAATCGGACGCACTCATATGCAGGACGCAACACCAATTACCCTTGGACAAGAATGGTCCGGCTATGCCGGAATGCTTTCAGACAACATCGAGCGGATAGAAGATGCGTTGAAGGGTGTCCTTCGGTTATCGCTTGGCGGCACGGCAGTCGGCACCGGCATTAATTGCGCGCCCGGTTTCGCTGAGGCCTCCGCAAAAGAAATCGCGAGACTGACCCAATGGCCGTTTGTCACGGCGCAGAACAAATTCACGGTGCAGGGAGCTCATGATTCTTTGGTCCAGCTATCTGGCACGTTGCGCACACTGGCGGTATCACTCTACAAAATCGCCAACGACATCCGCCTGATGTCGTGTGGACCTAGAGCCGGCTTCGCGGAGCTGATGATTCCGGAGAACGAGCCTGGCTCCTCGATAATGCCTGGTAAGGTTAATCCCACTCAGGTTGAAGCGCTTACGATGATTGCCGTGCAGGTAATGGGGAACGATGTGGCGGTCGGCTTCGGCGGAGCCAGCGGCTACCTTGAGATGAACGTCTACAAGCCTTTGATCATTTTCAATATCATGCACTCTGTAACGATCATGACTGATGGATCCACAAACTTCCGTAAGTTCCTGGTCGAAGGGACGCAGCCAAATTTGAAAAAGATCAAAGAATACGTAGATCGTTCTTTGATGCTAGTGACAGCGCTTTCCCCAGTGATAGGTTACGACAAAGCATCAGAAATCGCGCATTACGCAATGGAGCACGACCTGACTCTAAAGGAAGCGGCTCTGAAGCTCGGATTCGTAACGGAAGAAGAGTTTGATCGCATCGTCGATCCATTGAAGATGGTCCATCCATATGTGGCAACCGAAAAGTAAGAGCAAGACAATCAAAGCCATAACTGACGAAAGACAACGAGGAAGGTATTGACTGACCACGACAATTGCCGGCAAACACGGTATGGAGGTGCTCCAAGATCCATCACTGAACAAATCCACGGCCTTTACCGCGGCAGAGAAGCAGGCACTTGGACTCGTCGGACTGGTACCGGACGTCACAGAAACTGCAGACCTACAGATGCAGCGGGTGATGGCACAGCTGGCAGACAAAACGACCGACCTCGATCGATACATCTACTTGATCAATCTGCTCGATCACGACGAAACGCTCTTTTACCGGACCAAGCTCCGACACGAGATTTCATCGCAGCAATCGAAAGCATCAAACCGACTACTATCATTGGTGCGTTAGCACCATTAGTGGTGCCTTTAATCAGAAGGACATTGAGACCATGTCACGAATCAACG
The DNA here is from genome assembly GCA_021772155.1 of Candidatus Obscuribacter sp. Lineage (GTDB taxonomy): Bacteria > Cyanobacteriota > Vampirovibrionia > Obscuribacterales > Obscuribacteraceae > JADYXS01. The sequence continues at coordinate 2,371 of JADYXS010000182.1, forward strand.
AGCGACCAGTAGTCCTCGCTCTTTCTAATCCCACCGAACACGCGGAATGCACAGCCGAACAAGCCTACCAATGGTCGAAGGGCAAAGCGATCTATGCCGCTGGCGTGCAGTTCGGACCGGTGAGCTACAAAGGACAGACCGCATTATAGCGATTTGATATCTTTTCGACATTCGCGGTCTACCAGGGACCCGACTTCACCGGTTCATAATGAACCTCCGAAGAGATACTAGGATCGCTTTCAAGCATTCTATTGTATTCTCGATGCAGATTAGAATGGACGTCTCAATGTCAAAGACCTTTCCTGAGCAACTAACTAGCGATAGCCCATTTTTCATTTTTGCCATCGCGGATGTGTCTTACATCGACGACCTGCCTCCCTCCACCGTTTTCATCGGACTCGATTCTGTAATCAGTTTTTGCCTTGCCCATAAAAACAGGGCGACTATTGGCCTGCAAGATATGCTGCCCGAAGATCGATTTGAGCAGGTGATAACAGAGACATTCCAGGAACTAAACAGAAAATTAGCCAACTCCCAGGAATTCAATTTGCGCCAATACGAGTTGGTGCAAGCCAGCCTCTACGACCTTGTGCTGGAGATCCAAACTCTCTTGTTGCTGAAGCACCAGCTTCTGCAGGTAGTACCAGGTCTCAAACCAGAAAAGGCCTATTTATTTACTCCACGATCCCTCAAAGAGCACGTTCTACTTGAAGTGCTGCAAGGCTACGGCTGTCAAATCGAGATTGTCGAACGCAAGAAGAGCTTCATCAAGCACCTCCTTGGCCGGATCCGTAGCAAACTCCCTTTCCTCGGCTGGGAACGGAAGTATTACGTGTTTTTTACGACCTTGCTCCGGCCAGGCTCCATTCTGCGCAAATGGAAAATCACACCGGCGCACAAGCTCAAAAACAAGAGCGCGGAAGTCTTGGTTGGACCGATCGCCTATCGCGAAGATCTTATTGAAGTCATAGACATACTGGCGAACAAGAACCGTACACAAAACCACCAGACTCCGGTTGTGGTGGCACAACCAGCGCTCTATGAACTGGATCTAGTACCGTTAAAGCAATGCGGAATTCCATACTTTTATATGGACCTGGTGAGCACAAACAAGGTTACCGCTGGCGCGGACTTGTTCCGGCAAGAAATTGACGATAATCGCAGGATAATGCTGCTAATCCTGAATCAGTTTTTCGGGGAAAATCTGTCCGCCACAGTTGTTGAAAGAATGGGCAGCGACCGTCATTTCAGTTGGCTAATTCTCTTGAGGAACGAGCTTAGAATTGTGATTAGTAAGCTCAATCCTCAAGTGGCATATCTTACCAGCTTCTTTTCCTCGGCCTCACGAATGGCGTGTTTCGAATATCGTCGGACTGGCGTTAAAACCCTTGCTCTTATGACTTCCCTGGATCAGTTCATATTTGGTGTAAGGCAAAACTCAATCGACGCCCGGACCTCTTCGATTGATAATTACTTGCCTTGCAGCCTGATTGTTGGACACGAATCGCTCGGAGCAGGTCTCCAGCTTATGTTTCCTATAGAGAATCAGCTCCGAATACAAGTTGAAAATATGCAAAAGTTTGAAAGCCCATTGCGCTCGATGAAAAAATTGGAGAACTTGGAGGAAATCAGAGTCCGCGTGCACGCAGAACTCGGCTTAGATCCGCACCTCAGGCTCATCGTATTTACCACACAGCAGCATGATTACTCTTTCGAATATGTGCGGATGGTCGTACAGGCCTTTCACGAAACACTGGCGGAAAACCCGTCCCAACTGGAAGCTAAGGATGTGAATTGGCGCTTGATCATTAAAGTTCATCCGAAAGAATTTAAATGGATCTACAGCAGCCTGTTATCTATGGTGCCGAAGCAACAGGCGAAATATGTCGTGGTAGTGCAAACCATTGACGTACACGATTTAATTGCCAGCAGTGAAGTACTAGTCACCTATTTTTCGTTTACAGCCATGGAAGCGTTGGCCTTGGGCACTCCGGTGGTGCGCATGAACATGGCCGGGTCAGTTAGGTTTCCAGAGTTCGATTCTTCCATCGAACTGACGAGTGCCAGAACCTTTGAGCAGCTAAAAGGACAGCTGTACCGCGTCATGTACGGAAACGAGCGCACCGCCTCAGAGAGACACCATCGTGGACAATGCTTTGCGCACATGTACTTCCAGACCAGCTGTGACGGAGCACCCTAATTAGAGCCCGAAGCGATAGATTCGACGCATCATGGAATCTATCAACCCAGTTACCAGGAGGCGGATTCTGTGATGATAGCAGTTGTTCAGGGAACTCTAGGAGGTGCTCCATGAAGGAATTACCCTTTAGCCACGGAAGACTGGCTTTCTGTGAAAACACTTTAGTAATGGAGCCTTGCCTGCCCGACGAAGTCGAGCTGCGCATTAGGCTCTACTGCAGTGATCAAGACGGCATATCCGAAGCAGGTTTCTTTGACTTTGAAGATCTTGCCACGAAACGAGCGAACCACGGATTTGTGTGGTTACACTTGTCTGGATCTTTTGGCGAAGAGTTCTGGAAGCACCTCTATGATTTCTTAGATCTCACCACCGAGCAGGTGAAACTACTGCGAAGCCCCCATAAAGACTCGTTCTCCGAAGACTTTCACAACGGCATTTTCTGGACGCTAGCACGACCTTCAATCACTGAAAACGTCGACGCCATTGAAACTATCAATTTCTTTATGGCAGAGAAAGTGCTTATAACACGCCAATTTAGTCACGATAACGCATTCGCTTTTGTCAGCCACAAGCTGATGGAAAAAGGTCGACGTTTTTCCGACGTTACAGTGGACAGATTGGCTGCTATCCTAATTGAAGAAATTATCAACAGCTATGTAGAGCTCCTCAAACTTGGTGGCACCAAGCTTGAAGTGATCCAAAATAAAATCATTCTCAATCCAGGCAAGAAAGAGTTGGACATGATCAATCGCGCCCAACAATGTATATGGATTTATCTCAACCAGGTTTGGCCGCTAGAAACGGTCTTGCTGGCATTGCAGCGCACATCAAATCCACTGATGACTGACCAAGGCAGGCAACAAATTTCCTATCGTCAGGGCGAAACAGCGGCTGTAATTCGATTGTTTGAGACTTACCGAGCCATGTCTTACAACTTGATGGATGTCTATGTCTCCGGTTTGAGTTTGCGAACTAATAGAACCACTACAATTTTCACTGTGATTGCCACACTATTTTTGCCACCAACTTTGATAGCCGGAATCTATGGCATGAATTTCTTCATCCCGGAGGTGCACGCCGCTTCCGGCTATTACTTGTGCCTGAGTTTGATGTTCTTGGTATCAGGGGGCATGTTGTTCTGGCTCAAGCACAACGGGCACCTCGAGCTTCAATAAATGGGCCGGCCGATCTTACGAGCACATTGTTATCAGATTTGCTGTCGCTTTCCCAAGATACAACCAATCGGTTTCGCGCGCCTGCGGAAACAACTGTTAATAGCAAGAAGGCACCAGGCATGGTGCCTTCTTGCGTTAGCTGACTATTATGAATTACACGCGAGGAGGTAACGGGAACCGTGCCGGTAGGGTAAACCCCTCGCCTACTACAGATACGTCACCCTTCTGTTCAATAACTACTCAGCTGCTGGTGCTGGGGTGCTAGGAGCGCCAGGTGCTCCAGTAGCTCCAGTTGCTCCAGTTGCTCCAGCAGGCCCTGGACTACCCGGTTGACCTTGTGGCGGGAGAGCTTGCTGTATTGCTTGGTTAACAGCTGTACCTGCTTGTTGTGCGGCCGTATCGTTCTGCTGCCGTTGGGTAGCAGCTTGATCTAACTGCGTTCCTTGCTGCATCAATGCAGTATTGTTGTTGACTGTGAACAGCGCAATCGCGCCCACTACCAACAACACAAGAATGATTGCCACGCCCATACCCGCACCACTACCTGAAGAACCGGTTGCGTCTATTACTGTTGTTTTTTCAATTTGAGTCATCTGTTCTCCTAGAAAAGATACTGTGAGGCCAACAATTGGCCTCAGTGGGTGATAAAGAGTTACGGTAACTCCGTGCCAGAGTTACAAGCCTTTGATGAAGTCATCGAGTTGGGCCTCTGCTTTCTCTTTGGCAATACCATAGTGACTTTGCAGCTTTCCGGACAGCTCTTCGCGCTTGCCATCAATAACTTTCAGATCATCGTCTGTGAGCTTGCCCCACTGGGCCTTTACCTTACCTTGAACTTGCTTCCAGTCACCTTTGATTTGATCCCAATTCATAAAACGATCTCCATATAACATGTTGTGAAAAGCAAGGTGGGAAACTATCCACACCCTACCGTGTGTACCTACGCTCGGCCGCGTTTATAACCATGTGAAGCTAAAGACAAGACGAATACCAGAATCGCCGAACCTAAAATACAAGGGATCAACGAGACGCCACCCAGGTCGGGGCCGACGTGTCCCATCAAGCTGCCACCAATCCAAGCGCCAATAATTCCAAAAATAGCCGAGGTGAAAAATCCACCAGGGATCGTTCCTGGAACGAGTCGTTCAGCGATCAAAGCGCATACAGCTGCGACGATCAAGAACAATATGAATGCTAAAATGTCCATTACAAACTCCTTGAGGCACGGGATGTAGTCTCAGAGCAGTCACCGCATTTGGTGAACTTGCATCGTCGCTGAACCGATGTCTCAATTAAAGCATCGCAGAGCAAACTGGCCTTTGATAGCGTGGGAAACCCGGCCATATGCTGTGGGAAATACAGCATTCTTGTTAATTCAACACATATGACATTAGGATTGCAGCACATAGGCTTACCATTCGGGGGCAGCCACCAGTTTATACATGGAATACCCCAGCAAATGTTCAGGTTCAAGGCCTTAGACGCTATGCTCACACATGTATTCCACCATGGAACATCGAAACAAAGGACTTTTATGAAATCATCAGGACTTACATTGGCGCTGTCGCTAATGCTCATCACTCAGGTAGCCGCTTCAGCAGATGGACTGCTCACAACATTCGTTAAAGATACGCTGCAGGTGACCGGCAACGCCGTCGGCGGCACGTTAGGTCTTGTCGGTGGGACAGTCGGCCTTGCCGGTGACGCAGTCGGCGTAGCTGGGGCGGTGGTATCAGGCACGGTAGACTCAGTAGGCAACGTGATCGACGGCTCAGGACGCATCGTAGGTCGAGTCGTTACCCAAGATCAACTGGTTACAAGCCCAGTCAGTGGTTCCTCACAAGTCATCACCAATTACGGTGGCAGCGTTTTGCTTGGTAATACTAATGATGTTTACAGCTACTCCCTGGACACCAGAACTAGCGACCTTGGCAGAGCAGTAGATGCAGCTGAGTCCGCCGGCAAAATCACCAGCTCACAAGCTATTGACATGCGCGGCGATCTGGCTCGCATATCCTCTAATGAAATCAACGCGCAATCCGATCATCTTTTCACATTCGACGAATCAATCGCTATTGCTCGTGACCTTGATAAAGTCAACAACCGCCTCGCAACCATGCTGAGCGTTCAACCATTTGGTCAATTGGTTCTACTCGACAGCGCTGGTAATGCCAGAATGTTTGTCACGACACCAAGACGCGGTGGGACAGTCACTTCAACCAGAACGGTTTCAGACATCAATGGTGTTCGGTCAACGACAACGGTTACTTCTAACACCTCACCTATTACCAGTGGTGCACTTTTCTCGATTCTCGATAATCGTCGTTATGCATTGGACAGAATGATCGGCGACGCAAAGCTGCGTAACACAATTGATGCCCGCACGGCCATGCAATTGCAGGCCAAGGCAGATCACGTCAGACTGCTCATGCTGGACCGTGGCCACGTTCTTACGCAAGATCAAGCACTCACAATCGCACGTGAGCTCGATACACTTGATAGCGATGTTTCCGTCGCCCTCAAGGTCAGCACGATGACCCCACTTACGATCGTTGATACCACAAGCGGCACAGCTCGCATTGTTAGCGATCAATTTGGTAATGTAATCGCTCTTAGTGATGCAGGACCAGACATCTATATCAAAACTCTCGAAGGCCGCAGACTTGAATTGGAAAGTACCATCGCAGCCGGTCAAGCTTCCGGTACCATTTCCGCAGCCCAGGCTCAGAATCTTCGCGCCGAGTTGGATCGCGTAGCCAGAACACAGACTGAAAGCGGAGTTACTGACTTCACTTATGTGAATGCTCTGCCATTGGCGATGTCCTTAGACTATGTTGGCAATCAACTAATAACATACTCTCCGACAATCACCTACGTGCCACTAATCAATGGTAGTCGCTTTGCGATTATTGGCGGACGAGTAATTATGCTTGATGATGTGATGGTGCGACGTGCCGACCTCGAAAGCAAAATTTCTCGCTCGCTTGCAACAAACAAGATTTCGACCAGTCAAGCCAATAGTTTGCGCGCCGAAATGGGACGAATTGCAATTATTGAAAAGCAAATGAGACTCAAAGGAAGCTTCAGCTTCCGCGAAAGCCGTGAGCTGTACAATCGATTCGACCGAGTTGGATCTCGTTTAGACAGCTATTACGCCAACAAATCGACTCCAATCAGCTCGAAATTCTAAACCGGGCCGTTATTCAATTACAGCAAAACGGGCAGATCCAATCTGCCCGTTTTGCCATGTAATTCGGAATTCATTGCTTGAATCGAACCAGATCCGCTCGTACGCAAATGGTTAAAGGGCCCTTGCTTGAGCAATTGCAAGACGGACTCCCTGACGCGCTCAGGATTCTTTAGAACATCCCGGGATTCCAAAACAAGAATTGGAACTGATAATGTTTTTGCTACTTTTTCAAACAGTGAAATCTGTCCTTTCTGTGTCCGAATCAAAACACCACAGGAAAACCGCTTTTTGAGAAGGGTCGCTGCAAATCCTTGCTCGGCAGCAAAATCGTCCTCATCTAAAACCACACGAACTCCAACTTGCAAACCGGCTGGGAGATTAGACATCATTCCATCGAGGTTGCTGTTTCGTTCGACAACCCTTGCATCCAATGCATTGAGGATCCTGCTAACATCCAGATTGCTGCTCTTATTGAGAAAGCTATCGCGCCCCCCTTGCCTGGTAACGACAGACTCAGAAACAACAGGGTTTCGCAGTCTTTCCATGGTTAGGTTTACAGCTTCCTCTGAGATATCGAACCCCAGGTAAGAGCGGGCACTGAGCATCGCTGCTACCAGAGTTGTGCCACTTCCGCAGCACGGATCAAGAACGAGATCGCCCGGTTTGGAGGCAACTTCCAAAACACGCATAAGCAACTCGACAGGCTTTTGTGTCGGATATCCTGTCCGTTCTTTCGCTTTGGGATTCAGATAGGGAATGTCCCAAACATCGCCAAGCAAGACACCATTTTTGCCCTTGCTGTATACCTTGTGCTGCCCGTCTTCATCAGTTGCGTACACGCTTTTGCCCCTATGATCTCGTGACCGTGCTTGCCAAATTTGGTCAATATTTGTTGTTGGCGAGTAGTCAATCATGATTGCGTTCATGACGTGCTTATCGGAAATTCCATAATAGAAAATAGACTGATGAAGCCGTTGCAAGCTGTTCTGCACATTGGTCCAGCGTTTATATGACCAAATTATCTCGTTGCGAAAATTGTCTTCTCCAAGAACGTCATCCAGCAACACTTTGATTCGGTGCGACATGCGCCAATCGCAATGAACCATTATCGCTCCGGTATCTTTGAGTACGCGCCGACATTGAACTATCCGTTCAGATAACCACTCAATGTACTTTGCTGGAGACTGCCACTTGTCCTGATATGTGATTTTAACCGTGCCTTGTCGGTTCGTCTGTGCCTGTTGCTTCTGGGTGCCAAAAGGCGGGTCTAGATAAATTAGATTGACTGATTTGTCCGGCAATTTTGCCAACAAATCCAAGCAATCACCCTTCTCAACTTTGTTAGTGGGTGCGACTTTCAGCTTCATCTGTTACCTGCCTTGCCTTTTGACCTACGGCGCCTTTGCCATGTTCAACCGCTTTCTCTGATACCACATTGCACCATCATGGTGCGCGCAGAAAACAACAACAAGCTTGCTTGAGCGAACCTGAAAGTACTAATGGGAGCCCTGTTCAGCGATTGATTATGTTTGCAATGGAATATCATTGTAAAGACAGTGTGGTCGCTATGCGGAACATATCCAAGTGCCCAGAACAGCAACAGAGCTTACATAAAGCGATAACGAAGAAACTCAAGAATCCCCACGGATGAATCATAACCTTAGGATACTAACATACGTATGGTATCCAGAGGATAGGACTTTTCCGAAATAAACTGCAATTCGCCATTTTTGCCTTGAGTGTTTGCGTGGCTAAGAAAAACTGAACGATAAAGCTACTGCACCTGCTTTAGACTGTTCCATTTCTTTGTGTCTGCGATGCAGTATGAGGACTGTCCATGCTGTTTCCGAGAAAATTTTTCTCCTTGCTGGCTGAAAAGTCGTTCAAACTCAAAGAGAAAGAAACGAAAAACAACATCAATCTCGAAGAACCTGGAGTCGATTGAAGACATAATAAAAGAAGCCGGGACAGGTTCCCGGCTTCTTTCATTATGTCGTGGTTTGGCAATTCTATTTGCCCGGAACTGTTATAAAAGTGTCTTTGCGGTTTAGAAGATCAAGGACTCGTCGACTGACACCGAAGTTGGTCTCTAATAGCTCCGGCGGATTAGAGTTCATCCACGCAGAAAGCGATATCTCCTGATAATTGCCGCTGTTAAGGACAATCAACGTCTCACAATCTTCGGTTTGGGAGGCATTTTCAATGTAGTGTCCATAGCCTTGCGGCACATATCCAACATCGCCAGGTCCGAATTCTTCGGTACGCGCACGCCCATCAGATCCAAACAGCGTTAATCGTGCGTGACCTTTGATGTAGTATTGCCATTCGTCAGCATTTGGATGCCAATGCATTTCTCTTAGCGCATTCGGTTTCAGAATCTGCACCGCACCAGTCATAGTGCTGGAAAGAGGAAATTCTTTCTGGGATGCCAGCCGGAATGAACCGCCATCGATAGTGGTGCCCTTTTGCGCACCAAGACGGTACCGATGAGTTAGTGGTGGCGACTTCAACGAGAAAGGTGGGGGATCGAGAGGTAGTGCTGGTGGCACGGGACCTTGCGCTATGTACACCTCTTTCTTAGGAAACGCATCGAAAGTTGAGGCCGGAACTTTGAATTGCTTTGCCAGTACTTCTTTCGGTGTGCGCGAAATCCAGTCCGTAATGCTGAATGTTGCAAACTCGGAAAACGCACCATTATCAAAAACGAGAATGAACTGGCATTCCTCGTTTCCGATGCCTTGAATAGAGTGTCCATGTCCTCTGGGAAAATACCAAACATCTCCAGGCCCGAAATCGAGTACCTCCGACCGTCCTTCCGGATCAAACACGGTAACCCTGGCATGCCCTTTGATGACATAAGACCACTCCGCCGCATTCGCGTGCCAATGCAATTCGCGCAAGCCACCGGGCTTCAAATACATATTGACGCCGGCAATACCGGTTGAAATCGGAAAGTCCTTAACGGTCGCTTCCTGCGCCGAGCCACCTTCAAATGTGCGCATGGGCTGCTTACCCATCTCAAATTTGAATGATGGAAGTGTTTTGGAATCGAGCGGGTTTGCGGACCCACCGGCTGGCGGACTACCTTGAGCTAGCACCTCGGCAAAGCAACTGGCAAACAAGATGACCACAAGCGCGCACAACGATTTCCGCAAACACAGCATTGCGTTGACCCCTATCCTGATAATTGGCAGTAAGGATATCAGCTGCGTCTGCTTGTAAAGCGATCATTAGAAAAGATGTCATTATCCCCGAATACTTGTAGGTGCCATGGAATCTCGTTAGACGAAAATTTGCGTGTCTCGCCTAAGTGCCAGTTCGGTGCCTCGACGGCGGCCGCAACTAACGAATGTGGTCGGACTTGTGCAATTGGTCCGCAAAGATACCCTGATTTAGACGGAAAGCGTCCGTTGGTATCTTCAAGTCACCTGAAAACGGATAACCGAACAACAAAATCAAATATATGTTTAGCGAGATCAGCATTGCCACCATTGCCGTCATCGCAATTTGCAACTTCAA
>JADYXS010000183.1 GCA_021772155.1 Candidatus Obscuribacter sp.
CGAAGCATTGTTCAAAAAGACGCCGGACGTTGCAATGAAGAAACGAGCGCTCGCAGCAGCTAGCCTCCAGACGCTGCCTGCGGCCAAAGCTGCGCCGCCGGAGCCCACCGCAGCTATTGCCATGAGGCCGTCCATCCCAAGGGTAAGTGCTATATCAGCCCCATAAGCCCACTTCTGATAGGTTCGTTCAGTCTCCGCTTCTTTTGCCAAAATCAATTTGATTTTTCCGCTTGAGTCGCGAATCGCTATAGGATCGTTTGGCTCATAGGGACCTTTGGTATCAACAAATGCCTTAGATGCGTTATTGGCACCAATGTTTAGATAATGGTGCCGCTCAGCAAGCTTCGGCTGCACCTGATAATCTAAGTAAATTTTTCCATTGACTGTACGAACCTGAAAGTCGCACGAGAGATAGTTTAGATCTGCGGCTCTCGGGTCCTTCGATTTCGCCAGATTACGTGGATCTTTTGGATCAAAAACCTCCAGCGGTTTGCCATTGGCATCAGAAAGAACCTTAGCTTTCATCTCGATATTGCCATAGAATACAGCGTTAGCCTGATTCTCTGCGGCGTAAATTTCAAGAGCCTTGTCGATTTTCTCTGAGTTCTTAGTGAGCCATTCTTTCAGTTGCTCAACTGCTAGAAGGTTCTTCGGGTCCTGCATATCTATACTTTTGGCAAGATTCATGTTAATGCGAACTAGTTTCTTACCGTCATACTCCGGTTTGCATCCCGGAGGAAACTCAGTTATGCCAAGCTTCTCCAGACCGATGGTTGCCATGGCCGTGGAGTAATTGCGCGCAACCGTCGCAAGTTGCACCATTTCACGCAAGGCCGGAAGTTTACTTTTGGGATCGCGTCCGGCATCTTCAAGCCACTTCGGTGGCAAACCGTTGGCCTTGATGAGCTCCGGCATGGCGATGTTCAGTTCGAAATCTCGGCGCTCCCGCGCGCTGCGCTGATGAACTTCAGAAACGAATTTAAGCCCCTTGGTCACACGCTCGATATCCGTTGGGCTCGGAAGCTTGAGCTGCCGGGTATCCTTATCCTTTGTCCCTTCAATTTCAAAGTCAGGCTTGGGAATATCGTCATTGCCAACGCGAGATTTGTACAACTCCGGCGACAAGAAAATCCCGTGGTCGTCTTTTGGCACCGGCTGTTGTGATCCAGGTACAACATCGCGCCCGTGAGGACCGAGAAGTTTCTTCACTGAGTGCGGAATTGCGTCGTCTTCCAGCCAACGAACGGTATCTTTATATAGTCGCTGCGTCGTCTCGCACCGCTTCCACGTCTCTGCCGGATCCTTACTGCCTCGCATCAAAGCCAACTCGCTCTTGAGCTTTTCGCGATCAGCTTCCATCTGCTTCACGACTGGTGCTTGCGCAGCTTCGATTTGCTTTTGCAGCTCCTTGGTATCAAGTTTCTTTCCATCACCTTGGGCTTTTATGGCGTCCTCAAAAGCTTTCCTTCTGACAGCTTCAATCTTCGGCTGATAAATAGCTTCCAGTAACGGTCCGAGTCTTGTTTGCAGTCGCACTGCTCGGGCTCTATCTTTATCGGCATCAGTTAGTTGATCATTGGGCTTCTGTTGCTCACTAACATCCGCTTTCTCGCCAGATGGCTTGAACTCGGGTATGTAGCCTTGCTTTAGCTCAAGCTTGCCGATCTTTCCTGTCTGCTTCTCTGTCCAAGTCGTGCCACCATCTGTAGTTTCATACTCAACTTGACGGCCTGGCTCGAAGACTTTCACTGACTTATTCTTTTCGCTGGTTTGCAAAAATGCCACGGCAGTGCCGTCAGCCAGGATTGCAGCGACTGGGCGCAATTGATCGCCATTTTTTTCAAAATGGACTATCTCCCGCCCTGGCCCGACGGCGCTGAGGAGTTCCTTGCCGTCAATCTTCGAATGGAGAACTATTTTGCCATCACTATTTCGCTCCCAGTGGCGGCCATTTTTTTCTGCTGCGAAGTCTTTAGTATCGAATTGCCACGTACCATCAGGACGTACAGTCACTGTGGCTTTGGCCTCCTTTAATACAGTTTCAGTCTTGTCCTTGGTTTTGATTTGCACATCGTAGGACTCACCTCCATCTTCGGAGACGAAGACAGACTGCTCTTTTTGGCTGGAGTCCAAGTTCGTGACTTTGGTGACTTTTCCATTTTCATAGTGGTACTTGGTCGAAGTTCCATCCTTATAAGTGATGGAAGAAGGGCGAATTTTCCCGTCGTCGCATTTTGAAAATTGGATCTTACTGCCGTCCGCTCCCTCGAACAGTCCCTCTCGAAGAGTTTTGTCCTCGTTTAGAGCTGTTGTTGGAGGAGTATGCTCGCGCACCATGGATAGTAGTTGAAGAAACTGTTTCGTAGCAGCATCGGATGGCGACTCGGCTTTGACCGGGGTCACAATCGGATTTCCCGGATTACCTACTTCAAGAGGGGCAACTTTTGGCCGGACTTCATCGGCTTTAACTGCAGCCACAGGATTACCGCCTTCTGGCGGTCTGGCGAAAGCAGGCGACATGACGAGCGTTGCTGACTTCGGAAGAACACCGACTCGGTCAGCTCCGTCAAGCAACTCCAGTCCATCGTTCAAATGTTTGTCATTACGAGGTTTCAGAGCATTTACTTTAGCCCAGTCAACATCGGACGCCAAACAAGCGTCGTGACCAGTAGGCAGCGGCGCATCTTTTTGATTAACCGGTTCTGCTTCTTCCAGAACTGTCTTGCCGGGCTTTTCCTTTGTTTTTTCTTCTTCCTCAACCATGAAGTCCCACCCAGTCACTCTGCCTTTATATGGATGTACCCTGATGCCCATGAACATCATTCGCTGAATACTAGCTACTTCGGGTAAATATTCCGTGGAACTGAGACGTCCGGCCCGGCCGGATGTCATTGGCGCAGTGACATTTGCCCGCTGGCGCCCATTAACATCATTCCCCGCGCTCCTGGCAAAACCGCAATTCAAGTTCTTCCGCTATGCGGGAATCCCCATTGTGGACGGGCGGAAATTTCTGATTCAATAGGCCCGGGCTGGCAGAGAAAATAATGAGCGACATTTTGTTGTCCGTTAAGGACAGCGGCCAGCCATCCACTAAATCCGGCGCAGATAGCGCCATTGACCAGAAGTCCGTTCTGGGTTCTTTTGTTGACCGCGCTCAATCGCTGGTCTGGGACCCGCAATCGGCTGAGCAAATTGAGATTCGCGATGAAGTGAGCCACTACGTCACCTCTTTCGCCAAAACCGGGATGCTGTTTGCCGGAGGCAAACTAGGTCGAATAGGTACTGCTGCGCTATTTGGACTGGATCAGTCCAAGGCAAGCGATGATTATTCCATGCAATCCCTAGATTTCGGGCTTGGCGTAATTAAAGGCACCGCAATGCGAGGCGTGTTCAAATACACCCCGCAGGGCTGGGAGGCCCCGACCAAAGGCATCGCTCTGGGACTGAGCTCCCGCTTTCTTGACGGGGTCACGAACAGAAACAACTACACCGGCGACAACTTCGTCGACAGCACGAAAAACATGCTCAATGTGACTGTGGCACAGACATTAAACGGACGTGCCATGGTATCGGACGCACTAATCTTCGGCGCAGCACATGGTCTTTCACGTGCTACAGGCGCACTCACCCCGTCGGTCGGATTGACTCATCAGGCGCTGAAGACTGCCAGCGTCGGGGGCATTTTCGGACTGTCATCCGGAGCTGCAGGCGAAATGCAGCGGCAAGAGGCAGCCGGTGAGAACTTCGATTTGAGGAAAGTGCTGACGCGGGCGGCACTTCAAGGTGGAGTGGATGCCGGAGCCGCTGGTCTGGCCGGACGCTACAACGGCATGATGGCTAGGCGAAATGACATGCAATCGTTCGTCCCCAAGGAAAGAACAGCGCAAACACTCGTTGTGCCGACCAGCGAGATCAGTGCCGTTCCCGAACATCTGAATTTGGTCCCGAAATATCCTTCCAACTTGCCTAAGCTCACCGAGCTGCTTCAAAAACCTCAGACTCAGACCAGCAGCGGCAAAGGTCAACCTGCTGAGGCTCTGGCTACGTCTCCGCCTGCAGACTACCATTCATATCGGGCCGCGCTACCTGACACTACTCAAACATCAAACGTTTATAAGCCGAAAGGATTCCCGGAAATATCCATCGAAGCTCTCCACGACGCACGGCTCAACGAGGTACGAACGCTGCGCCAGAACGTCGAAGAAGCTCGTGATAGCGTCACCAAAGATGGTGGGACCAAACTCAAAGCCGCTCAGGCCGCCCTTGATGCTCATGGGCTTAAGGACGCCCTGCTGCCGGAAGAGCTGTTACCGTTGATGGCCCAACTTCCAGAAATGGGCATGGTGAAACGAGTTATTATTTCGCCGGAACGCAGCCCCGAAGACCCTTTCTTTGCCCGCAAACATGGCATGCCCGGATTCACCGCCGCAGCCGAAGTCACCAAGGATGGTGTCGTCACTCTATTTCAACCGAATCGTTCCGTCCTGGACTTCACCAAGCAATCTCCGCTGCGCGTTACGATGATCCACGAATGGTCGCACCTGTTTCGCTGGAAACTGGGCGATCCTGCCAGCACTGTGTACGACAGAGCGACGGCGCTGGAAGTAGATCAGCGTGCAACGGCTTACAGTCGAGTGTCACCAAGCGAAGACATGGCGCGAAACGTTGCCGACCTGCTGCATGGCGACGCCAAGACGATGACCGCCACGGCCACCGCCAATCCTCTGCGCAGCGCAATTCTGTCCGCTCAATTGCAAAAAGTTCTTGCGGAAACTCCGGTCTCGGACCGCAGCAAATATCATCAGAACTATGTGGATCGCGTGGCCCACATTGAAAAAGTGGCAACGCCCCTGGCGCAACAGTTGTTGATCGAGCAAATTAGCAAACAGTCCGGCTCGCAGTCCGCAGCATCTCGATTGCTGCTTGATCTTGGCTGGGGCTCAAAGCTGGCCGATATCGGATCGGTTCAACGACTCGAGCTCGGACAGGCAAAACTGACAGATGCGGATCTGGCTCGCATCCCTTCCGGCAGTCTCACCCACTTGGATTTGACTGGCGTCACAGGACTAACACCAAAAGCTGCTGAAACACTAGCTTTGATGCAAAATCTGCGCCGGCTCGATGCCGCCCACACGACCATAGGACCAGAATTGCTTAAGACCCTGACCGGCATACCCACCATTGAACAAGTCGATTTGCGGGCAGCTGGCATTCCCATCAAAGATATCAAAGGATGGAATGCAACGCATCCTAAGGTGTCGGTGCGGTACTAGGACGCCCATTTCACGAATCCGCCAAATTTCACGACTTTGCAACAAACTTCTCATATAAGGAACTGACCACAAATCGACGGTGGTCGGTATATACGGTTATCTACGGCTCAGTCGTGGAAAAGTGAATTAGAGGTCTAGTGTTCTAAGGCGCGCCAATCACGTGGTCCACGAAGAAAAAACTATCGAATTGGACGACCAAGACGCTGAAGAAAACCTCGGCGTTAAAGAAATGCGCACAGACTCCGTCACCGCCAACGATCTTTTTGGCAAAGCCGGTCTGGAAGACCCAGATAAAGAAGCCACCAGAGTCGCCCTCGAGCTCAGAGATGCGGCTGAAAAAGAGTTTGAGTCCAAACCCAGCGACCTGGCTCCGGCTAGCACTTTACTCGGACCAGATGCAGTTCTGGCAAAAGCTGCCCGACAGCCGCTAGGCGTAGATCGCGTTGGTATACCGAATTCGCCTTCCGCTGCGCCAGAACTGCAAAATGCTTTCCGTTCCATGCTAGCCGGTCACAATAGATCCGCCGGGCGCAACCGCAATACAGATAATGGCGCGGAGCCCATTGCGGCAGGGGCAGCAGACGCCCCGAAACCACCACAACCGCTTGAGGTCGGAAATCCTCCGACAGCAACGATGGCTGATCAGTCTAACGCTGCAGATGTTGCCATCGGCAAAATTTTCGACTTAAGCGAGGCCAACAAGCCGGCGGAGCTGGTGGACTACATCAAACTGATCAAAGACCCTGCCCTCCTTCGAATAGCTATCAGAGAGAATCTCCGTTCCTGCGATCCGAAAAACGAATATTTGTTGTTACTGTGTCAGGATAAGAGTCCGGCCGGTCTTCTTGCCCTGGAGAGTGCTCTGGAAAGAGGGATGGACGTACGAGATATTGTCTCGCAGCGTATCAAAGATGGATCGATATCCGAGTCAATAGCCAAGGGGGAATTCGTCGGTGGCTCACTATTGGTGCAGCCGGCCGCTGATCCCAAACAGATCCTCAAAGATCTGATGCGGCCCATTGCCGGTGACGCAAAAAAAATTGTAGCTTTATGCTCCAGCCTTATGGGCACACATGTGCACGACAGTAGCGCTAAGGATGCCTACGGGACAGATCCGCAAATGGCCCAACAACAAGCGGACAAACTCTTGGAACTCAAAACCGGAGCGTGCGCAGAGCTCCTGAAGCAACCGACGGAATTAGCCCGGAAAGCATTGTTCGAAATGGCACGCCGCGGAAATGGGATGGCCGCTGACGCCTTAGAAACGATCATCAGCAAAGAAGTTCATTACGCTGGGGAACACGCATCGCGCCGCGCCGTCCCGGATGAAGCGATCAAAAAATTCCATGAAGCGATGAAAAAACTCGCCGCGGAACACGGACTCACCCCAAAAGAGTTAGCGGATCACCAAACGTTTTCAAAAGAGCAAAAGGCTCTGGCGAAAGACATCAAGGATTTGATTCACTCAAAAACCAATAAGGCGACTTCCACCGATCGTCAGTTGCGCCATAACATCCTGATGAACGAACTCTTTGTAGATCCGAAACTTGCACGTGCAGGTCTGGCAGACCAGCCGGACCTGCTTGCACGATACGAAAAACTATTGGCAAAGCATCCGACAGATGTCGAGCACAAAGCAAGAATCGAAAAGATCGGTGAGGCACTGAAGCCCGAGATTTCTAAGTTGGCAGAAGCTGCCGGACTGCCGAAACTAAATGAGCTAACGATCGGAACAAAGGACAACTGGCACGGCTCCTATGGCGGGTTAGGGTCAATGTCCGTTTCCGAAAGTTATTCTTCAAAGGATGCTCTTTCGTCTGCGCACTTTGTCGATACTGTAGTTCACGAGCTTGGACACCTTGAGCAGGACGCGCTCCAGATTCGCTATACGCTTGAAGAATTAGGTATCATGAAGAGTGAGACTCCGGTGTCCGACGCCCAACTTGAGAAGCTTTCGGAACGATACGCGGAAGTTTGGAAAACGCGTTTGACACGCGAGTTTTTAGATCAAGTTCGACAAGGGCAAGATTTCACGCCTCTTACTGATGCAGAGAAGTTACGCGCCGAAAGACTCCTTGTGAGCTCGGCGATGGACAGACGAACAGATGCTCGAATTGAGCGGGTCGAGAGTCGCGCCGGAGCTATCCAATGGTTCTCCGAACAGACGATACGAGCCAAGTCGGTCGCGGACCTTACCAAAATCCTGAGTAGAGAAAGCTTTGACGCCGTTCGAGCTCGTTTGGAAAAACTTGCCGGCAGCGAAATTGATTCGAAGCCTTTGCTCGCGAGCTTTGACAAGCTCCGAACACAGATCGAAGGCGGCGCAGACATCACATCCAAAGAATTCATGATTGCTCGCGGTGAATTTGAACGTGCAGCGGCGAAATCAGCAACGAAGCTCGGCGATGTATCGCACCAAATGTACAGGGACAAATTTCATGAACGGGATACGTACGCAGCAGGAGCACACGCAGAGAAACTCCTGACAGGCGGTATCACGACCTCAGATGCCAAAGTCGACCGAAGCAAAGGCAGCATTGAGTTCGCCGCAACCGACCTGATTGGCGATATCCAAAAGAAAGGCGGACCTACAACCGCTGAAGGAAAAGCGCTTCTAAAACTCCTCGATCCCAACGGCAAAACACCGTATCAACAAGTGTGGACCGAATTGGTCAATGACTTGGGCGCAAAGAGGGCTGCAGATACTCTGTTCAAGGCGGCACAAATAATCCTCGATCACAAAATGGACGCGGCCACTGCAAAGGACTTCTCTCAATTCCTCGACAAAGACGGACTCGGAATCAACAAACTGGCCAACCTTGAGGAGACTGCTCTCAATAGAATCGCAACGGCCTTTGTCGATGCTCATCCCATGGCAAAGCAAGCGCACCATATAGGAACCCGGCCGAATAACGAGAGTAGCGGTTTTCATGGACAGCGTGTGATGTTTCTCGGTATGGAGCAAGTGCTGAAACCCGGAAACAAGATGTACGAAAAAGGCTGGAGGGTGTTGGCTGCTGGCGATCAATCAGCTGCGGACCGGGCAAGCGTCGATATGGTGTTAGTAAATGTAAACGATGGCCGATGGTTGCCGCTTGACGTGAAACAACATTCGGACAATAAGACGGATTTCTTTAAGAAGTACAGCCTTCATGGTCCTGATGCCATTTGCGATAACAAATACACGCCAGACGAAGCAAAGATCAATACATGGCTTTCCGAATACATTGAGAAGAAAGGCAAGGATGCATTTAACGCAAGCGACGTGCCACCGCCGGACCTGAAAGGACAGACCGACGCTAGCGCCCGCAGAGAGAGCCTAGAAAAACATCGAGAAGCTCTGCAAGATTATCTCAAAAACGCTCAGATCGAGCGCGATAAGCATGCGACCCATTCCGATAAGTATCGGGAAGCGCAAGACCGTATAACAGCTGCCAACGACATGCTCAATAGAAACGTCGACGCTGAGCGTTTCATGGATAAAGAAAACAGGATGGGTATTTCAGCCAGCGACAGCATTAAGCAATTTCTGGAAAAAAATGTTGATCACTTCAAAACTAACAATGGCGCTTCTCCAGTTCAACCTAAGGATGTAGAGGAACCGGCCCGACGAACAGTTGAAGATATGGTGGCAATCAAAGGTGGCGCACTGGAGTACAAAGTTTCATCAACTCAAAAAGGCGGGGACCCGAAAGTCTATTACCCGGGAAACCTGCCTGCACTTCTGAACGACGCGATCGACAACCTAAATATTTCAGATTCCGACAAGGCTGCAATAAAGAAAAACATTGGACACTACGGACTAGACAGGTCAAAAGTCAGCAGTCCGGCGGAACGAGCACTTATAGAACAACTTGAAAAAGTTGTAAGAGAAGGATTGTCAAATTCTGCTGAATGCAGCGAAGTGACTTCCGAACGCAAAAGGATTGTTAGCCAACTTTACAAGGAGCAAGCAGCGAAGACTGGCGAAAATTCCCCACTCTCAACTGAATCAATAGAGCGGGCAGCTCGGGAATCGGACAAGGCGCTGCACAAGGAAGTTTTCACACACGACAAGAAACTCGGTTTGATACCATCGCAAAATCCTGACGTCTCAATTGGGAATTTGCTGACTAAGTATCATGATGCTCTTGCATCAAAAGATGGCGCCAAAATCGCAGCGACCCTCGAAGTATTGAACAAGGCCTTAGCCGGCACCAACCATCTAGCAACCGCTCAGTTGGACGCTATGAAAGGGACTGCGCCAGGTGATCGAACGCAATTGCAGCGTGTGTTATCCGACAAGAAGTCAGGGGCATCCGTGGAAAAATGCCTGGCTTCAGCCAAGATAGTTTTTGACTCCACTGGAACAGTCAAGCCCGGGAGTCCAACTGTTCAATACGAGATATCTAATAGCAGGGGTAACAAGACGGTCATCCAGGCCTCCGATATTTTCAGTTGCGACAGCGCGAAGGGCGAGATTATCCTAGCGGACAAGGATAAGACGCGAATTTCGCTGCAGAAGGTGCGACCGATCATCACCGTGTCCGCAACAACAGATAGCCTGACTCTCAGTCGTGAGGTATTACTTGGCCAGGTAATTGCTGCACATGAAGTCACTCTGCATGATCGCGCAAGCCGCGGGACCGCCGAGAAGCCTGCTGGTATCACTGCAGAGCAGCGACGGAGTATCGACTGCGAGACATTGGCCGACTTTAAGGAATCACTTCCTGAGATAGTAAAGGAAACATATCGCACCGAGCGCTCTTTGCTTGCTAAAGAGATTGCTTCCGTCTGGGAGCGCAACCACAAGGGCGTCCCTTTCCCTTCCGATCCCAAAACTATGACTGCCGACCAACGCTTCGAGATTCAACTGGTGATAGAAGAAGCAGTGAAAAATGTGAATAACACATCACTAGATCCGGGGCAGAAATCCCGAGTGGCGGATCTGGGACGGCAATGGATCAGGCAGGAAGATAAGCCCGACGTCCGCGATATAAACCACATCGAACGCACTCCACACTCTGACGACCTGCTCTTCCGTCCTTCCACGACCTTGTCAAAAGCAGAAGCTGACAAATTCAAGAACGAACTCCTACCGTTCGGTCCAAATCCGTTAGCGGAAAAAGCTGCAGTTGAACAGTTCTCTCGGGCGCTCCTAGAAAAGACTCGTCAATGGACAACAGATTCAAGACCTGACTTTGAGCGGCAAGCAAAGTTGGCACAGGAAGTTCAGGCCGCGGACTTAAAGGTGCAGGCAACAGCATTAGCCGAGGCCCAAGAGAAGCTAGGACCCAGCGCAAAGGCCGAGGCGGTCAAAGATTATGCAAATAAGTTAATAGCAGGGACTGAGACAACCGCAAAAGGAAGCTCGCTTGAACTTGCGAAAAAATACCACGCCGAAGTCAGGAATACGCACGCGGCCTTGTCGGCGCAGATTAGCCAAGTCGCCAAGGCTCGAGCACTCGAGCTGCAAATAGAAACTAACAAGTTCTGTCGCGAACATGGACTGCCTGACATTAAGATCAATGTGGTCGAACATCTTCACGGAGCCCGCGGTTCATACGATCCTGGGACAGGGATTCTAAATATTCCACGCGCTGAGTTGATGGATCGTGCAGGCGGAATTCGAGCAGTGAATGCGATCTATCATGAACTCACACACACCCAACAAGATCAATTGGTGATCAGGCACTTGCTTGACGAACGTAAGGTAAAGCATGGTCGACCAAATGACGAGGTTTACAAGCAAATCGCCGAAGACTATCTGAAAGCCACCGGTCATGAGCTAGACCGCGGCTTTTTGAAGGACGTCATGCAACTGAGAAAGCCACCGGGTGCCAGCGAACCCATAGCGTTGACTCCCGGTGAAAGGGAAAAGGCACCATTGCTGGCTCAAGCATTCAAAGAAGCACAGCCATTTTCAGCAATCGACAAAGCTCTGGCCAACTCCGAACGTGTATCCCTGGCAGAGAAAAGTGGCTTGGCTGCTGCCCCGTCAGCAAATCCATCTCAAGAATTACTAAAGCGATTATCCGACCCTGCAAACAAAGTGTTGGTTGAACACTTGCTTGGAAGCGCCGATTCCAACAATTGGCCCGAAGATGTGAGAAGACTTATGAGGGCCTGGGCGCAGGCACCAAAAGACGCACGTGGACTCAATCCCAACTGGGATGAGCGGTCAGCTCGAGAGATCTTGAATCAGCATTTGGATCAACGCGTTGCAGAAATAAATCAGCAAAGAGCGAAAAACCATGAAAAGTACATCTCGTCCTTCGCTGAAAAGGAAGCTCATCTTATCGGCGGAGAAGTCGAGCGCACAACGCGTCGAGAATACATAGATGCCCTTCATTCTGCGCCAGAACGTGCACCTGCATCTGTCGCTGGACGCGAAGAGTTCGGTCCGGCGCGTGAGCGAGCAGCAGAAGTCGGCATCGTGCTCGCTGATAAAAGGAAGGCGCAAGACTTTGTGGACATCCTGAGCAAACCGCTATGCAACTGGCGGGATAACCTGACACCCAGCTGGGAACGAGGAAATGCGCAGAGACTTGAAATGCGACAAGCGCACGACCGCGCTCTTGCGTTAGCGCGTGAACACGTGGTGGCATCAGGGAAGCAAGGTGCTGACGCAGAGACCGAAGCTCGGCGACTGTTAGATGCACCAAATCAAGAGATTCTGAAGAAAGACGCATTCCGCGAGGCTCGCGATCAGTACATCCGGTCACGATCAGAGTACTACAAAGATAACGCGCCGGTTCATGATGCAATTACTAACCGCCAACAACTTCTGCAAAAAGAGCTGGACAATTTTTGCAAAGACCATGGGCTACCGAAAGTCAAACTGGAGACACGGGAGCTCGGGTCGTCAAATGCGGGTTACGAAAGAGGAGCTGGCGTCATCGCGGTCGATCCCACGCAACTACTTGATCGCACGCGCAGCGCCGAATTGCTCGCCAACCTGACTAAGCAATTAGTGCATTCGCAACAAGACAGCCGAATTGTTGCATCCATTATTGATCGCTCAAACGGTCCTGACACCAGTAAAGCACCGAAACCTGGTGAAGTATTGACTGTGCAGCAAATCGAACGCATTAAGGCAGAATATCAGGCCCAAACCGGATCACAGCTTAATGACGCATTTTTGGAAACTGTCAGGACGCAGCGTACAGCAGTGTTAAATGATACGCAGATTGCCCACGCAGATAAAGTGGCGGCGGATTTCAAATCGTCAAAATCCTTAGTCATCGATTTCGAAAACGCGCAGCGCGATCGAACAAATGTGGAAGCAGAGTTGATCAAGCTCGGAGCGGGGATTGAACAGCGCTCAGCAAGCCATTTGATAGAACGCCTGAGCGCCCCCGGAGGGGAAGCTCTGTGCAAACAACTCTTTGGTGTCAACAACGTAAACGAATTGCCTGCTGAGCATCCCGCTCGAAAACTGGTTGCCCAGTATAAAGACGCAACTATAAGCGGCCTACGTCCGGCGGCCGAAACACCTACATGGTCAGAACGGAAGGCTCTAATTGAATTGGCGGTTGTTCTTTCCATCAGACAAGAGGCGTTGCGTGAAGCGCAAGTTAGGAGCTCGTCAGATTACGCCGGCCATCGTCATGCTCTAGAAGCGGACGTGCTGGCATCTGATGTTTACTCCGAGTCGCAGTCCCGGTCAACAGAGACTGATCGCCTTCGACCTCAGGACCATCAAGGGCTCGATATGAAAGAGGCCCATGAGCGGGTCCTGACTAACCAGAATGAGCACAAGTTCTTGGACCTGTTATCCGGCAAACTGAAAGAACTGCACCCGGAATCAGAACCAAGGAACCTAACCCGTGAGCAAATCAAAACGGCAATGGATCATGTCGCGGTCGACCTTCGGATTGCCAGCACAACTGGTGGAAAAGAGTTGTACGGAGTGAAGCTGTCCGCGCAAGAAGCGGAGGTCATCGCCAAATCTGGAGAAGCACTCACCACTGAATTCTCCAAAGAGGGCACCTCTGCTGGTGGCACGGACGCGAAGGCGTCCGAAACGATAGCGCGAGTTCGAAACCACATAGCTCCGGAACTGTTGGCGGCGCAACGGCGCAGCAGCGCAGAATTGCCCTACGACCCTTGGCCGCCGGCGCGCGAGCTGGCAGCTTTAGGCGAGGGTCGTACCGTTGCCGAAGGCTCGGAAAACGGCGTGCGACTTACCCGTGAAAGAATCGGGGAGGAATGGACTGCAGATAAACTGCCTACCGAAGAGCAAACAAAGAAATACATTGAAGACCGCATTCGAGATCTAAAGAACGAAATCGAAACTAAGAAGAAGAATGGCCAGACCGTGACTGCAGAAGAGCTGGCAATTGTCGATTCGATGGAAAAAGTGCACGAGCTTTTGAAATCTGATCCCAAAGCGTACGATGCTATGCGTCCACGGCTGAAAGCCGCGTTCAACAAAGGACGCGCAGTTGTGGGTTCCTCAACTGGTGTTGCAATAATCGTTTCGGCAGCCCTCGGCTTCTACATTAAGTCTCAGCTCGGCGGGCATCGCCCACCCGGACTGTCGGCACTGGACCTCCCTGGCGCCTAGAAATACAGACTAGAGTCCCTACATCATCGGCAGAATTCAGCTAAATTCGCCAAGACCCAACGATCGAACCGTAGTCGATATCCACCAGAGATCCGGCAAGTATCGACTACGCACCCAGTAAGCCATCCTTGTGGCACCAGATGCATACGCCTTGCGCGGATTTGCTGTCGGCGTTCCTTGCGATAGAATGTTTTTGTTGTCGAGCGGGTCACCAATTAGAGCTCGTCTTGGGTATCAGATGGAACTGCAAGAAGCGAAAGAAATAGGTGTTCGTCTTATCTCCTTGCATGGCTTGGATACGTGGTCGTTCCGTTTCAACAAGAACAAGCGTCGCTTAGGTGTCTGCAAACAGGACGAGCGGCTTATTGAACTGTCCGAGTTTTACGTGCAGCGCAACACGCAGGAGCATGTCCTCGACACTATCTTGCATGAAATTGCTCATGCGATGGTTGGCACGCATCACGGTCATGACGATACGTGGAAAGCTATGTGCCTGCGCATTGGTGCGTCCCCATCATCTTGCAGCAGCACCGCAGTCATGCCAGAAGGTTATTGGCAGGCAAAGTGTCCCGGCTGCATCTCAGTATTCACTCGTCATCGGCGCCCTCGCAGGTTGCGCGGAAGATACTGTGTTGCGTGCGGCCCAATTCAAGGGCAACTCGTATTTTCAGACGTGCGTGTTGTGCAAAAGCCACGCCGAATCGCTATCGTCGAGAAACAGTTAGAAATCGCCATGCACACGGAAGCACCAAAACAGTTGGTCTTGAGCCTGCTTTTCGGCTAGAAAACAATGCACATTAAACGGAAGAAGAGCTCCGTTTGATCCAAGCCGTAGCTTGTTTGATTGCGGGATGTTTAATGAATTACGAACAAATGACATCTTCGGGCGGCGGCGGTGCAATAGTAATATCAATTAGACCAACTCGAATAACGAGTTAATCTGGAAATTTGCTTCTAGCGTCCAAAGCCGGCAGGAGCTGAATGTTCAGAAACCGGTTGGTCTAGTATCAGTACAAGGTCTGAGAAGGCCACCGAGACAACGCTAGTCAATTCGACACGCGGAGCGCAACAATAGGCGGGAAGGGAAACCTTCCCGCCGCCGATTTTCCACCCATTTTGCTTTCAGTGAACGTTCTAACGGTTGAAGAACTTATAGACAGTCGTAGATTTGAACTCTTGCCCGGGTCGCAGCTCAGTGCTCGGAAAGCTCGGTTGATGTACGCTGTCCGGAAAGTGCTGGGTTTCCAGACAGACAGCACCGTGCGGTCCATAAGTACCACCGTTGCCTCTAATTGAGCCGTCCATATGGTTGCTTGTATACAGCTGGACGCCGGGCTCGGTTGTCCACACTTCCATCGTTCGACCTGATTTTGGATCGCGCGTGCAAGCCGCCAAAGCCAATGGCCTAGGCTTTTCACTCAGCACAAAATTGTGATCGTAACCGCCCTTTACCTCGGCGATGCGCGATCCAATGGTTGTTTGTTTCGTGAAATCGAGAGCGCTGCCTTTAACGGACGCGATTTCACCAGTTGGAATAAGGTGCTCATCGACTGGAGTAAAGCTATCTGCTGCAATCATTAACTCATGACTCAACACATCGCCACTACCGGCACCAGCCAGATTGAAGTAGGAATGATTGGTGAGATTGATCACTGTCGCTTTGTCGGTTGTAGCGGAATAATCAATGTTTACAGCGTTATCGTTGGTGAGGGTGTAGGTAACTTTGGTCGTAAGGTTACCGGGAAAACCCTCCTCTGCGTCTTTGCTGACATACGTGAGCGTGACACTCGGGGCGTCCGAAGTATCGTTGAACTTCCCAGTCCAGAGCCGTTTGCTCAACCCTTTAAGCCCACCGTGCAAAGTGTTCGGTCCATTGTTTATCGGCAAAGTGTAAGTCTTGCCATCGATTGTAAATTCCCCGCGGGCAATACGATTAGCAAAGCGACCGACAACACATCCGAAGTAAGGATTTTGCTTTCCTTCGTACTGGGCGATGTTGTCGAATCCTAGAACAACATTTGCAGGAATACCATTTTTATCCGGGAAAATAATTTCGGTAATAGTGGCACCAAATGTGGTGACTTTGAGAGTCATGCCGCTCTTGTTGGCAAGCGTGAAGATATCGACGGCAACTCCATCTTCGGTCGTCCCAAAATCAGATTTCTGAATCATCGTCGACTTTATACTAGTCATCTTATCTTTCCCTCTTTTAATCTCGAGCGAAACCGCCGGTTCTTGCAGGCAGGATATGGACAAGATGAGCCCGATTAACAGACCACGATGCCGGAATGCAGCCATCAGCCTTGTCCCCATACGCCTACAGCATTGAATATTATCATCAATCCCGGGCAAGCTCCGATCGCACAGATGGATAGGCGCGGCCGGCAATCTGAGCGATGTTTTCCATCAGAAGCCGCAGATTGCGCACAGTATAATAACTACGCGTCGTTTGGTCGCCTTGGCAAGAGGAATAACTATGCCCAGGAGCAGCACAATCAAATGGGTCCAAACGAATTTGCTGGTGAGAACTTGCTGCCCAGGAGCGCCGGCGTCTGTCTATAAGTTAAGAAGAACAGAACGTAAAAGACGAAGACTACCTGAAGGACTAGTATGAAGTGGGCATCGGCTCTTAGCGATTCGACTACAGCCAAGCGACCGCTGGCAGCTTTGATCGGAGAGTGCAGCGAGCAAATACGTTCTCAATTTAACGATGAGACGCCGGATTTGGTGGTGGCATTCGTGTCACCACATTTCATCGAAGAATACGATCAGGTGATGCCAATCATCATGGACGGTCTAAAGACTAGCCACTTCATCGGGTGCTCCGCAAGCGGACTTATAGGCGGCGGGCACGAAATAGAGCAGAAGCCAGCAGTGGCAATGACGGCGGCGATCTTGCCCGATGTCTTTATCCGCACCTTTCACCTTGTGAATCCGGACCTTCCCGATACCGATGCGTCCCCTCAACGCTGGCATGAAACCGTCGGAGTTTCTCCAGAGGAGAATCCACATTTCATTCTCCTGCCCGATCCATTTAGCTTTCGGATTGATTCGCTAGTGCAAGGGCTGGACTATGCATTTCCGACAGCCACCAAAATCGGTGGTCTGATAAGCGGCGCAAAACGCCCCGGGCAAAATGCGCTCTGGATTCAAGACAAGCTCTATCGCAACGGTGCCGTGGGAGCAGCTCTTTATGGCAACGTGGTAGTGGATCCTATAGTTGCCCAAGGTTGTAAGCCGATTGGAAAGCAACTGCGGGTGACAAAATGTGACCGCAATATCGTTTTCGAACTCGACGGAAAGCCAGCAGTGAATGCGTTGCACGAGATGGTCCAAGGACTAAGTGAAATAGAACAGGAACTCGTTCGCGAATCTTTGTTCATCGGCATTGCCATGGATGAATTCCGCAGCAGCCATAAGGCTGGAGATTTTCTTGTTCGCACAATTATTGGCATCGAGCCAAATCTAGGCGCCTTAGTCGTGAGTGAATCGATGCGGGAAGAGCAAACTGTCCAGTTTCACGTAAGAGATGCTGCAACTTCCGCCGATGATTTGCGTTTGCTCCTCAAACGGTACCGAGACGCACAATCGGAACCGGCGCAAGGGGCGCTGATGTTTTCTTGCCTCGGACGCGGAGAACACCTTTATGGCATGTCGAATCACGATAGTGAGTGCTTCCGGCAGTATATGGGCTCCGTACCACTTAGCGGTTTCTTCTGCAATGGAGAAATTGGACCGGTAGGCGGAACCACCTTCTTGCATGGCTACACATCGTCCTTCGGCATATTTCGCAGAAAAGCATAGCCGGAAGTCCCTGGAAAACTCTCGTACTTGCAAACTCAACTCGCAAAAACTATTCTTTAACTGTCGGCAAAGTGAACCGAAAAGTACTTCCACCGTTTAATTGGCTCTGGACATCAATTCGGCCACCATGTGCTTCAACCATGCTTTTGCATATAGAAAGCCCAAGGCCGGTGCCGCCCTTGTCAGTTCGGTCGGCAATCTCTACCTGTTTGAATCTTTGAAAGATTGACTCTCTGAACTCCTCAGGTATCCCCCGCCCCTCATCGGTAACTTTTATAACGGTGCCCTCATCTGTAGTCGTTGACGAGACAACGATTCTGGATTTCCTCGGAGAAAATTTGATGGCATTGGAAATTAGATTTATAAGCACCTGTAGAATTCTGTCCCGGTCCAATGAAACTGTCGCCGGCTGCACCATGGAAACAAGCTCGATCTCAGACTTATCAGCAATTGAGCGAATCAGGTAAAAAGCATCGTTAACCAGTTCGCTAATAGGCAGTTCAACCCTTTCAATTTCGATGATGCCGGATTCAAGGGAATCCAGATTCAATAAGTCCTCAATCAACTTCAACAGATATGTAGTTCCGTTGCGTGCAATTCGGACCAGATCTGCCTCTTCTGAGGAGACCTCATAGAGATCGCTAGCAAGGAGCGAAAGTGCACCACTGATTGAAGTTAATGGCGCACGCAGATCGTGACTTACTACTGATACCATTTCAGATTTGCGCAAGGACGCACTCTGGGCGGCATCGCGAGCCTGGCGGAGTTGCTCAGCGACCAATTCCAATTCTGAGTTTAACGCGCTCAGCTTGTGAACCTGATTCTTGAAATCTTGGCTACGCATTTTCTCGGCCATCGATAACGCCGCGTCCAAAAGACCTGTTCTCAACTCCAAGGCACTCTGGATTTCGCAGTCAGACCAAGGCACAGACTTGCTAACAACATTCTCCTTCCAGAGATCAAATGACTTGCGTGGATGTATGCGCATATCAGCATCGATACTGGCCAGCTTATCTGGGTTGCCAGCCCAGCTTACCTCTTGGACCTGGTTCTGCCGGAACCACAGGATCCATTTAGAGCCGGTCGTTCCTATGCGGATCGCCAGCAAACCACAGGCAGAGGTCTCGAGACCTTGTGCCGAATCTATAGATTTGGACAATTCAGAGCTTGAGAAAATCGGACCCACCATATTCTCAGACAGGTGCATTACAAGCTCGGTCACTCGAGCCAGATCTGGCGTTTTACCGGTCAGAAAGCATTGTCCATCCCAAACTACTGCCGCGCCAGCAGCACCTGCCGCTTCCAACAGTTTGCCAGAGCCAGCGATTGCCAACGGTAAATCGTCTTGACCACAAAGATGAAGGAGCAACTCCTTCCTGGAGTCTTTTAACTCCAGTACTCTCTTGTAGTTATCGCGCTCCTCCAACGTATCCATTTGTAGTGAGACAAGAAGAGACAGGAACTCGCAAGCTTGCCTTACTGCATAATCCACAGGACCAGCGCTCACTTGATGGCAGCAAATAAGTCCCTTCAATTGATCGTTGCTAATCAATGAAAGCGACATTGATGCAGCAACTCCCATGTTCTTCAGGTATTCGATATGCACAGGCGACATGCTTCTAAGAATCGAGCCACTAAGGTCAATAGGCGCTCCTGTCAGCGGATTGTCTGCAGGCACCATCGGTGACGGTTTAGCATCAACATCCACTAGCAAGCGCAATCTATTTCGTCGGTACAGCTCTCTTGCTTGAGCGGGTATGTCACTAGCGGGAAAGTGCAAGCCAAGATAACTCACCATCCCCTCTGTCAGGCATTCGGCAGCTACAATTCCATTCCATTCTCGGTCAAACAGATAGATCATGACCCGATCAAAGCCCGTCAGCTTCTGCACAAAGTCGGCAACGGATTGAAGCAACTCTTGCCGGCTGTTGCAAGCGAGAATTTGCCTGACCGCCTCGTTACTGGTGCGAAAGAACTCAAGCGATTCTACTGGCTGCAATGTTGTGGGTGCTTCCAACTCAAGAATCAAGAGCCCATCAACTCGATGAAAGACCGCATCAAACTCCTTTGGATCCGGTTTACAGGATATACGCAGCCTCAATGGATTCAGCTCAAATAGTTCCCTGGTTGAAAGGTCCTGCAAGAGCCGAATTTGCTGCTCTTCACCAATGAGAGCTTGAAGAGGCTGACCGACAAGCTCTTGGTGTGTAGTACCAAATACGGTGAAGACAGAGTCACTTGCTTGAACTATCGACAAATCCGGCTCTGTCAAAGCAATCAGTACGCCATGCGGCTGAATACCACCGGAAAACTGTATTTTCTCATCAGCACATTGCGACAAGTCCAGCAA
>JADYXS010000184.1 GCA_021772155.1 Candidatus Obscuribacter sp.
CCGCTGCCATAAGCGGCTTGATTCAACCCGCCTATGTTGGCTCCCATAACGGTAGGCGCGCTGCCGATGTCGTTGGCGGGCCGTTGAAGCTCGGACTGTCCTGGGTTGCTAGTCAACGCAGATACATCTGCGGCGGCAGCTGATTGCTGGGCAAATTGCTGTTGCTTTTGTGCTTCTGTCGCTTGTTGGAACGCCTGAGCCTGTGCCGCTGCCATCTGATCGCTGCCCATCGGTCCTACGGACCCGCTGAGGCTCGAGGCACCACTTGCGTAAAGGGAGTTGTTGGCATTCGGGTCGCTTGGACCACCGCCGCCGGTGCCTTGCATTTGAGATATCGCTGCAGTTTGAGCCTCAAGAGCAAGCTTTTCGCGTTGACCGAAAAGTTGTGCTTGGACGCCAGAAAGGTCAGTCAAGCTAGGGGCGCTGCCGGTCAACGGCACAGGATTGTTGCCGAGATCGAAGCTAACTCTGCCGAAGCTCTCCGAAAGTGGAGGACCGCCAGGCATTCCAGGTATGCTGGAGCTGCCACCGCCGCTGCCGTCCGCAGTACTGCTGATTGTCGGCAAGCTGATGTTTGGAACTCCGATTGAGGCAGCAAGTTGGGTCAGATTTATATCACTGCTACCGGTTGCTGCTTGGGCATCGCCTCTGGACCACATGCCTTCCATTTGCTGGGCGCTGATGAAAGCGGCTTGCCCATTGGCGCCGGCTCCATCTACAAATAATCCCTTGGCGCCGCCGTTAAGAGCGGCCTCTTCCATCTTGTTGCGCATTTGCTCACGCGCAGCTTCTGCTTGAGTGCTCCCACCAGATTGCGTGAATGAATTTAGTAGGTCTTGTTGATTAAAATGGTTGGCGTGATGATTGTTAACATCAAAACCGGCCCCGGCATTAGGCATGGCCAACATCGCAGAAGCTGCCAGAGCTCCGGCACCAGCGTCAAAACCGGCACCACCGAGCGGACTGTCCGCCCCGTCGACCGTACCGTCACCGTTCGTGTCGCCTGCAATTGTGCCTCCGGCGATCGTAAATGGTTGTTCTGTAGCAAATGGATTTCCCGCACCGAGGGCGCTTGAGTCAGGGGTAAATTGGATGCCACCGATTCCACCGAGGCCGCCACTATCAAGCGGCGGCGCTGGATGTTGGAAATCCTTCAAATCTAGATCCCATTTTGCCGCACTGCTGGATAGGAGCCCGCCTTGTGATGAGAATGTGCTTGCGCCGTCTGTGCCGCCTGCAACACCGGTACTGCTTGTGCTGCTGAATGTGCCACCGCCATCACCAAGCGACGCGCTGAGTGACCTGCTCTGCATGGGCACTGCTGACGGTCCGCTGGGCGAAGGAACTGCCGCCGGTCCAGTTGGATGCTGCGAATGTGATGACGAAGAAGATCCAGCCGCTCCAGACTTGCCTGCTGCGCCTTGGGAGCCGCCGGCTTTTTCTGCCGCTTTTCCTGCTTGCATACCGGCTTCCTTAACCAAGCCAGAAAAGTCAAAAGCGAATTTAACACACGCCGTAGAGAGGAAGTTTAGCGCGGTCATAATCAGCGTTCCACTCTCATCAACTCCGCGGCAGCACGCCATCAAGAGAATAGTGGTGTTCCAGAATAGGCTCCAGAAGCAGATTGTGCAAACACCATTGATCCATGCCGGAAATGCATCGCGCAGTTCCTTCATTGGGTAGACCCAGAGCGCAGCAATAATTGGCCCAACGAACCAAAGGTAATAGAGGTAAGCCATCTGAAATGCGCACAAGATGTTCCAAGTCATGGCCAACGCGGAGTTGGCCGTGTTGTATGAGTTTCGCAGAGCGTTCGTCACGTAGGGAACTTGCTCGTTGGCGCGATCTTCCGGAACTTCATCGAGCTTGGCACAGGGGTCGCGCAAAGCAACCGTCATGCGTGCTTCAAAATTGGCAAATGGTGTGTTGTTCTCGCCTAGACGAGTCATCTTCGCTTGCTGGTTTTTTACGTGTAAGTTGTTTTCGGAAGGGTTGCGACCATTGAATGCGCGGATGTGCGCGCACATAGCGTCTTTGTACATATCTGTGCCGAAGATGCGTTTGTACTCGGACGAGATAGTGAAGTTAATCGAGTTGGAAACATCGATGCCGTAGTTGATGAAAAGGTAACTTGCTGGAATGAGGAAGATTCCCACGATGGCACGCAAGATGCCATCAAAGGGGCTGGTGACGTCGGCGATCACCGGCGTCCCTGCAGAAACCGTGGCCTTCAACTGAGCAAGGACAACACCGGGTAACAAAAGTAGCAAAGCCATCGGGAGAAACAGTTCGTTTCGAACCTTGTTCCACTTATTATTTGCTTCCGTAGTGAAGTTGTATAAGTAGTGGGCGCAGTAATCAATGGCAGCGCCAGCCTGGTTCCGCTCCATTAAACCGTTGGTGTCGGCGCTTGTTTGGTTCGCCTGGTTTTGCTCTTCTTTCGCGCGGGCCAGACTGTTATCTGGCGCTTGCTCGATGTCCGCCTCCATCTGGGCGGAGACTGCTGCCACGGCAGCTGCGAAGTTAGCCGTCAAAGGGTATGGGCCGATAGTAGGGTCATTGGCCTTCAAGACGCTATTCATGATGCCGAGGGATGACTTAGTCCGCTCATCTGCTTTGATCGGTTGTCCTGGCAGGATCTCGGGCCACGCAACGCCGGAACTATTTCCTGCACTTGTGCTCTTCTGAGTTTCCCCGTGCTCACCGAAGTTAAGGTCGCCATTTGAAAATGACGTGTCGAGCTGCTTGTATCCCGGGTGACTCTTACTGAAGGCGTCCATAAGGCTGACAGGACTCTCGGTCCCGTTGGAGCTAGATTCTCCGTCTGCGCCGCTCATTCTCAGCGCTCTTTGTGATGTATCTTCTGCAGCAGCCGAAAACGGTAACAAGCAAACGACCGCAATCGCGATAGTCGCAATTGCCAGCATTCTGGATAACTTAATAGTAAGTTGGCTTCGATTCATCGTGAGTACTTCGTTTTGAGCTAAACCTTGGATATGAGTGTTTGCAAACAATGATTTAGCCTCCGACGCCAGCGGAAACACCGGCGTTCTGACCGCCGCCGGAACCACCGCCACCGCCGGCGCCACCAGCGGAACCAACGGCTGCAGCTCCGCCGCCACCTTTGGATGTCTGTTGCTGTGCTTTCTCCAGTACAGAGCTAACGAGGTCTCCCGGGCGAAAATCGAAAGGATTGAAGGGAATGTACATCAGCATGGCCATAAATGCTGCCGCCGTGAACATTTCAAAACTATCCTCCGGTGGAGGTAGGCTGCCAATTGCGTCCTGATAAAGATAGAGACGAACCGACATGCACAACAAAATAATTGACCACCAAAATTTCCACAGCGTAAGATGCACAACGCCGTTCATCCAGTTTGAAAAGACTTTCCTGAACGTCTCTCTTGCCACGCCTGGCCAGGCAAACAAGGCTGCTGCCATTGGTCCAAGTAGGAACAGGTAGAGCACCATCACGAATTGGAATGCATTTAGGCAAACCATACCTTGACCCATCAGAGCGCTCAACGTATTGAACCATTGTTGTCCGGTGGTATCGACGAAGTGCTGATCCTCCGTTTTTAGGTCCTTTTCTTTGGTCCCTTTGAATTTTCCACCGATCTGTGTTTCGGCCAGGTTTTTGATGTAATTTCTGTTTTGATTGGCAGTGGTGTTCAAGGTCTGTTCATTACGCCATTCCTTGATCCTTTGCAGGTCGTAAAACGGCTTATAGTTACAGACTTCATAAGTGAGTGAGTTTCCAACATCAATGGTGTAACTCATGAACAGTTGCGTTGCCGGAATCAAAAATACGGCGATCATTGAGCGCATCACTCCAGACCACGGCGAGACCATATCTTCGTCATTGGATCCGAACAAAAATCCGGTACGAACTACGATTTTCAGTTGGGTCAAGATTGCGCCAGGCAATAGGAAGAGTATGGCCATTGGTATGTACACTTCTTTGTACATGCGTCCAACCATCCACGCGGCATTCTCATATGTTTTGAATTTCGCGTCCGCTGCACAAGGCTGCCAGACTTGCTCGTTGGCAATGTTTATTAAAGGGAAAAAGGTGATGTTGTCCCAGCCGCAGTCCTCGCTGACCTCGGCCATTTCGGCCTGCTGGTTTGCGGAACTCTGTTGCTTGGCCTCCTGTGATGCTTTCATCGCATCTCGCCAGCGGCCTGGATCTGCCCGCATCTCGGTGACCAGGTTTGTGCGCGCTGCCATGATCGCTGCAAATTCACCGTTGGTGATAGATGTGGTGCGTTTACTGTGGTCTGTGGAGACTACATCCAGCATCGGTCCGATAATTCCCAGGTAACCCGAGTCTGGGACTTTGAACGGACTGGTGCCTCCAGGCATCGTTAAAGAAGGATTGGGTATGATTCCTGCTCGGCCGTCCCACGAGAACCTTCCGTCTGGCAGCAATGACCCGGCCGCGCATACGCGAATGTCTTGTTGGCCTTTATCGACCTTCTCGTTGAATTGCTTAGGTTCCGACAGCTTCACCTGGCTGCTCTGGACGCCGTCTACCTTCTGACCGCGACCGTCGGTTACTTTGGAATACTTGACGCTGTCAGCGAAGGATTTTGCCCAATGGTGCCCCTCACGGTAGCGCGCAGTCTCGGTGACCAGGCTTTGCAGGTCATTGTCCGGCGTGGCCATTGCTTGGTAGTTAACAGCAGGATCTGCCGAAGCAACCGTAGCAAAGGTCGCCACGGCTATCATTGCAGCAAAAAATGCATTGAATGTCTTGTTGAACAGTGACATCTTCAAATGGCCTCTCACCAGCACCTCATGGGTGGCTGGCTGACAGCGTAAGTTGTTGGTAAGCAACTCGGAACGCGTTATGCGGGGAATGTAGGCATCATTATTATCGAACGATGTCAATAGTGCAAGTAAAATCTGGTGCCTTGGCACTCTAGTCATGAATAGTCACCCTGATCAGCCGCAAAAACAGTGATGTGAGCCCAATCACATCGCTATCTATGGAGTTGGATAGTTCGCCCTCCTTCTGACAGGGAAACGCTCAACTTGTCGTTCCACGGTCGTCCGAAGATGGTAATTGTCCCGGTAACTTCTTGATTCGGACCAACTAACGTACTGTCAAACTCGGCTCGCACCGCGGCCTCAGCAAGTTTTCGGTCACCTTCAAGAACTGAGATGATTTCCGGATCCAAAGTAAAATTGTTTTCGCCGTTGTTGCGCACAGCAACCTTTAACACAGACTTGCGGGGTGTAGTCTGCACGTTTTTTAGTTCGAAAGAAATGCCGGTGGAGGAAGAGCCTTTAGGCGCCGCCGCCGCTGCCGGAGGAGTTTCCTCTGGGGTTTCCGATTCTGTGCTGGAAACTTGCGGAGCTGGCGCCGGTCGCTCTTTTCCAGCTTTCTTGTCCTTGCCTTTTGGCTTGGCAGACTTTGGCTTTTCAACCGGTTCTGCAGCTACTTTTTCGCTGCTATCGGCAGGTTTTGGTTTCCCTTTATTCCAAAAATTCAAAGCACCCAAGGCGTTGCCGACCGACCCCATGATTCCGTCCGCTGGATTTTGTGACGCGTCTTGGTCTGCCACTGCAAGCGATTCAATGCTTGGAGATACGCCTGACACTTTTGTGATCACGCTGCGAGCCGCTTGGACACCAGCTACAGATGCCATGTCCGATTGCGCGGCGCGCAGGTCATCCTTGGATGCTTCAGCGTCGTTTTGTGCCGCAGACAGATCAGCGGCGGCTCGCTGTTTTTCCGATGGTGTATCGGAGACATCCATTTCTTGTTTGCGAGCGGCGACCTGCTGCTGATTGAGAGTGTATTTGTTAAACGAGTACAGATATCTGTAATAAGATTGCGCCACGTCAGTCTCGAGTTTTTTGACTAAGGGCAGCACTTTTTTGTCTACCGGCGGCGTTTTGAAGAGATTGTCGATCTGTCGCTGGCCGAGACTGATGTTGCCTTTGGTGGCTTCTGCCGGGAGCCCGACGTCGGTGCGTGATAGTATCACTGCTAGTTTGCCATCTTTTAGCTCAGGTGATGAGGTGGCTGCGAAGGCGCCTTTGACGAGCAATTTAAGATCATCGCGTTGCTTGTACTGAGAGCGTTGATCCATCCCTGTCGGCGTGATAACAACCATTGCTGGCTGTCTTTTAGGCGGCTCTTCAGAGGATGAGGAATTGGAGTTGGCACCACCATTGCTGAACATACTGCCCGTTGGGTGAGAAGGTGATGGTATCGGCGGCTGTTGGTATTGTGGCTGCTGGTATTGCTGCTGCTGTTGGTATGGGTTGTATCCGCCCTGAGCGTACGCCTGTGCGTACGGGTCCTGCGACTGCATGGGGGTAGCTTGTGTGTAGAGGCTTACTGCAGGTGGTGGCGGTATCATGCTTCCGCCGGGTGAAGGATAACCACCGCCGTAAGATTGCATTGACGGTGGAGGAGTTGGAATCTGTTGCACCGGCGCTGGTGGTATGCCAGCTTGTGCGCTGCCAGTTGGCTGGTTGTTGTTGTTGCCAAATCCAAATGCGCTTGCTATTTCGGCAATTGGTGAGGTGTCAACTGCCGGTAAATCTCTATTGGCCGGGTCTACTGCTGCGTTTTGTTGCTGCGTTTGTTGCAATTGTGCAGCGACAGCCTCCGCTTCTTTGCGTCGCGCTTCGGCTTCTTCATCACGTATTTTTTGCATCATTAAGGGATCGGCTTTCGGTCGAACGAAACTGGAAACCGTTAGTGAATGCCCGGCGTTGCCTGACGACAAGGAGCCGTCTGCGTTCTCCTCGTTGCACCCGGATAAAGTAAGAGCGGCAATGAGCGCAAGAATCGCTGTCCGATGCACATCCCCTACATGCCGGCAGGCACCGACAGTTATTCTGTCGGCGCCGCCAAGATTCTTGGAAATAAGGTCAGGTGCTTTTCTTCTCACCTCTCCACCTATTTGATTTTCTTCAAAAGCCGAGCGCTTACTGAAGTGTTCGAGCCACTGCCTCCGTATGCCTGGCCACCACCAACCGAGGGTCCGTAGCCATTTCCGGCTTGATTGTATCTTGCTGCAGATGGAGCAGCGACCATGCGGGCCGCTGGACGCCCACCCATCGCTCTGCCGACGTTAGGATTCACGCCTGTTCCTGGACTCCACGGCTGCAATTTTCCCATCAAGCGGTTAGTCGATTGACCATTAGCCAGCGGACCCCTTGGACCCATGCCGCGGGCCGGAATGTTCGTCTGTGCATGGCCAAAGTCTGCCTTGGGCAAACCCACTGGACCAGTTGGACTGTCTGTGCGGTAGCCGGGATCGCCGCCGCCTCCACCAATGGGCATCCCGCCTGCAGGCAAAGTGCTGCCGCCGTCACCACCCATGGCGCCGCCACCGCCACCACCCATGCCACCATAGGCGCCGGGTCCGGGAGGCATCTGGATGCTCTGCGGGACGGACGGTGCTTCGCGGAAGTCTTTGATCACGGGTCTGTCGTCGGTGATTTGAATTTCGCGCGGTGCGTTGTACCATCTCACTTTACTTTTGGCATCCTGTCTGACGCTTTGCGCATCAGCAGGCGCAATCGCCGTTATGGCGAGCACACCCAGCGTCATAGCTAACAATCCGAATTTGCTCATGATTAACTCCTTAGCCCTCGCCATATTTTTCTTGCCTGTCATTAAAAGCCGACCATACCGGTGCCGCGCTGAAGAACGCGTCTGCCGGTTCGTGCAACGGTTCGACCGACAGCCTTACCGAATTTTTTGCTACCTGAATCTTGTAGACCATATCGTGAGACAAATTCATCATCAGGCAATGACAAATCCTGAGTGGTCGATTGAGTCACGATAGCAGCTTGCGGTGCTTCAGGCGCGCCACCGGCATCTTGTTTGTCGTCCAACCCCGGTGCCTTGCCTAGTTTTTTCAGATCCCCGCTTCTGGCTCCGCTGTACCGCGGAGCTGATGGACCGCCACTGTTGAAGTTGTCTCCACCTGCCGGATTAGGGAGCATCGCATTACCGCGATCGATGTTGATCGGTGGTGCCTGCCTTGCTTTGTAATACCCGACTCCGCCAGATGCTGGATTCGAAATTTGCACTCCGCCACCGGCCCCGCCAATTGACGATCCCTCAACTACTCCGGGCACTGCCGAATCGCTCGGCGGAGGACCAAAGTCCCCGACACCACCATCACCACCACCACCGCTTGGGGGAGCCACAAATGCGCCTGGTTTGAGGTGGACATAGTGCTGGTGCACGCCTTGAACG
>JADYXS010000185.1 GCA_021772155.1 Candidatus Obscuribacter sp.
AAACGGCGGGTACGCTGCATGCGCACAATCGCCGCTGAGATAATGGAACTCATCGACCATTGCGATCCGTTCTTGATCGGCAGCACTTTGAGCGGGAAGGTTAGAACCGGCTCCGATATCGATTTACATGCGTACTCCGAAGACTTCAACGAAATCAAAGACCTGCTGGCGACGCATGGCTATGAGGACGTGGAGGAAGAAGAGGTTCTTAACCGCAAGGGAGAATTTGTCCACCTCAGGTGGATTGAGGATGGATATCCAGTTGAGATTACGGTCTATCCATGGAGCGAGCGGGACGTTGTTCCGTATTCATCAGTTACGAACCGTCCAATGAAACGAGCTCCACTTCCGAAAGTACGTTCGCTGCTCGCATGAGCAGCTAGCGCGGAAAAGCGTCGAAGACTCAACTTTTATCGCGTGATTGAGCGGTCAGAGAAAGAACTTTCTGCGCTGCTGACCCAGCCAATGCTTTCAACTGGACAATTAGCACGCCTGCTGACCCGTGCATCAAGGCATTCCCTTGCGCCGGAGGATGATCCTGCATCGGAGGCTCCAATGATGATTAAATCGGCATCCAGCTCTTTAGCCCTATAGACGATGTTTTCGACGGCCTCGCCCGCGGCAACCTGACAAAAATAAGTGCCTTCCGGTCTGACCGTTTCGAGCGAAAGCATAGTGTCGTAGAGCAAGCGAACTCGTTTTTCCAACTGAACTGGTTTGCTCGAGGCTTCCACAGAGGCAAGCGAATCCGCGCCGGTCTCCAGCACAGAGAAAAGATAGAAAATAGTTCCACTAGCCCAGGTTCTTTGGAGAATTGCATCCACTGTGGGCTTGGAATTGGTAGCAGATACGGTGTCAAGTACCACAAGAACGTTCATTGTTTAACTCCATCGGGCAAGAACACCGAGCGGCGAAAAACCGAAGTGCTTAATTGAATCAATACCGCAGTGACGGGAACACTTGCTCATTGTTCCCGTTGAGTCGCGACGGCGAAGCGTTAAGTGAATCTAAAAGGTTACAGTGGAGCTTTAACCAACTGAAATCCATTGTCGGCTTTGACTACAGGTAGAAAGTCTTCTTCGATTGGATCGTATATGGAAACGCTGCCAGTTTCGATGTCGTAGACCCATCCGTGCAGCTCTATCTCCCGTTTCCAGAGAAGGCGCGCAACGCACGATAGTGTGCGCAAATGTTCCAGTTGCACCAGTACATTCTCGCGGATGGCGATGTCGAGGACAGAATCAAAATCCTGTTCGTGGTAACTCGTATCGAGAATTCTCTTCGTTTCTTCGGCGTGCCTCAACCATCGTCCAACAGCCGGCAGATCGCTGAGAGTTTCTGGACGGAGAAGACCCTTGATGGCACCACACTGGGTGTGCCCACAAATAATGATATCTCGTACGCCAAGTGCGTTGACCGCGTACTCAATTGTCGCTTCTTCTCCACCTGAGTCATCCCGTGCCGGTACAATGTTTCCAGCATTACGTATGATGAATAGCTGCCCTGGAGCCGTTAACGTAAGAAGTGCTGGGACGACGCGCGAATCGGAACACGTAATGAACACAGCATCAGGCGATTGCCCTTTTGCCAATCGTCCGAAGAATTCCGTATTAATAGCGTGAATCTCGGTCTGGAAATGATGTAATCCGTGCAGTAGCTTCCGCATAAGAACGTTGTGCCCTTCATGGCGATGTCGACGATAGAGGGAAAATCATATCATCAGTTGATTAACCGCGGAAGAACTTCTAATTGAAAATACCTAGTGTGATGGCATTTGGGAGGCAAACAATCGCTCCTCGAACATCCCTGATTGATAAAGGCTTTGAGGCGTGACCGTTTTTATTGCACCGAAGCTCGGCAGTTCATCGCGCCTGACGTTTGGCTTGCGTTTGGCAAATTCTTTCTCGATGAAGTTGATGCGCAACCTGGCTGGGTCGAATCCCTGACGAATGGTGGCAAGGACTACTTTGGGGTCATAGTTATCGATTCGGGCAGCCGCGATCGCCATGAGGATCCACTTATTGCAATTCAAACTGTCAAAGGTGTCGTATTGAGAAAGGAGATTGTATTTTTGCGTGAAAGCCAACTTCCACGTCTTACCGCTCAATATGCCGTCGTACAGACGTCGTTGAGTTTCCGAATCCGGGATCAGCAAGAGTGCGTTTTTCTCGTATCCAGTTTGCCCATAAAAGAAATCGACCGGTGCCGTGCGCCACAATTCTGATACTGGCTCACCTGACTTCGGCACGTTCATTATCTGGTAGAGAATCCACGTCTGAGCGCGGGGATCATAAATGGCGAGAGCGGAATGGGCCATTCCTGTGAAGTCTCGCTTCTTCACGTCCGGTCCACCTTTTCTTGATACAACGGCCGCTATGGCTTTCTTTTCTAACATAGTTGCCTGAAGCCAGTCCGTCAAATCCTTCGCGACCACCAACTTCTCTTGATCAACAGTCACTGATTTAGCGACATCTGCAGCTAATGCAGCAGGCGCCAGCTGCACGGGAGGCAACAAAACCGCTGACAATATAAAAGAGGCTGCTAGAAGTATCCTTGTGAAGGCGTTTCTCATTTTGTCATCACCTTCTCGTTCAACTCGAGATAGTCGTTTCGCACCACAAGTGGTATCGATTTGTTGTTAGCCTTAACATAGGGCTGATTGGATTCATGATGAATCGCGTCGGCAATTAGATTGAATCCGTCAGCGGTAAGCTCGCCCAAGGCGTTCCCACTAGCATCAACGAACCTAACTAATTGGTGTCCGGTACCGGCTGTCAAACAGATTCCTGCCCCGCTAATAACCACGGGAGTGGCAACTGCCACAAGAGCGGCTGCAGCAGATAGCTCACTGGTATCATGGACACTGGGATCAGCCTCTGCAAAACAAGGTTGGCAAAGAGCCACCGAACCAAGACAAAGAGTGGCTGCAATAGATCGTTTCATAATTAACTCCATCGGTCGGCTACTCTGCAAGTAGACCACCAATCTCTTCCAAGGTCTGATGCAAACGGTACAGTTGGTAAAGTGTTTGATTTACAACTCTTGGACGGGCGTCATTAACCGTCACACTTGACCAGCCTAGTCGTACAGAGTTCCCCACAGGGCGCGGACGGCCATCGCGGATATGAATCGATAGGCTACCCGGGTACAATTGCAACAAGTCGTCACTATTGTTGATTTTCTCGCGCCTTTCACAGCGCAGTAACAAGAAGCAATTCATTCTTC
The DNA here is from genome assembly GCA_021772155.1 of Candidatus Obscuribacter sp. Taxonomy (GTDB): domain Bacteria; phylum Cyanobacteriota; class Vampirovibrionia; order Obscuribacterales; family Obscuribacteraceae; genus JADYXS01. Next base: position 3,226 of record JADYXS010000185.1, read on the forward strand.
AACGCATCATCATTCCGTTAGCAATGGCTGCTGTGCAAGCAGTACAATGTTTATATTCGACACCAGCAAACGACCCGCCGAAGATCCAACCCCGCTTAGAGAAGCACCATGCCTATAGAATTAGACATACGCGCCGAGCAACCTGCGGATTATCCGACTGTATTCAAGGTTCACGAACTAGCGTTCGACAGACCCGACGAAGGTCATCTTATAGATAAAATTCGAGCTTCGGATAAGTACATTCCGGAGCTTTCAGTCGTTGCCGTTTCGGACGGTCAAATCTTGGGGCACGTAATCTTCTCGAAAATTTGTATCGATGCAACCGCCGGGCCAACGAAGGAAGTTTTGGCACTTGCACCACTTGCAGTGCGGCCGGAATACCAAAGCAAAGGCGTTGGAAGTGCTCTTTGCAGATATGGTCTAGACAAAGCAAGGGAACTCGGCTGGGATGCAATAATTGTGCTGGGCTCACCAACCTACTACCCACGCTTCGGATTCGAGCCAGCTTCAGAATTCGGAGTTGAGTCCCCGTTCCCACTGAATGATCCAAACGCCTTCATGGTATTGGAATTGCGTGAGAACTCATTGGAAGGATACGAAGGAATGGCTACATATCCTGATTTCTTCAGCGAGTTTGGCTAAAGTCGTCCGTACAAATGTATCTATCGCAAAATCAACTCGTGGCTAAAACTCGAGCAGCCGGCAAGGTAATGCAAAAGTTGGTGCCTTTGCCGACTTCGCTTGACACAGTAATCTTTCCGCCGTGAGCCTCTATCAAAGTTTTGCAGACCGCTAACCCGAGCCCCGATCCACCTTTCAAGGCAGCATCTCCGGATTCCACCTGTTGATATCGATCGAATACTCGACTCAAGTCCGAATGAGAAATTCCTCTTCCTTGATCAGAAACAATGACTTCAACGGCTCCCTGTTTATTCAGACTGGAATGAATCGAAATTGTCGATCCGTCGCCAGAAAATTTGATTGCATTTCCAATTAAATTGACCAGCACTCTCTGAACGCGGTGTGGATCAACATTCAAGTTGGTCTCCGTTTCGAGGACAATCTGCAAGGAAATTTGCCTTTCCTGAGCGAGCGGCTCCATTAGCTGGACACTATCCAACAAGATGCCACGCAACGAAACAACGTCTTCCATCAACGGAATCGTAGATTCCTCAGCCCTAAAGAGATCAAGCAGATCGGTGACCATTCTCAACATGTACTCCGAAATTCGGAGCAGTGATTTTGCACGTTCCTGAACGTCGGTTTCCAGCTTCCCGTACATGCCCAACGTCAGCATCTTCAAAGTTACCTGCATGGTGGCAACAGGCGAACGCAGATCATGCGTTATTACAGAAACAAACTCGTTTTTGAGCCTCTCAACACGTTTACTATCGCTAATATCCTTGGCAACAATGAAGAACCTTTCTTGCCTTGGTGACCATTCTACGTGCCACGAAACGTCAATCGTAGAACCGTCAAACTTAGCTAAAATTGCTTCAACGCTTTGCTCGGCATTAGCATCACGCGCCGCCTCGCACGCGCTGAACAATACTTGCCACTGCTCTGGACATAATTTCCGAAGATCCGTATCCAGAAGCTGAATCAAGCTATAGCCCCACAATCTGAGGCAGGCCGGATTGATACACTCGATGGTGAAATCAGGACGGACAAGACAAATGACCTCAGGCGCAAAGTCTGCAATCAACCGCTCGCGTTCAACGAGTTCATGGACAGAGTCCATAAACTCGCCTGGCAGCTGGCTCAACGACACATTCTCATCGTGCTTTGGATTACATAGCAATACCGCTTTCTGCAATGTCGCCAGCAACGTTCGGTTAAGTCTTTTGAGATTGCGCACCACGACTGACATCACGACAAATGCGCAAATCAGAAGCACCACTCCTAGAGCCAACTGTCCTGAAGAAGGCAATACAATTAGCAGCACCCCAGCAACCGCGGTTGCAACGCCTAAGTATATCGGCACACTATGCTGATCGGGCACCCTGCCAACAGCCACTTTGCTGACGGATTGTCCTTCTCTGAGCTGTTCAAGGTAGGTTTGAACAGCTTCTCTGTCTGCAGTTACAAGAGTGGCGGGAGTAAGCTGAATACTCTGTTGCTCGGAAAGTGCAAGGCGCCGCAGTCTTGCCAGATACCAACTGCGCATTAATTCCTGCGAATTGATTATGCTTCGCACCTACCTACCCCGTACTGGAATTGACGGATGAGTCTGTGTGTTAGCAGCAGTCCTCTGCTCAAAAGTCATTGCCAGCAACCCTTTTCTCCAGAGCAACAAATTTCGCGCGGAGAGCACCATCACCGATCGATGCTCCTCTATGATTTAGTATAACCTGCACCACGGCACTTACAAGTGCAGGTTGATTTCTAGCAGCGGACAGCGCCGTCCAATACAACTCCATGTTTTCATGGACCTTATCGGCCTTCTGCAAGCCGTTATCGATAGAGAAGTCCAACTCCTTCAAGGCTTTCTCCGTGTAGATTGAACAAGACTTTTCATCGCCAAGCTGGAGCGTCCCGATACAAAGAAGTAAGTACGACACTCCCCGGTCCAGAGGCGACATATCCGATCTACTCAACGTTGCGGCCTGCTGCACCACCAACCGGCGCAGCAACGATGCATCCTTGATTAGTGCTGCTTTCCCCAGAGGATGCCCGCAGAGGCGCGCCAGCTGACTCTCGTTTCTTCCGCCAACAGACTTCTCGCAAAAAAGCACCGCCAACTGCGCGGACTTTTCTACTTCATTTCCGTAAACCAAAACGAACGACGCTTCTGCAAAGGTTTTGGCATACTTAGACGGCTGGACACCCGGTCTGCTCAGGTACATAAACAATGCTGAATACAACCGGTCCAATGCTCCATCATTAGGGATTTTATACTTGTTCAAGAGCTTTTTCAAAGACATCAATGGCAAGTCGACTTCGCCAGGGTTATTGGTCGTTACAGCCATTTCTAATAACAAACTTTGTGTAATTACATCTTCGTTGAAATAAGACACGGACCGGGAAACATCATCGCCCAAAATCGATAACGATCTAATATCTTCCGGGGCTACAACAATCTTTGGATGCTTCGTATACACGTCGAGTGCGTTTGATAGGTGTTCTCGTGTCTTTCCAATGTCATGGGCTGCGTGCGCGAAACTGGCAGCCTCAACTTGCTCGTGAAGCGCGCGTGAAAAATTCTGTTGCCTAAGGGCCAAATCTGCCGCAACAGAATGTTGATACATCTGACTGCGCGCGGAGAGCGAGAACTGATCGTTTAATCCAGCAAACATTGCCGCACCTAAGAAAAGGATGCACAATGTCAGCATCGCAGCACGCTTCATTCCATAAATTGATTTTTGAGTTACTATTCGGGCTGACCAAACGTTAACTGACTTGACAGATTTCTTCGGAGCCGTCAGTGCGGCTTTCACTTCGATTGGAGATTGATACCGTTCTTGCCGATCTTTTTGCAAACATTTTAGTATCAGCGGCGACAAATCTGTATGGGATTTAAATGGTGGCAATAGCTCCGGCGGATTTGGCATTTCCAACTGATGCATCTCAAGTAATCGGGCTGGCGATAGACTTTCAAAGGCCCTATTTGAACTAACACATTCGTACAGAACGCAGCCCAGAGAGTAAATATCGGAGCGCACATCTACATCTTCACCACGAGCAAGCTCTGGGCTCATGTAAGGTGGGCAGCCGACCGCAACCATCTCTTGTGTAAGTTTCCCAGCTGAAGACTCGAAACCGAATACTCGGGATAAACCGAAATCAATAACTTTAGCTTCTATCCCGATGGTGCCAAAGCAAACACATATATTCGAAGGACTTAAATCACGGTGCACCACGCCAAACTGTGACGCATGCTCAAGGCCGTCGCAGACCTGGCTGACAATACTGTTTAGCAGATCGTAGGTGAGCGCACCTTCTTCAATGAGTCTGGACAAAGGTCGTCCATCCACATACTCCATCACCAGATACGGTGTCCCATCATCAGCACGCCCGTGAGCATAGACCGACACTACATTCTTGTGGCGTAATTGCCCCAAGATGGTTGCTTCCCTTTGAAACCGTGCATGTCCTTCCGCATCTTTATTGACGACGAAATGCGGAAACTTGATCGCAACTTGCCTGCCGAGAACAATATCCTGGGCCAAGAAGACTTCGGCAAAGCCACCTTGACCTAGCGAGCGTAAAAACTCGTATCGACCATCAAGTAAATCGCCCTCAGCGAACGCCATCTGTGGCGGCGCCTCCAAATTGCTTATGGCCTTATACCCGGTGCAGTTCACAAAAACTTTACCGCAACCCGAATATTCTGCGGCAATCATGTCCGATTCGGAGGTTTCTTGAATGGAATTGGAGAATAGCCCAGAGGTAGCCACTCAACCCACCACAGTGGAAGCTCGGACATTTGCTCCAAGTTCCGCCGACACTGATTACGCCGACCGGTTGAAACAAATGGACAGTCTCCTTGCATCCAGCAGCACGGCCTCACCTGATGTTAGCAGTATCCTGATGGGATTTAACCTCTCGAATCCTGACCACGACGCCCCGAATGGACCATCGGAGAGTGGCGACAATGGACACCGAGATCTTTTGCCAGTTCCTGCTAACGTACCTGGTGGAGGTGGAGCTCAAGGGAAAGATGCTGGTGGACGCAATACGGTCGGTGAAAGCGATAGACCACAGACATCAGTGCCTGAGGTAGCAGACACCAGCGATCTGGCGAGTCTGTTAAGGGAAACACTCGGTCAGTTCAATCGACACAGCGATCGTCGAACTGGTCGTGACAGCGGGGATAAAAACGGCTTCCATTTTGCCGTCAATCCGAAAACCGGAAAAATTGACTTGGTTTCTGATTTTCAAACGCTCGAATATCGCAATGATCGCGACGCACCGAGTGGCAATGGTTCTCACCATGCCGTCGATCGAAACACTGGCAAGATAGGCCTAACTCCTGACACCCAAACACTCGACTATCGGCCATTTGATCGCGACGCCTGGACTACAAGAGGCTCCCACCATGCCGTCAATCCCAAAACCGGGAAAATTGAGCTAACTCCGAATGTTCAACTTCTATGAGCCATTAGATGATCGAGCTTAAGTAACCTCTCCGTGCACAGGCGGCGCATGGCGCACGCCCCACATTTGGTCCAGCAGCGCAGGCAAGATGCCTGTCCCGGGAGCGCAGGCATCTTGCCTGCTCCGTGCGCGGCGGCCACTCAAATTGCTTATAACCTTGCCCCTGGCTGTTCACAATAACTTTACTGCGGTCCAACTATTCTGTGGTAATCAGTCCGATCAGGAGGTTTCTTGCATGGAATTGGAAAATACCCAAGAGGTAGCTACTCAACCCACCACGGTGGAAGCTCGGACATTTGCTCCAACTTCCGCCGACGCTGACTATGCCAACCGGTTGAAACAAATGGACAGTCTCACCGCGTCCAATAGCATAGCCTCACCGGATGTGAGCAACATACTGCAGGGATTCAACGTCTCAAATGCTGCCCACGATGCCCCAAATGGGCCGTCTGAGAGTGGCGACAATGGACATAAGGAGCTTGTCCCGGCTCCCGGTAACGGACCTGGCGGCGGCGGTGCCAAAGGCGGCGGAGGCGGTGGCGATCAGAATACGGGTGGAGTCGAGACCTCACCGTCATCAGGGCCTGATGTAATACACACTTCAGATGGCGCGGTTCATCCCAACCCCTCACAGAGCGAAACAGCAGAACAACCAATTTCGATTGGAAACGATAAGCCGCGCACGGCAAGGAGCGTTATGGACCCACTACATCCTGCGATGGCTAATGGGAGACCGGTGCCTGGAATGGAACAGAATGCACCTACGACCTCGGATATTGCCCAGACAAAAACGGCAGGCAACGCAAGCAGACAACCTGGAGAGAATCGCCCGGCTTCTCCTGAAGGTGATAATCGATCATCGACACCTCCGATAGAACAGACTCCAAACCGCTCAAATGGAACCCAACCAAGGCCGGGTATTCAAGGGCGCGATCAGCAAACTCCAGCAAGAGCAAGGGATAATGCACCTGCTCAACCAGGTTCTTCTCCCGCCAGGGGACGTGATACCAGCCCGAATGAAACCTCTTCGGCATCGGCAAGCAATGGATCAGCCGAACGAGATCACTCCGCAGCCAACGTCCAACAAGCACTCGACAAACTGCTGGACATAATTAAGCGTCAGAGGCCGCGCGAGTGACGCGCAGGCTATAACCGGCTGCCGCGTCATAATCGACTGTTTGATCACTACCGCTGGCGGCTAGTTTTTTTCGCAAATTCATCAGCCGAACCTTCAGGTTGTTATTATCCTCGACGTCAGGCTGAGGCCAAATCGCAGCTACAAGGGAAGCACGGCTGAGCGGCTTGCCAATATTTTTTGCAAAAAGCAACAACAAATCAAATTCAATCGGCGGGATTTTGATCAATTTTTGGTCTACGAAAACTGTTCTAGCAGATTCATTGATTTGCAAATTGCCTACATTGAAGACCTCGGCTATCGTTGGATCTTGCCTGCGCAATAGGGATCTGATTCGTGCAGAAAGCTCCAACAGATCAGGCGGCTTCACCAAATAATCGGTGGCACCACCATCAAGTCCGACGATCTTGTCTTCGACATCACCACGCGAAGTCAGCATCAGCAGCGGCATATGCAGTTTTTCACACCGCACGTGCTTGCAGATATCAATCCCCTGCATATCCGGTAGATTCCAATCAACAATCGCTAGATCGTATTCGTATGTGCTCAAGCGAAACAGCGCTTCTTTACCGGTCTCGGCATGCTCAACCACATGCAGATCAGCTTCCAACCACTTGCGGAGCTGCAACGCCATTTCAGCATCATCTTCGATCAGCAACAACTTCGCCATTTAGGACTCGCACAGAGCGTTAGAAATTACAGAACATCCATTGGTCTTGAATGGAGCGCTTACAACCCCTAAACAACGTCCGCCGGTCCCCATGGGTGCTCACCGTTTTTCAGCTCGTCCTGTCCGCGCCTTGTCACAAACATCAAATCTTCTTCGTAGGGGCTTGCTCCCAGTAGGCATTGCGAGGCGAGCCAGCCAAGAGCCTCTTCGATCGCATGGCTGACTTCATGCTGCACGTCCGAGTGGTAAGGTTCAGCCATTTTCTTAGCCAATCCCTTTCGTTTAACTGGATCGGGTGAGCTGTGCACGCAATGCAGAACTGCGTGACCTAATTTCTCCAGATCCATCTTAAGAAGAGCGGCGGCGTCTGGGATGACTTCTTTCAGGTTCTTCATGATTTCCTTCCGAGGAGAAGCATTATTGTCTCACATGAGAGATACACAAGTGTTGCACGATGTGGTCAACGGCAATTGACATACGTTTTATGGACGAACTGAGTGCAGACGCTTTTCCAACCTCTTTCGTGCTTCAGTAACAAGAATCAGAGCTATACTTCTTTCCGCCTCAGCCAGATCCGTTGGCTGTTGCCCGCCATCCTTCCCAAGCTCCACAATGTAGATTTTAGCCCTCGCGGAAATATCAACACAACGTTGAAGATCACCGTCCTTTTTCCTGGTACTCTCCCTGAACCAAAGTTGTTGAGCAAAATCGGCAGCGGTTGCCGCTTCTCGAAAGTGGGACAAAGCCTGAACTCTGTCCTTTTTGTTTCTTTCTAATCTGGCCAAGTCAAAAGCGGCTCGTGCAAAATGGACAGGCGCAACGTCTTTGGAAGGCTTGGTTTCGTTATATGCATCATTTGCCCACATCCACCGTTCACCGTCATTACCAAAGTCGCTTGTCAGCAATAAGTGCCTCATATGCCAGCCTATTACTGCAGGAGGAGACTCCATTCTTTTCGAAATTTCAATTGTAGTTAGTGCAGCTTTTCGCCATTCGTCGATCAGCTTGGCAGAATGGAGTAAATAAACGGATTGCTGCCACAATTTTAGCTGTTCAGCCCCAGCCCGACTGCTTGCGTCAGATTGCATGCGCGTGGCAAGTAGCAGTACAGAATTTGGCTCCTGCGACAGATCACAACTAATCAGACCTTCATACGCACTCGTTTCACCAACAACATGTTGTTTCAAACGATAGAGGTCCGATGCCATTATCAAAATTGCGATTCGGCGCCGATTGTTTTGGCGCGTTTTCAACCAGTTGCTGTAATCCATCAGACTATCTGCCCATTCGGGTTTTGTTACGTGGATACCGCCTACCAGTTCTATTGCGCGCTCATACGCTTGGCCGGCCTGGCGGTCATCCCCTAGCCTCGACAACAACCGCGCTTTTACCATGTGAGCCCTTGCCTTCCGCTCACTATTGAGAGCCAAAGAGCCAGGCATCTCGATAATCCGTTTTGTATCATCTAGTGCTTCAGTTAACTGAACTCTATCGTCACAAAAGTTGGATGCAATTCTTGCCCGAGTTAGTAGCGGGTAGAAGAGCAAAATGTCTTTGTTGTCGCGATTCTCCACTTCGGTCAATGCCTTTTGGCAAATAGCAAGAGCAGCGGTGACTCGCCCCTTAGCTGCCTGGTCTTCGGCTCCCAGGCAAAGTCCCTTCAAATCTCCGACGAATTTCTCAAATTTAGCTTGCTCGCTTAGGACTTGCGCGTTGTGAAGTTGCTCGTTATGACCGGCATTAAATTCAAAAGTCGTCGACGTATTATCATCCCGCCTCTGACTAAGAGCCAAGAACATGCCAACTACAGACAACACACAAAGACTTGCAAGCGCCAAGACAATCCTAGTACGCCCGCCCTTGGACAGCGCTGTCGAGGCAGTTCGCGGGCGTTTTTCGTGAGGCACTCGGACGTCGATTGTCGCGGTGTTCCCAATCTCGACCAGAGCGTTTTCCGCGTCCTTGGCTGAAGCGAATCGAGCCGTGCGATCTTTAGCCATGCAAATCTGCAGAAATCCATTCAAATACTCAGGCACATTCGATGGCAGATTGTTCATGTGG
>JADYXS010000186.1 GCA_021772155.1 Candidatus Obscuribacter sp.
ATCCAGTTGCTCGTACCCAATCCGTCCGGTTCTTACAAGCTCTCTATACTGCTCATTCGGCAAGTAACCGCGGCCGCCGATGAAGCGCCGGGCAACTCTGATTGCGTCGTGAAACGGAAGGGTCTCCAGGCTGCGTATCGGGTTGTGATGGACAAACGTAGTCATGGGCCAGTAATGTGCAAGGACTACACTGGCGCGATGCACTAAGTCTCGGAGCTCTGTGTTTGAGCTCACAACACTTTCAGTTTCTGATTCCATCATCGTCATGACCGATCCTCGACTGTCCAAGTCACAGCGGGGCCTCTTGTCTCCAGCCAGTGTTGTGGAATGCTGACCGGAACGACTAGTAAAAGAATCACAATCGCGAATGCGGCAATTTCAGCAGGGCGAAGATCTTCGTATCGAAGGTCCTCTCGATGTGCGCCGAACAACAGCCGCTGCATCAATTTGAACAGGTACCATGACGCGGCAAACCAGGCTGCGATGATCGCAAGTAGACCAAAACCAAAAGACATCCCTGTTGAAGGACTGAGCAGAATTCCCAGGTAACCGAAGAAAAGACCGAATGGCGGCAGTCCCACAGCGGCCATCACCAGCAAAGCCATGCACAGAGCAAAGCGCGGCATCGGTTTAAGCAGCCCACCTATACGGTTCAAGTCGAGATCGCCATGTCGGACGCGGATGCGATCCCAGCCGAGTACCAGCCCCCCGATTGTCAGCGTGGCGGCCCAGGCATATAACATCGCAGGGGGCGTCAGCTTGCCAGCTTGCGCAAGATGCCACCAGAGTACGGAGTACAACGCCAGCCCTGCGTACGACAACAGGTGCAAGACTCGGACCTGCATCAGCGCTTTGATTGATCCCCACAGTGCTCCGAAGCCGGCGAGGATGCCCACAGCTGGTAGGAATTCAGGCGTTATATTCGGCACAAAGAAGAGTCCCACTATTGGCAGCAATACCGCCAGCGTTACGGCCATGAGTCTTGGCGCACGCGTCAAGGCGGCCATGTAGAGACCATGAAATGGAAATAGAGGCAAGCATACCGCAGCCAGAACCAATAGCCCAACCGTTCCTGGCAAATCCGCCGGTAGCCGGGAAATTTCCCTCCATGCAAAGGTTAGAGCGATGAGCGCCATTATTGGGAAGGCCAAGCGCGACCTGTCCAGGACACGTCCGGCGACTTTCAAAGAGTCGAACAGCCGCAAAGCAATACCGTCCATATAGACGCGATTTAAGAAGAGCACGTACGCTCTTGTCCATAACTCGCCCTTCCTGACTAAGGTTCTATCGTGATAGTGGAGATAGATCATGAACCAACTTGCGACGATTAAACCGACAAGGAAGCCGGCAAATGCCAGGAAGACACCATCTGGAAGGGCCGCTGCCTGAAAGTACGCTGCCACAACGCCTGGGTCGGGATAGAGGAAGTGGGTAAAATGTTCGGCTGCGAAGAAATAACCGGTGGCAATCAGCGCAACTAGAGTCAGCGCACTGGTCATACCGCTCCACTTCACGTCGAGTCGACAAAGCGTAAGGGTAACGTGCGCAGCTGTAACCCAGCTAAACAGCACAAAAATGAAAACGCCGTGCGGGGTGAGAAACGAAAGACCCAACACATAGTGGATGCCGATTATCATCGCCAGCGGCATGACGAGCGACACAATGAAACCGGCCGCCCATACAAACAAGTTAGGCGGACCTGCTGCCGGCACCGGAGGACTGTATGGATGCAACCTCGCCTTGTGAATCACATCGCCACAGTTAAGGAACACAGTTGCCTTGAACAGACCATGAGCGATTAGGTGGAAAACAGCCAGCGAGAATGCTCCCAGTCCGCACTCCATCATCATATAGCCCATCTGGCCAATGGTTGAGTAACCCAACGATTTTTTGACATCACTTGATGCCAACATCATGCATTTACCAAAGACTATTGTTAACACCCCAACGAGTAGCACCAGATGCAGTGTCACAGGACTGAGTGCATAAAGCGGCGCCAGACGATTGAGGAGGAAACCACCTGCGTTGATGATGCCGGCGTGCAAAAGCGCATGTATCGGGGTGGGTGCGTAGAGTGAATCGGGCAACCACATGTGCAGTGGAAACTGAGCTGACTTACTCATCGCGCCAAGCAACACCAGAAGCGTCACGGCAGTAGGACCTGTAACCTCAAGTGCAGTGCCGAACAAGGCAAATCGAGTTTGGTCGGCAGCCGCCAGTTCGAACAGCTGCGGGATTTGAACCGTCCCGTAAAGATGAAAAGCAAGTGCGATACCACAAAGGAACGCAATGTCTCCGAAGCGCAACATTACGAACGTGCGAAACGACCCCTGCGCAGTCGGAACATTTGCGAGGTTGTGCGCCAGCAGGCAGAGAAACCAGCTCAACAATTGCCACGCGATGAAAAGCGAAATCAGGTCGGCACTTGCCACCATGAAGAGAAGCGTACCAATAGACAACGAAAGTAATGTCATAAACCGGGCAAGCCCGGGGTCTTGTTGCAGATAGCGCTGCGAATAGCGGTAGAGCAGCATGCCGATGCTGGAGATAACAACCATCATAATTGCTGCCAGGCGATCAACAGAAAGCTCAACCAGAGGCAAGACGTTCCAAGGCAAGGCCAAGAGTGTAACGCGGGTCGGTTCGACACTCTGGACCGCATGCCACAATCCCGGCAAGGAGAAGATGAAACTTGCGATAAGAAAACACCAGCCTACCTGCAAGCGCCGGTCACTCAGGGATCGCAGCGGAAGCGCCGTTAACATTGCAGCCATGAGTGGCGCGAGGACTACCAGCATCGGGTAAAAGCTAGACATTACTTAACCACCGCCATGAATGCTTTTTGTATTGGATCAAATAGTTCTAACTGCCTTACCGCTGAGTTGTAAAACCAGCCATGTATATTCAGTTCTCCGCTGGCCACAAGCGGTGCCAGCGTTGGATCAACCAGCATTTGTTTTAGCGCGGCAAGAACGTTGTATTGACCGACTGTCGTCCAGGCTGCTTCGGTATCCGATTCCAGAGCATGCGCGTACAACTGGCGCTGCTCTTCAACTGCACTCAGTCCCTGTGCTGACTTTGCAAGAAACTTCAGATACTCACAATCGGAATGACCATACACAGCGACATTGCGAACGCCCTTTTCGACAACAGTTTCAACCAGTCCTCCACTGTCAAAGTTGTGTCCGAAATTCTGAAACAGGAACAACTGCACGGTAGGCGCGCTGCAGACGAACGGCACCCACGCACCCATGTCCGAACACGCAACTACAACCGCGTTTGTTATAGAACCGGATAGCAAGCCATCTGAGAGCTGTACGTCATCCAAGAAAGTTACGAAAGGGAATTTGGCAACTTCGCTGGCAAGAATGTGACCAGCAGATGAAAGCTTCTCGATATCTAGTTTGTCGTGTTTCGAAGGCATTTGGATACTCGCGACTCAATTTGCTTCTACTGCAACATCAGTTAGGACTAAGGCTGCATCTATGCGACTCGAACTAAGACCAATTGCTCGGGCAGCCTCGACAGCACACCAAAGTTCGACTCCTGTCACCGGTTCTTGAATGAGTGAGGACATACGTATACTCAGACAATCAATTATTTCCGTGTCGGAAAACGCTGGGGCACTGTCATAATTCTCTGAATAAAAGATTGCAGGCAGACCGTTCAAGACCTGCCTGGAACGCTCTTGTACTGCTAAATTCATGTCGTAGATAACGGCGCTTTGATTTATTGTTTCCAGAATCTCGCAATAGAGACCAGCAGTATGTGCGTCTCTAGCCGGCGAAGGTAAGGGGTGTTGTACTCTGGCCATGACGGCTATGTTGGGACTGAGAGCACCCGCGATTCTTGCAACGTCTCCTTTTTCCAAAGCTCCCGCCTCAAACAAAAGCACGTCGGTGCCTTTTGGCATTGATAAGACGTCGCCGGCACAGCCAGAACCTCCCAAGCCACTCTCGAAGGCTACGTGGCATTTAAAATTGCCGTATCGAAGCAAATGGTGCAAAACCTTTATTGTCGCTCTTCGTCCTACACTGCCGACAACTCCAAGTACAACAGGCCGCACTGCATATCGCCAATAACGAACCAACTCAAGCAACGCGACTTTCGTGTCGGGGACAGCAATGAGAGTTGCATTGCGGGGTGCAAATGGATATCTGGAGCGCCTGTGCACAATGCAACCCTGCGCCCCTCGCTCGATGGCCGCCGACAGCTGGTCATGACTGTCCTCAAATAGAGCCAAGAACCAATCTCCCGGCCCAATATCGTCAAGGTTCCAAACCAGCTTTCCAGTTTGATCACCTGTGCCACCCGAAGCAATAAATCCGTGGGTGCAATACAGAATTTCGTTGCCGGAGAACAGTGCTCCCATCAGATTTTGTGCCTCTTTGGTGCTTGCGTGTCGATATTTGCATATTTCTGCATAGATCAACACTTAGATATATGCAAGTATAAGGTAATGACTCACCTTGTCAAATGCGCTCGCAATACCGTTAACAATGTCCTTAGTGAATCTAGGCTGTGCTTTCCAGAAACGGGTGTTGTCTTAATAGGTTCCTAGTGTTAAGATAAATGCATATCTAACTATGCAGAACTTTGCAAATATAAACAACAGCAAAGTTTATTCTTGGATGGAAATGTCTCACAGAGCCTTTATCGCGCAGCAGCTGGCAGACTTATTTGCTGTTTTATCTCACCCTGTCCGGATTCGTATTGTTGTCGAATTGCGCTCCGGCGAACTCTGTGTAAGCGCGCTCCAAGAGAGGCTTGCAATTTCACACTCAGCTGTCTCTCAGCATTTGGCGCTCCTGAAGTCTCACAGGCTGATCAGAGAGAACAAAAAAGGCAGGCACGTATTTTACAGATTGGCCATGCCAGATATGACCGCATGGATTGTCGAGGCAATTCCCTTTATAGTTCCAGACGATGCTGACATAGACCAGTTAAAATCAGCAGCTGAACACGCTCTTGGCGAGTGGTCCGATTGTGGGGCGGTCTCTGTGAAAGATAGCAGGGATTACAAAAATCCTGTGATGCCTGACTAGCTGCCTTTGGCAACGCGCTTCTTTCTTCTGGTCGGGCTCTTCTCTTTGTCTTCCCCGCCCCAAACGGTTCGCGCGTTCTGTATAGCCGACGTCAATTTGTCTATTTCTGCCGAGTCAGGCGATATGAAGCTAAGTCCATCCATAATCCACTTAGCCAACTCTGGTTTTTGCAAATGATAATACACATTTCGCCCTTGCCGGCGCTCTACAACAAGATGGCAGCTCCGTAAAACAGCCAGTTGCTGAGATGCGGCAGCATGGGTAATGCCCAGAATGTCTTTTAGCTTGCTCACTGCCAGGTCCTCCCGTTGCAACTCTTCGACAATGCGAATGCGCATTGGATGAGATAGCACGCCAAATAGCCTGCCTAGCTCCACAGCAACAACCGTTCTAAATGGCATATCTTCCGACTAATTCTCACAACCTGTGCAGATTTTAGCATGTATGTATATATGTGGAAATGTTAGTTAACTGGCGGCCCCCTAAATTTCTTAGAGCCGGCATGTCACCGCCTTGAATGCTGCCTGCGCCTGCAGATAATCAACATGGGTTTCTAAAAGCCGCATCAGGGCTTCTGCTGTTATACGCTCCCGTTGATTAACGAGAAAAAGCGTGCTGTCTCCAGCACCAAAACGCAAACGTTCACCCGCCTCAACGTCCTTCGCTTTCTTCACCTCCAGCTCTGTTGCAGCATAACGCTCATACGATGTATTAATTGCTGATACTGTGTCATCAACTTCCACCTGAATGCGCAGTCTCTCGGCCTTCTCATCCAGACTGAGCTTCTGAATCTTGAGCTGAGCAGCTTGAATCTGACCTCTGGCAGTGCGCTGTCGTAGAGGCACTGAGAAGGCAATTCCGCCCCGCACCACCGGTCCTATGCCTTCTGGTCCGGTATCTGCACCTTGCGTCAGGTAGGCGTCCATGACAGGCAACATCAGGTTTTGCGCCAATCTAAGCTCGACCTTAACCTGTTCGCGTTCCAAAGCAATTCGTTTAAGCTCCGGACGCAGCTCCAAGGCGGAGCTTCTTCCATCCATCCATTCTGTCTCGGAAAGGCGCCGCGGCTTTGGAGCCAAAGGTGGTACATCCTCTCCATTAGGAACAATTCTAGGAGATCCAGCCTCATCCCACAGAAAAACTGATAGAGCCAAGGAAGCTTTCTGGTGCTCCCGCTCAGTTTTAACTAATGCCGCTTGTCGCCGCTGAATTTCTTGTTCCGAATCGGCAATTTCCAATGCAGGCGAGTCACCTTTCTCTACCCGTGCTTTGATTTGACCTACGCGAACCTCGGCTATTTTAAGCAAATTACGTGCAACATCAATCCGAGCTTTCGCTCCAACCCACTCCCAGTAGGTAGCAGCTGCTTTCAGCAACACTTCCAACCGGGTGGACCCGAAAATTTGACCAGCAAGCGGCTCCCCAAGCTTTGCCTGCTGTTCGGCTGCAGTTTTCTCATTTATCTTCAGACCACGCAGCAACGGCACTGACAAGCCTGCATAATACTCTCCAGCTTTGCCTGTTGGAACAAAGGGTGTCTTGGTGTCATTTGGGTTTAGTCTCATGCCCGTAAAAATCTTGATGCCAGAACGAGTCAAGAGATCCACTCTTGACTCGTTGTGAATGGCGTCTTTGGCTTTACCGGGAGTAAAAGTGTCCTGGACGCGCAAATACTCACTTAACCCTGTCATTACTGGGTCAAAGGCCCCCTGCTTCTCTAATCGTTTCGCTCCCGAGATTCTTCGCTCCGCATCGGCGCTTAGGAGCTTGGGATAATTTTTATCTACGCACCCCAAGAATGACTCGAAAGAAAATGATGACCCTGAGTTCTGACCTGTATCAATTGCGGCAAGGTGTGGAGCCCGCCTGGCTCCGCCAGCGGGCTTGTATTCAATGGTGTCATCCTGTGCCCGTCCGATGCCTGCAAGCATCATCATTCCGAAGATACTTATCCCAAGAGGCAAAAGGTCTTTTTTTTGCATCAAGCGCATACTCTGTACTACTTTGCTTTGCGCTTGCTGTCTGACTTTCCTATGTCGGAGCGCTTATGTAATCCCAGCTCCTCAGGGTTCACGGTCGGCGGGAAAGCGTTGAACTGCCTCCACAACTCGAAGCCAAGTGGTACTGTGTCCAGCATAATCCAGCCGCTTGTTTCAGCCCCTGGCCGCAAAAAGCTGGTTGATGGCCACGGCTGATCACTGCCTTTGGATATGGCTTCAGTATCCGGTTTGACGATCACCCGATAGTTACTCCTGCCATCATCAACGGCATCTATTACAGCGACTCTGCCGCCAAACGTACCTACTGCTATTGACGGCCAACCAGAAAATTGTAAAGCAGGCCAACCCGCAAACTGAAGCCTGACAGGGCGTCCTACTGCGACCAATGGTACATCATTGTCGCTGACAACTAATTCTGCCGCCAAATCGGTCGTTTCCGGCGCGATCACTGCCAAAACCGTGCCAGGATCAACCATTTCTCCTGCCCCTACTCTGAGAAGTCGAACAATCTTACCGCCACAAGGTGCATAAACGAGCCTTTGTTCCATTCGCTTTCTCACGTTTTGCAAATCTATATCGAGCTTGTATATCTCGGATGATGTGCTTTCAATGGTCTCCTGTGCTGATGCCATAGAGGCGCGTATGCTGCTCATGGCCGCATCCGTATCGGCTGCAACTTTGTCCTGGTCGTAGACTGCTAATATTTGATCTCGCTTTGCAATTTCCAGTGAGGCCGATGCCCTCTGCGAATCTGTAAGAGCGCGTGTGTGATCCAGTTCTGACAATTCCTGGTCTCGCTTTGACCGCAAACCTTTCTCGAACAAATCTTTGAGGCGGTGCAAATTGAGCTCAGTTGTAACCACGTTTTGTTTTGCAGCTTCGATCGCTTGTTCTGCTGCCAAAATGCGATCCTTGGCTTGGTGCGCTCTTTCCTTGGCTGACGGAACGGCAGCACCCTGAGATCGTTTCAAGCTCTCTAGTTGCTCTCCTAGAGCCTTATGACGGGACTGAGTCGCGCAGCGTCTCGCCGTTAATGCCTGCTTTTGTCCCTCCACTCGTTTTGCTTGCTCCGGGTCGAGGAACTTGGAATCCAAGTCTGACAGCTCAGCAACCAGTTGTCCTTTTTTTACCGACTGCCCGTCACGAATATGCCACTGCGTAAGTCGAGCTGGTATCTGTGCTTCTATATTCTGTGGGCGTTCCATCGGCGATAAAATCATTATTTTGCCTATTCCTTCAACTGATTGCTGCCATGGTACGAAAATTAGCATGGCGGCAACTCCGAACAGAAGCAGGCTCAGAACGATGGCCACTACGCCGAATCCTGGGGTCGATTCAACAGTCTTCAACGACTGATACTTTGTCCTTTGAGTGGCGGAAATCTCATCGGAACGCTCTTTGTCGGTTGGCATTTTCATCCCTTAGTGGCTCCCATCGCGTGCCTTCTTCCTGCGTTCAACTAATCGAATCTGTGTTGCCATATCTGGAAACAGAGTTGAAAACTCGCTCTCGTTTCTCCATGCCAGCTCTGCTGGCGTTCCTGACTCCACAATTGCCCCAGCAGATAGCACATACACATTGCCAGAACGCATCACTACCTCGGCGTCGTGCGAGATATCTAGGATTGTCCAAACGTTCTCGGGCGCAAATAGAGCATCCACGATCTTCAACTTTGTCATTTCATCAATTCCTGTGAAAGCCTCGTCAAGGATCAGCAAACGCGGACGCTCAGCAATCGCTCTTGCTATGAGCAAACGTTGCACTTGCCCGCGCGAGAGATTGCCTCCAGCGCTGACAAGCATTGTTCTTATGCCATCAGGCATGATGACAAGATCGTTGGAAAACTGAGCCACATCCAGCGCCCAACGAACGTCCTGATGCGACACGAACGACCGGCCTAAAGTGACATTGTCTTCAATGGTGCCTTCAAAAATCTCATTGGCATCGCCGACGAAGCCGACACTTTGTCGAAGGCTCTTCAAGCTCAAGTCTCGTATGTCCAGTCCGCCTACCTCTACAGTCCCATGCTTTGCTTCTTGAAGACCGCATAATAACGAGGCGAACGTTGTTTTGCCAGCGCCACTGGCACCCACCAAACTGGCCTTTTCTCCGCTTTCTATCCACAGATTAAGACCCGATAAAATCTCGCGGCGGCCGTCATATGAGAAGCGTATCTCGCGACATGCCACACTGAGACCACCATCCACGGAAGGTAATTCAATGCCACTACTGCGTTCTATCGGTAGATCGGAGATGTGCCCTATTTTGTCTAGCCCGGTCAACAAGTCATAGAAAGTGTCACAATTACGGATCAGCTTTTCTATTGCCGACAAGATAGTCAACACAACGATTTCTGCTGCTACCAGTTGACCCAATGTGAGTTGTCTATTGATCACAAGCCAACCGCCGATAGCTAAAATACCGGCACTTGCTAGAGCTTGAAACAGGTATGTTCCAAAGGCTTGCCTGAACAATACCGCAAAATGTGCCTGTCTTGCTCCCAGATACCGAAGCACCAGTTGATCCGTACGATCCACCAGGAAATCCAGTGTTCCATTGGTTTTCAGACTTGTCTGACACCTGCCCATGTCTTCCAACCACTCTGCTACTTTATACTTCGCCACTGACTCATGGATGCTGGTTCTCAGACCCCCTCGCCCAAGTACGCTTGTGGCAAATACGATGAACAGAATGATAAGGATGTCAAAGCCGAGCAGCAAGGGACTGTAAAAAGCCATCAAAACCAAACCGACAGACACTTGTAGAAATGCAGTAGGCCCTTCAAGCAACAGTTTGGACCACGACTTTTGCACCGTCATCACATCGAAGAATCGATTTACAAGCTCCGGCATGTACTCATTCGTCAAAGCTGATGCCCTGATTCCAGGAATCCGCTCGCTCAACGACAGCGATATCCGAACAAAAATTCTCTGCTGCAGATTCTCGACCAGGCAGAACTTCATCATCCTTAGCACGCTTGCGATAACCAGACCTACCAGCACAAGCAACGATAGAACGATCAACGGTTGAAGAAAAATTCCGGCTGCGATCGTGTTAACGAGTGCTTGAGCCGCCAGCGGCACTGCTAAGGACAGAAGTCCAGTAACTAGCGTATAGCTGACTAGAACAATCAAATCGCGCTTGTCTTCGATCAGCATGTTCCAGAATCTGGTTACAGGGCTTGGAAGACCTTCAGTACCTGACTGGAGGTCACCAGCACCATTATTTTCGGCAATCATAGACTTCGACTCCGAGGCAGATAAGTGGATAAGACTTGTTCGTAGTCCAGTTCCTCAAAGTGAACATGTAGCTCCGTGCCGCCAGGCACGACCAGCCCATCGCCCGTCGCGCCCATGCAGGAACTTCCACCCAATGAACTCAATGCGATGATCCTGACAAATCTCCGCAAACTGCGCGTTCTCAGCCAGAAAGCCATAGCCAGGATGTATGCCATCAACGCCAGTAAGTACCGCAGCACTCATGATAGATGCAATGTTGAGATAATTCTGCTTGGAAGAAGGCGGGCCTATACAGAAGGCATCGTCGGCGAATTTGACGTGCAGTGACTCTCGGTCTGCTTCGGAATAGACAGCTACCGTTTTTATCTCCAGCTCCCTACAAGCGCGAATGACCCTAACGGCAATCTCGCCACGGTTAGCAATTAATACTTTGTGCAACATATTCACTTAACCTTCTGGATCGACCATGAACAGTGGTTGACCGTACTCGACAGTCGTTCCGTTTGCGACACAAATTTGTACAATGCGGCCAGCAACTTCGGAAATCAGATCGTTCATCAACTTCATCGCTTCAATAATGCACACCGGCTGTCCTTCAGTAACCACATCACCCACTTCAACGAAAGACGGAGCGCTCGGGGATGACGAACGATAGAACGTTCCCACCATTGGTGCTGTGATTGGAACAATACGGTCAGACCGGGACAGATCAATTACAGATGGCGGTTTTTCCTGGACGGCGATCGCTGTGACTGATTCTGGTACTCCGTGTGGTTGCAAGAGTCTAGTGTTGGTGGCATATGAACGGGCAACCGCAGCCTTTTTCACACAAACCTTTTCATCACCGCACTCAATGACCAGCTCCGAAATATCTGCCTCAGCAACGGCGGCCAGCAATACCCGAATTTGCTCCAAATCGATCTTCATGAACCCCTTGTTTTTGTTGTAGCGCTCTCATGGATGTTGTTCGGCAGACCCACTTCTAACAGCACCTCAAATGCCTCGTCATCAAGCACACCTTGCTCAAGAACTCTTCTCAGAAAAGTCCTTTCCCTTTTGCTCACATAGCCGTCAGCCAGGATCAGCTTCCGCAACACCCATGCATCCTGTTTCGTTATCCGTTTCTTAATGTGCAACATCCGCTTGGAGGTTCGCTCTACTGTTGTTGTGGACATAATTGGTGCTCCTCCCCCGATTGCCTCCTGCACTCGCTGGAAGCGTTTTGCAAATTGATGAACTCCACTGCGTATTGCTGGCTCTTCTCTGCCTCGTAACTTCATGGTTGGTATCGGCTATGCTGGTGATGTGGTTAGTGAAGAAGTCCGCTCGAAGTACTCGGAGTGGAGGTCTTTGAGCATCTCTTCAACTGCGGCGTCAGAATGCCCGGCAGTATAGAACACAGCTATTGACGTAGTTGCTCCTTGCGGTAAGTCGAATTGGGCTATGGTCTCAAAGAGTGATTTTGGAGACTGCGTCTTTCCAAATTCCAGGATGTCAAAATCATTGCCTGCGTAGCAAAGAAGTGCATAAATAGCCGGTTCATCTCGTACCTTACCTGGCTGTGTAAAAGGCCCATCGAATTGGTAGTTACCTATAACAATGTCCATGCTCGCCCCCTTTGTTTGAATAGCGTCCGCGCTCGTTGGTTTCATTTCGTAGTTATTCGGACGGGGCTTTCTACGGCGTTCGCGGAACATGGCGCCGAGCGTACCCCAGTCGATAACCAGCGTACCGCCTTGACCTTTATGTTGTACTTCCCAGTTCATCAGCAGATCGAGACAGGCGTGATCTATCATAGTTCAATTCCTCAAAGTGGATATGAAGTTCCTTGTCGCCAGGTACATTTTCTAGAGCGGCAGCCAGCTTCGGTAGGCTAAGGAAGGTAGCAGCTCCATTGATGTGAAAGACAGTCCGACTGGCCTCGGGTGTTTCGATCCGTATGTCGAGGTGACAGATCCTGTAAATGAGCTTGGCTGTTGTTAATGCCATACCGAGGACCACACCGGTCAGAAGATCCGTCGCTACAATTGTCCCAACCGTGATCGCATAAATTGCGACTTCGGTCCGTCCGTAAGGTCGCAACGTCTTTACCACTGTGAAGTTGGTGAGTTTGTAGCCTGTGTAAACAAGAAGCGCAGCCAGGCAGGCGGTCGGTATGAGCCTGAGTACAAACGGCAGGAGTACGACAAACAGAAGCAACCACACGCCGTGCAAGATAGCTGATCCGCGAGTCCGGGCGCCAGCCTGTACATTGGCGCCGGAGCGGACAATGACCCCAGTCAGTGGCAGAGCGCCGAGGGCACCGCATATGATATTGCCGATGCCTTGCGCGGCTAACTCGCGGTCATACTTTGTTCTTTGTCCCAGGTGCATTCGGTCTACTGCCGAAGCAGTTAGCAGCGTCTCCGCACTTGCTATTAAGGCCAGTCCAATAGCTTCAAGAAGAATCTTCCACTCAAATGCTCGTCCAAGCAACTCTGGTTTGGGCAATTGAACTACTGTCAAAAGACTATCGGGTAGCGAAATCGTCTTGATGTCGAGATGAAATAGAAAAGTTACTAGTGTGGCAAATACTACTGCTACAAGCGCAGCAGGAATCAGTTTCAACTTCTTGGGAGCAATGCTGGCCCAGATAACCAGAATGGTGATTGTCAGAAGTCCGACGCAACCCGCCACATGAGCGCTACCTACGCCAATTTGCTGCAAACAATCCCACACAGCTTGTGGGATTGAAAGAAGATTCGTGATGCCGTTACCCTTCGGCTTATGATCCAGCATCACATGAAACTGGCTGGAAAAAATCAGAACGCCGATACCCGACAGCATGCCATTGATCACAGCTGGCGATACCGCCCGAAACCACTGCCCTAGCTTTAAAACACCGGCGGCCAGTTGTATCAGCCCGGCGAGCAAAACAATCACACCGAGCATTCCAAGTCCATGCTCTTGAACAATCTCCCAAACAATGACGGTCAAACCGGCCGCCGGACCGCTGACCTGTAACGGACAACCTGCCAGTGATCCTACGACCAAGCCCCCAACGATTCCCGTAATGAGACCAGCGGCCGGCGGCGCGCCTGATGCAATGGCAATCCCCATACACAGCGGCAGTGCGACAAGGAAAACCACTATCGATGCGAGAAAATCTTTGGGTAAATTCTCGCGGTAATCTATAGCAAAAGATCGTAATTGAGCAAGTGAAGTCATGACATTTTCACCTAAATCGAACTGCCCGTGGCGAGCCTGGGACAGCGGCGTTCCGTAACTTGCGCCACCTCAGTGAGAGGCAAGAACTGCCCCTCGCCTGGCTGATAGCTAAAGACCTCTCCAGTCTCGATCTTGTACGTCCAGCCATGTAAATTCAGCTCACCACGCGACAAGCGAACAGAAACGGCAGGATGAGTTCTTAGATTGTCAAGTTGAACAAGAACGTTCTCTTGCATAGCCACGTTAAGTAGCTGCTCGTCATTGAGATCGGTATAGTTTTCCTTGACGATACGGCGTGTGGCTTCAGCATGAGAAAGCCAGGCGGCAACCGTTGGCATATCTCGCAGTTCTTCAGGGTTGAGTAGTCCCTTCATGGCACCGCAAAGAGAATGCCCACAGACAATGATGTCCTGGACTCCCAAACCCGCTACAGCAAACTCAATCGTCGCCCCCTCGCCACCATTGGCCGCACCATACGGTGGAATGATGTTCCCGGCGTTGCGAAGGATGAATAAGTCCCCAGGACTTGTCTGAGTAATGAGGTTTGGATTTATGCGTGAATCTGAACACGTGATGAACAAAGCATCAGGAGTTTGACCTTGTGCAAGACGCTCAAACAGTTCCTTGTGCGAAAGGAATATTTCAGACTGGAAGTGATGGAGACCGGTTATAAGCTTTAGCATAGAATTGAATTACTCCTTTTCCGCAGCTCGCGACCCTGATTGCGCAGTACCATCCGACCAAGCCGACCGCGCTTTCTCTACTGCCGACAGGAATTGCTCAACGTCCTCCTGTTGCGGACCTGCGAATTTCAAGCCGCCGAGCGCCCAACTTGCAAGTTCTGGATGCCTCAAGTGATAGAACACATTCCTACTTTGCTTTCGCTCAACAATAAGTTTGTGAGCTCGCAACAGAGAAAGATGCTGCGATACACCTGATTGGCTAATCTGGAGGATCTCAGCAAGAGAATTGACATCTTTTTCTCCCGCGTACAATTCCTCGACGATGTGAATCCTCTGAGGATGCGAGAGGACTCCAAATAACTCTGCCAATTCCTTTGTCACTAAAGTTCTGTAGGGCATTACTTCACCTTTCATTATATTCAAAGCTTTGAATATAATGAAAGTATATCACACACCGGTCAACCTGATTCATAACTGAGCAATTTCGGGTTGTCAAATAATCTGGCGGGGAGTTTCCAAAGGACTCCTGTTGCGACTAGATGCTCACTAGGCATACGCTGACTTACTTGAACGATCGCAGAGGTCGTGTCTGCTTCACCGCTGTCTCTTGAACCGATTTCCAAATGTCTGGCAAGAATTGATCTATCTGGGACCGTGGCGTCGAAGACAGCCCGGTCAGCACGTCAGTGATGTACTCGAACGGATCGATACCGTGCAGCTGGCAGGTGTGAATCATGCTCATCCACAGCCCAGCAGTTTTCTGCCACCTTCAACAGAACGGCGAAGGGACTTTTGGGCTAACGAAAACCCGCAGATTCTCGGCAGTTCCCGAAATTCTCAGCCACCAGAAGCTGTTGACTTGGATGGTCCCGGTCCCATTTGTATGTAAAGTCATGCCACCACATTTTGACGCCATAGCCGAAATTGCCAAAGATGCACAGAGCGATGAATAAAGCGGTTTCGCCAGTGGCCACCTGCCAGCGAATCTTGTTCCACTTCAAATCTTCTTGCTGCCTCTGAGCTATCGCTAAACTGGATTGCGGTGCTGTCTGTTGTTGCGACTCTGAAGCTTTGCGCGTCGCCTCGTCCGCAGCTGCCTTGTGCTTGCGCTGTTCATCGCGTCGTCTCGCCTCAGCTTCAGGATCCGGCCTCGTGTGCTGCCCAGGTCCTGGTCCATGTGTGCGCTGCTCAGCCTTGCCGGTTGAGGCCGGTTCCTGGCACACATAGGCGGTTATAATGCACTCACCTGCAGACTGCCTTCTGAAAACACCAGAGCGGAACACGTAGAACATCATAACCTCGCTGTCTTGTTTTGCTCGGTAACACACCCAGGCTGCTTGCTTCCTTCCATGCCCGGCAAAACAGCCTAAACGCTGCCACCCAGTGTCAATGCCCAAGCCTTCGGTCGCGTCGCGAGGCATTGACACTGGGTCCCATGGCTAGCGTTTTACCGGCATGTGGTGCATGGGGTGCGCTGCGCAGCCCGAACCGCCGGAGGAT
>JADYXS010000187.1 GCA_021772155.1 Candidatus Obscuribacter sp.
ACAAAAAGACCCTGAAAATGACCAAAAGCGGCAGAAACTGCCGCTTTTAGCAAAGGTTCGACTTGCCATACCGCTAGCGGGTTGGCCGAACACTTACGGATGTGCTGCCGCTGAGCCATTCCGGAGATAAGTTCTGAATCATTTTCTGGTTGTCGCGAGGCCGGATCAAATGCCGGCCGGCTAGTTTGTGTTTGTCGTAACTCACAGCCTGAGCCAGCAACGGGGTCGATGCAATTCTTGGTAGCGTATTTAATACCATAGACCGTATTAGATTTTGCTGATCCTCGTCCTTGTACTGTCCGGCTTGGCGGCATTAGGGCGAAATGTTGCTCGCGAACGTTTACACGGAGAGCCTTAGAGCGTCTAGCAATGGCAATTCCGTGGCAAGAGCAAATGCACCAATACAACGGCTAAATTCACTAAATGCCGATTGGGTGTAAGAAATCCGTCTACCACAGTCGTTCAATTAATAATCCGGGGGTAGCGCAACCTCTCGCAAACCCGCTGACAGAACATGGTGTTGGAAATACGCCAGCTACATATAGATAATTTCGCGAAAAGAAAATATCAATTGAATTCATTCCTGACTTTCTTTCAGGAGTTAGCCTAGTTTCCACTTATCTACCTATTCCTGAACGTTACGGAAACTTCCAGCACAAACAACACTGCTACTTATTTGTGTTTTCTTCGGCTGCAACGCCGATTACGGAAGTGCGTTCGGAACGGACCGCGACAAGCGGGTTCTTACTTTCGACCAGGAGAAACGGATGACGTTACTTCGAATCATGACAGTCGTCGCTGCCCTAGGCATCGCGCTCAGTTCAACCGCGGTGCAGGCCGACGAGACGCCACCCCCAGCACCAAAAGCCAACAAGGAGCTGGACAAGCACTTCGAGCTTGTGTGGAAACACATCGCCGACACCTACGCTGGCGAACTGCCTGCGGATTGGGCGACCGTGCCGCAGCGGTTCAGCAACACGATGATTACGCCCGGCTACCTGCGCGGCGTCACAGCGCTCAGCGCATCAGCAGCCGGTGACCGGCGCTTGCGCGTGATGAACCCCTCTCAGATCGATAAGTACAAATGTCGTATGGGCAGCGGGTACATCGGCATTGGCGTGGAGATCAGTTGGGTTCTCAGTGAGAAAGGCCTGATCATCAACGAGGTGATGCATGACAGCCTCGCCATGAAAGCCGGTGTTCAAGCGAAGGATGAGGTGCGGGCAGTCAACGGCAAGTCGCTCGCCGGAATGTCCCAAGCCGCCGCCTTCAAACTGCTCGGTGAATCCGAAAATTCGGTGACAAATTTGGTGATCGTGCGAGACGGCAAAGAGCACGCCATTGCCATCACTCGTGGTGTGAAGGCGAAGCTCGGAATCGCCATCGGCGCAGCCGGTTCTTCCACCTTCGTCGTGGAGCGCGTGCTACCCGACAGCCCCGCCTCAGCTGCCGGCGTGGAGAAGGGCGACGTGCTCACGCACGTGAACGGCAATGACACCACCAACGGAGCGCTGTACTGGATCGACAACCAGCTCGGAAGCCGTGCGCTGGGAAACACGGAGTCGATGACGGTGCAACGCGGCGGGCAGTCGCTCACCTTCGACCTGAAGGGAGCGGTGGTGACGGTGCCCTCGAAAGCCGCGCAAGCGGAGCGAATCGAGGTCGATGGCCAGGCCTTTACCCAGGTTCGGATTCAGAACCTGGATTGGACCAAGCTGCCGAACTGGTTCGACCATCTCAAACTGGCTGACGATGAAAATGTGTTGCTGGACCTACGCGATTGCTCCGGCGACGATCCGGAAGTGATGGCGCGTTTGGCGTTGCGGATGCTCGAAAACGGTCATGTCCTGACCTATAACCGGCGCCAGGATACAACCACGGAGGTCATTAACTACGTGGTCGGTGACGTGAATGGCGGCACGGCGCTTGTCGTTGCCCGCGGCAACAGCGTGTCCACCGTTGACTCGGTCAAGACGCGCAAGCTGACCGGCAAGGTGGTTGTGCTGGTGGATGAGGCGACGAGCGGCACAGCGGAAGCGCTCGCCACCGCTCTCAAGTCCAACCGCCTTGCCACAGTGGTAGGACGTTCTACTGCTGGACGCAACAGGCTGGTCGTCACCACAACGTTTGTTGTGGAGCAGGAGCAGCTGTTTGTGCAGGTGCCGGCACTAACAGTTCTCAACAGCGGCTCGCCAGCGCAGCCGATTAAGCCTGATCGCGCGGCTTCGTCGGGCGACTTGCTAGCATCTGCGCATGCACAAATGCTAGCCAAGAGTGAGGTTCCGAACTCGGCTCTGGTCTGGATTCTCCTGGTGGTCGTGTTCGGGTTTTCGTTGATTTACTTAGTCCGGCGCCCGTCGGCGACAGACGACCAGCCAGCACCCCGTCGTGCAAAGTGGAAAGAGCTAGCGGCAGCGACCATCGCGATCACCTGCGTCGCAGCGGGAGTACTCTGGATCGTGCGCGACAGCGCTGCAGCGAAACCACGCACCGACGAAGAGCGGGCGCTTGCGCGAATTGTCCATGTGCTGCGCACTGATAAGGACGCTCGCCAGGATACCTTGGGCGGCATGCACGTCCAGCGCGGCCCTAACGATGCCAAGATTGATTGGGCCAAGAAGGACGAAGAGAACAATCGCGTCCAGGATGCTGAAATCGATGCCGCCTGCGAGCTTGCAGCGGCGCTGATTCAGGGCGACCTCAAGAAGGTGCGAGCGATCATAACTTCGTACCGGGGGAAGCCGTACGCTCGGGCTCAAATGACGAGCGCGCTCAACCACGCCCTATATAAGTGCGGTTCGGAGTTCGATCTCATGCCGCTCAACCAATGGGTCCGCATCGACCACAACGACTTGGTTGACGGACAGTTCAGCCTGTCTGTGTCGGCAGCCGAAGAAGAAGAAGTGATGCCGCAGTTCATGCTCAGAGATCCGGAACATCCTCGGCAATTCGCAACCGATCAGACAAAGATCGCGTCGCCGGAAGAGGTGCTGCGCCAGCTTTCGCACGACTTCGTAAACGGTCTGCTCAGCAAGCACTTCCGCATGGAGGAAGGCACCAACTAGCGTTGCCTGTGCTGGGCACACTGGGACATGTCCTGGTGTGCCCAGCCGGAAGCGTAGACGAGTGAATCTTCACTCGTCTTTCGCTTTTATCAATCAGTGAAATAACTACATCACCCAGTAGGTTGGTGTAATTGATTCTATTACTAGTAGATATAGTGGAGCTACTGCAAACATACCTCTAAAATTGAGGCAGGCAGGATAGGCGCGATTAAGCCACGGGTTGAATGAATTCGGCGCCGACTGATGCACCGGATACGGTGTTCGGCT
>JADYXS010000188.1 GCA_021772155.1 Candidatus Obscuribacter sp.
ATACGGAGCAGGTGTCATTGGTTCAGTCATAGGTTCTCTAGGTTCTATACCGGTCTTCCCGGACTACTGCCAAAACGCCAGGGGAGGGCAACGGGTCTAAACGAATAAATGAGAGAGCTTTGCTTTAGCGTAGATCAACCAGTTGCAGAAATCGACGTAAAGATGAAGTGAATCGCACCAAAGAGTTCAGCCATATCACCGACAGTATAGCCTTCCTTGTTACTGATGAAGGTAACGCCGGCCAATGTTCCAAATTTCCACAACTCCCCATCTGTGACGATTCCATACACTGGTCTACTGGCATCACCGTTAAGTTTTTGTGCGGCGACTAATTCAGCCAAGCACTGTCCCCACCCCTGTTCAAAATCATTTTTCTTTGCTTCAACTACGATCACCAAGGGTAATTCCAGAACGGTCTTCCCAAGCGCAGAACGGGTAGCAATGATATAATCAGGTGCGCCCGTCAGCTTCTCGTTATAGGTAATCGGTTTTTGAATCCAGAATGAATATTGAGTATGAAAACCCTTGTACACTTCTCGCAAGATGGGTGTAATGACCAAGTCAGTACGTGAAGCTTCTGAGCTAAAGATGTCGATGTTTTCCCGATTAAACTCAAACTCTTCCCGAAAAGACGCTGACGGTTCCAGTGCCTCCACCAGAATAAAACTTTCCTCTCTATACTTGATCGCAAATTCTTTCTGCACCTGAGCAATATTTTTGTAATCAGTGAATGCCATGTCGCTACTTTTCCTTTGTACGGCTACAATCATTCGACAACAAAATCAACATTCGAATAGTAACGCTGGCTACCTGAGACTTCCTTAAGTCTCACCACATATTCTGCCTCGCCTTCCGCCTTTCCGTGTCATCGCCGATTTTGTTACCACTCATCGTGCAGGAACTCCAATGCGGTGCGGATGAACATTGCGGCATGTTTGCCTGGATTCTCGATAATGCAAGCATGACCGCCATTAGGGATGATCCACAAATAGGCATTGCGATTGAAGTGTACATCTCAACTGGTATCGCTACGGAGTATAATTCATCTCGATCACCAAACACAATGAGCGTTTTTGTCGTGATTTTCGGCAGATCCGGTGGTTGAGCATTGTAGCTATCCACGACCTTCGGAAGCTGGTTGAGCAAGGAGCGAACCTGACTAACGCCATGTATATGATGGTGTCGTTGTGTCTCTAACGCTGCGTCGTCAGAATCAACCCATGCAAGCAATGCGGCACGCGTCTGTTCAGCGAAATAGGAACCGCCGCTATCGAGTATTATGGCTTCAAGCCGTGTCGGTTGCTGTGTGGCCATGTATTGCAAAATACATGCCCCGGCACTACAACCTATTGCTTTGCACTGCTCGATCCCCAGTTGCTCCAGTAGTGCGAAAATATCCAGTGCCGCCTGTGCAAGGGTGAACTGACTTAGCGGATCCGGCGAGCGGCCATGTCCCCGCAGATCAGGGACGATAACCCGGAAACGCTTGGCAAATTCGCTGATGAAAGGCTGCCATTGCAGAGAGGAGCCAGTATAACCGTGCAGCAACACTAGTGGAGTTCCCTCCCCGTAGAGCTCGTAATACATCTGAATGCCATTGATGGCTGCGAAATGGCCATGGGGTGGCGTTTGAGTTAAATCCGAGTTCATCTTTCATCTCCCTTGGTGTATGTGGATTTACTCATTAGATAAGTAAAGTGTCCCACCGTCCGAACTGCTATTGTACCGCAGAGAAGATCTCTAAATTTGTGAGACGCAGGGCAGTTAATTGATCGATCAATAAGCAATGTCACTCTGCCTTCCAGTCTTCTTGTCTTCTTGTCTATCTTTCATACCCCAAATTCGGTGCCAACCACCGTTCTGCTGTGGCGATATCCATGCCTTTGCGTTGGGCATAGTCTTCGACTTGATCGCGACCAATGCGGCCAATGCCAAAGTAGGCGGCCTCGGGGTGGGCGAAATAGTAGCCGCTGACCGCGGCGGTTGGCAACATGGCGTAGCTCTCGGTTAACTGCATACCGGCATTACACTCAGCCTTCAAAACACGGAAGAGTTCGCCCTTTTCCGTGTGGTCGGGGCAGGCAGGATAGCCCGGCGCGGGACGAATGCCCCGATATTTTTCTGCGATCAAGGCGTCGTTGACAAGGGATTCATCAGGCGCATAGCCCCAAAACTCGCGCCGCACCCGTTCATGTAAATGTTCGGCAAAGGCTTCGGCCAACCGGTCGGCCAGCGCCTTCAGCAGGATGCTGTTATAGTCGTCGTGCGCCGCCTCAAATTGGCGCACTTTTTCCTCTATGCCGATACCTGTCGTGACAGCAAACAACCCAATGTAGTCCTGTACGCCGCTCGCCTTGGGCGCTACAAAATCAGCCAGGGCATAGTTGGGTCGGCCCGGCGGCTTTTCCATCTGCTGACGCAAGGTGTGGATGGTGGCTTTGGCTTCGACAGGCTCAGTCTTCGGGGATTTATCGCCGGCTGAGCCTGTCGAAGCCGAAGCTACCGAATACACTTCAATAT
>JADYXS010000024.1 GCA_021772155.1 Candidatus Obscuribacter sp.
CAAGCTGGCTTCTGGAGCATCGCTCTGTCGATACTCCTCAGCCCGATAGTGCTGATGGTGTTGCTCTTCCTCTTCATCAGTCGCGCTGCCGCCGGCGGCGGTGGACTGAGTCGTTTCCAGCAGACTGGAGCGAAGAAGTACGAGCCGACTCGCGAGCGTAAGACGTTCGCTGATGTGGCAGGCTGTACCGAGGCTATAACCGAATTGAAGGAGGTCGTGGAGTATCTCAAAGATCCTTCGTCCTTCATCGAAATGGGTGCCAAGCTGCCTCGCGGCGTGCTTCTGGTCGGCGGCCCGGGCAATGGCAAGACATTGCTTGCCAAAGCTGTGGCCGGCGAAGCTGGTGTTCCGTTCTTCTCGCTTTCCGGCTCCGAGTTCGTCGAGATGCTGGTCGGCGCTGGTGCCGCTCGTGCTCGCGACTTGTTCGCCAAAGCGCGGGCTAAAATGCCCTGCATTATCTTCATTGACGAAATCGACGCTGTTGCGCGCCATCGCGGCGCCGGCATCGGTGGTGGTCATGACGAGCGTGAGCAGACTCTGAATGAGATTCTCGTTCAGATGGACGGCTTCACGGAAAACGAAGCGATTGTGGTCATGGCGGCCACTAATCGCCCGGACATCCTCGATCCGGCCGTGGTTCGCGCCGGACGTTTCGACCGCCACATCCAGGTTGATTCGCCGGACATCAAGGGTCGCGCGGACATCTACGCTATCCACACCCGTCAGCTCAAGCTGCATCCGGATGTGGAGCTTCGCGTTTTGGCCGGACTGACCCCGGGCTTCAGCGGTGCTGATATCGCTTCTGCTTGCAATGAGGCGGCAACCGTCGCTCGTCGGCGCAGGCAAGCGGTAATTGCCAAGCTGAAGGCTGCCGGTGCAACAGTTGTGGAACAGCAAGCGGTGCCCAAGCTGATCAATATGGACGATTTCAGCGAAGGCGTTGACCGGGCCATGATGGGTCCGGCAAGTCCGAAGATCATGACCGAAGAAGACCGCCGCAATACGGCAGTCCACGAAGTCGGCCACGCCGGCGTCGGGCATGAGCTCAAGGGCAATAAGGTCCGTAAGGTGACGATCATGCCGCGCTCAAGGGCGCTTGGCTTCACGCTTTCCTTGCCCGATGTCGAGAAGTACAATCGCACGCGCGAGGAGTTGATCAACGAGATTGCCTCCATCATGGGTGGCCGTGTCGCTCAGGAAGTGATTCTCGGAGTGACTGACACTGGTGCTTCGAACGACTTCAAGCAAGCAACTTCGATCGCCAGGCGCATGGTTACGGAATGGGGCATGTCTGAGCTGGGGCACGTCTCCATCTCCGACGAGGGCGGTTCGCCGTTCCTCGGTCGGGCCATGTCCGCTTCTTCGAACCAGGGCGCATGGGGGCCTGCCACTCTCGACCGGGTTGATGTCGAAGTGCACAAGATCCTTGCTGAAGGCACCAAGCGTGCCAAAGATGTGCTCGAGTCCCGTAAAGAGGCGATTCAGCGCGTCTCCGAGGCACTGCTCCTGAAAGAAACGATTCTCGGTGACGAGTTCGTCAAGCTCTGGGGCGGGGCGTAAAAAGGCTGTTAGGGGGCGATGCCATTGGGGTGTCGCCCCCTTTTGCCTGCAAACAAAATTTTTCCTGGCGGACTCAAAGTCAGTCCGCCTCAGGGGTCATTGAGATCCCCCTTCGTTGTGAGGAACACTCATGGAAGGCATATTCGAATTCCTTGCTTTAGTCCCGCCACTTGTTTGGCTTGTGTTGGGCGCTATTGCATTGTATGGGTTTCTCGATTGGTGGAAGCGACGCAAGATTCGTCTGGCGCCGAAACCTTCGACACAGCAGCCTCCGCCAAGCGGCAGAGGTAGCAGTAATGGGCAGATTGATCAGCAGTTCACACGTGCTGCTGCCCGCAAGTTTGAGCCGCAAAGCGTGGGTGATAAGACCTTTGCCGATGTCGCCGGTTGCGATGAAGCAATCAAGAAGTTGCGCCGGGTTCAGCGGTGGCTAAAGTCAGCGACGCTGTTTGACATGTTCGGAGCGAAGCTTCCGAAGGGCGTCTTGCTCATCGGTCCTCCGGGCACAGGCAAGACGTTGCTCGCCAAAGCACTAGCGGGCGAAGCTGGAGCGACCTTCTTCTCGATATCTGGTTCACAGTTTGTCGAATTGTATGTTGGTGTTGGTGCCGCTCGCGTGCGCGATCTCTTCCAAGAGGCGCGTAACGAGGTCGCTCGTACTCGTCTGCCGGTAATTATCTTCATCGATGAAATCGACGCAGTTGGTCGTCAGCGTGGCAGCGGAAGCGGTTCCGGGGGCGATTCGGAGCGCGAGCAAACGCTCAATCAGATTCTTGTCGAGATGGACGGCTTTGCGCCGAACCAGGGCATCATTGTCCTTGCCGCGACGAACCGGGCGGACATCCTCGATGCTGCTCTTAAGCGTCCTGGTCGTTTCGATTACCAGGTGCTGGTCGACCTGCCTGATTTGGCTGGTCGCGAGCAGATTCTGAAGATCCACTCTCGCAATAAGCCGCTTGCTAAAGGCCTGAATTATCGCCTGCTGGCGGCTCGCATGCCGGGCTTCAGCGGCGCGGATATCGAAGCGGTGTGCAACGAAGCAGCGACGATGGCTGCCGAACGGCTTGAGACTGAGGTGCGTGATATGCGCGCTTTAAAGGTCAGTGAGCCGGACATCGAAGCGAAAACGTCCCGGACCATCACACTTGAGGACTTCGATGAAGCGATCGATGTGGTGCAAATGGGTGAAGCTCGCGTTTCGCGGGCACATGCTATGAGTCGCGAAGACATGCTGCAGACGGCCTACCACGAGGTGGGTCACGCTGCCGTGATGATCGCTCGTGGTGGCGACCCGGTGACAAAGATCACCATCGTGCCACGGGCTCGTGCCCTGGGCTATACCCAGGCGTTGCCTGACGGCGATCGCTTCAACATGACTGAAGAGCAGTTGAAGACACGCATCATGATGACGATGGGAGGTCGAGTGGCGCAGGAAGTCTTCCTGAAAACGGTTGACACCGGTGCGTCCAACGACTTCAAGCAGGCTTCCTCAATGGCTCGGCGGATGATAACTGAGTTCGGCATGTCCGAGCTCGGTCCGATCCATGTGGATGATTCGGCAGTTCAGATGGCTGGTGGATTCTATGGCCCTGAGCTGTTGAATTCCATCAACAAGGAATGGCGGCGCATCCTCACCGAATCCAAGGAAGAGGCGCGCAGAATTATCGAAGAAAACCGACCGCGCATTGAGCGCGTCGTTCTGGTCCTGATGGAGAAGGAAACTATCCTCGGTCCCGAGTTCCGACAACTTTGGAACGGAAGTGCCGATGCCTATGCGGTCGTACCGCAGGCAGTCAGTGATACCACTGATGGCGCAATTTCCTGACCACGCAACCTTGAACCTGTTTTTGAAAGGGTGTATCTGAATGAATACCACAATCTACCTGCCGATGCCGGAATGGCAGGCCCTGGCTTTCCTTCGCAATCGTAACGAGGCGTTCCGACGCCTTGTCACACCTGCGGGCAATCATCTTCCTTGCGAAGTTGTGCTCGTGGAAGACGGCTTGTTTGGCTTCCGGAACCGCCAAACCGCTGTTGAGACTGGCATGCGCGTCTATCCGCTCGGCTTTGCGATGGTTCGCATCGTGCTTGTGGGCAAGGTCATTGCCAGCTCGATGACGTTTAACCGCCAGCTCATCGGCGTGAACGACGGCGCCTCCGGGGCCGAACTTTGGCGGATCAACCGCGACGGACTGCAGGTGCTGGCCGATCGCGTGGAGCAAGGCGAGGCCGAAATCCTCGTCGATCAGATCTTCAGCACCAGCGCGCAAGACCATGACGTCGTGCGGCATACGGCTCAACACGGCCAGCGGAATCACGGCATGCTCGAAGAGGGCGGCCGTCCTGTGTTCGGTGGCGGACCGACTGGATTCGGCTGCTAATTGAAAGGGCGCAAACGATGCGCCCCTGTTCGACGAGCGCTTCTGCGCGCGTCTTTGACTATTGCGGCGGGAGAGCCATCTGGCACCTGCCGCTGTTAAAGGATACATATGAAAAATGCTGTTTGGCTAACCGCCGCTTTGGCGGCCATGGCCTACTACTTTCAGCCCGGACACTGGGCCATGCTCGGTGCCCTCGTTTTGATGATCGTGCTGCATGAGTTTGGCCACTGGGTGGTGGCACGCTTGTTCGGCTTCAAGGCTCCGGTCTTTTCCGTGGGCTTCGGTTCCTCTCCCCGGCTTGTTCTTGGCCGGTGCTGGGGAACGGAATTCCAGATCACCCCGTGGTTGATTGGTGGCTACGTCCAGATCGACCCTTCCGATGACGACTTCCGCGGCAAGTCAGTTTGGAAGCGTGCATCGGTGCTCGTTGCTGGCGTTACCATGAACGTGTTGACTGCAGTGGTACTCATCTTTGCTCTGTTCGCCACTGTAGGCGAGCGGCAGGTAGTACCTGATGGCGTGCAGATTCAGAAGGTCGATGACCAGGTGACGATTGCTCGCGATGCTGGCTTCCAGTCCGGTGACGAGTTTGTCTCGGTGGACGGAGTTGCAGTCAAAAGCGCTCGCGATCTGGCAACTGGCCTGAGCGCGCATCGCGATGGTACGGCTGCTGCTGTGATCGTGAAGCGCAATTCCGACCAGGTCGCCGTTTCGGTTACTCCGAATCAGGATGGGCGTATCGGCGTTGTGCTCGGTCAGCGCATGGCGGAGCATTACCAGAAGCGTGGCGTCGTTGACGCTGCTGCTCGCTCGGTAAGTTTCGTCACCAACATGGGCGTTGACATGGCCCGTGGATTGGGCATGATGGTCGGTCTGGTGCCTTTGCCGGAGGGGGCTCCGGAAGGTGCCGCGGATGTTCACGGCGTTGTCGCCATCGTGCAAATTGGCGCAATGGCGTTCGATAACGGGTTCTACAGCTTCGTGATGATCGTTTGTATGATCAGCATGAACCTGGCGTTCTTCAACATCTTGCCGATTCCAATGCTTGACGGCGGACACCTGATGTTCCTTGCCTGGGAAAAGCTCACTGGCAAACCAGTCGATGCGAGGATCCAGGGCATTGTCAGCCGGGTGTTCTTCGCGCTGTTGATTGGTTTGATGTTCTTTGGTCTGTTCAACGACATCTTCAACCCGATCAAGTTCAAGTAAAGCAGTAAGGACGCGTTGAGTCCGCGAGCTGCTTTGAGGTGATGCAGTCTGGGCTTATCCAGGCTGCATCACTTTTTGATATCGCATATCGCTTCAGGCGATCCTAAACTCATTCGCGACAGCAGCTCAGATCCATCCGGAACTGGCAGCATCGCTTCTTCTTTTGAAAGCGTGATAAATACCTCTATGGGAAGCCTCTTATTGAGTTTTCTTATCGTCCTTCTAGTCCTTCTTTTGAACGCCTTCTTTGTGGCTGCCGAATTCGCGCTGGTCGCCAGTCGGCACAGCCGTATTCAGGAGCTTGTCGATGAAGGCAATGCAGCGGCCAAGACGGTCCAGCAGTTGCAAAAGGACATTGGTACCAGTGTCTCCGGAACGCAGTTAGGCATTACACTTTGTAGCCTGGCTCTTGGTTGGATTGGCGAGAATGCAGTGAATGCGCTGATCACCTTGCTAGCGTCCTGGATACCTGAGGCTGCATCGGTGAGCCTGCCCCATGGCTTCGGCATGTTTGTGGCGTTTATGTTCCTGAGTGCGAGCCACGTCGTTCTTGGAGAACAGGTGCCCAAGTTCGTATCGCTGCGCATGCCCGAACGGGTGGTGTTGGTCGTCGCTCCGTTCTTCAGGATTTATTGCCGCCTGGCGTGGCCTTTGATCTGGACGATGAACCGCTGTGCAGAATTGATTCTCAAGCTGCTTGGAGTACCGAAACCGGCAGCCGACGAGAAGTTCGTCCACAGTGCCGAAGAGCTGGAAATGCTCTTCGAAGCCAGTCGCAAAGCCGGCGAGCTGGGAGACCGTGAAACGGACCTGCTTAAGAACGTTCTCGACCTGCGTAATCTCACCGTAGACCAGGTGCTTGTTCCGGTGAAGAAGATGGATGCCGTGCCTTACGGACTTTCGCTGGATCAACTTTTGTCCGTGATTTCGAAAACCAAACACAGCAAGCTGCCGGTCTACAAAGGTTCGGTGGACACCATCGTCGGTATTCTCAACACAAGGGATCTTTTTGACTGGTGGTCCAGCTCGCTCAAGAGTGCAGCCGGTAACGGCGAGCTCTGGAATAAGCAGGTAAAGGAATTCAAAATTGAAAAATTCCTTCGTCAGGCTTACTCGATTCAAAACACTGACAAAGCATCGAGCTTGTTGGACGACCTGCGCAAGCGAAAAATCCAGATCGCCATCGTCAAAGATACCAACGGGAAAACCGTCGGTCTTGTGACCATGGAAGACCTTTTGGAAGAATTCGTTGGCGAGATTTACGACGAGTACGACAGGCCGGAAAGCAAGTAGTGCTTTAGCTAAGCCCCCGACCCGGGGCTTAGCTTTTTGGGGCTCTATCAACTATAAAGCGTAGTGTAACGGTTTCTTTTCTGACTCCGCGCTGGGTGCTATTGCAACGCGCGAAGTGCAAGCCACTCTTGGCACGACGACGGCCACCGTCTGGAAGGCGCTCTGAGGCGTCCGGCATCTCAAGCTGTGTGTTTCTGTCCGTGCGCTTACTTACAGTTCCGAAATCGGCAGCTAGACGCCGCTGGTTGCATGCCCCGAGGGGGTTGTCACGCGCAAGTCCCTGATTCGGCCGTTGGTGCCCGCCTCGAAAAATTTGCAGTCTGCGGGAAAGTCGTCTGTGAGCCTTTTGGAATGCCTATGTCAGGAACATCTTTCTGAACGCAAATCAAGGGAAAATGGCGCTGGTACTGCTAAGATCGTCGTTTGTTGACAACGAATCGGTGCATTATGTCCAACTTGGTTTTCGTCTACGACCCGCAGTTCCAGAAGCATCTGACGCCAGAGTCTCATCCGGAATCTCCAAATCGGCTGGCGGCAATTGAAAGTGCGCTCCATCGAAGTGAGCTAATCAAGCAGGTTCGCAGGGCCGAACCAAGAGCTGCCACTGGTGACGAATTGGCCGCTGTGCATAATCCGGCCTATATCGAGGATTTGGAAAGAAAGGGCAACCTGGCTCGAGATCAGAATGCCAGGCTGGAAGTAGAGTCCGAGACCTTTATGAGTTCGGAAAGCTACGACACTGCCAAACTGGCAGCTGGCGCCGGTATCGTTGCTGTTGAAAGTGTCTTGCAAGCCCGCAGTCAAAGTGCTTTTGTCGCTGTTAGACCGCCAGGCCATCACGCTTTGAAAGACAAGGCAATGGGCTTCTGTTTGTTCAATAACGTGGCCATTGGCGCTCGCTACGCGCAAAAGCATTTAGGCGTCAAGAAAGTGCTGATCATCGATTGGGATGTTCATCATGGCAATGGGACACAGGCGATATTCTACGACGACCCAAGTGTCTGTTTTGTGTCGTTTCACCAGTACCCGTTCTGGCCGCCTAACGTCGGCTGGTACACCGAAGATGGTGCCGACGAGGGCAAGGGCTATAACATCAACATCCCGTTGCCGGCAGGAACGGGTGACGAAGGTTATGTGAAAGCTTGGGATGCCATCGTCACTCCGATAATTCTTGAATACAATCCGGATTTGATTATGCTCTCGGCCGGTTACGATGCTCACCAGTTTGATCCACTTGGCCAGCAGCAAATTTCTACCGCCGGATATTACCTGTTGTCATCGCGGTTGGCCGATGTCGCGGAGCGAACCAATGCTCGCTTGGCCGGTTTTCTGGAAGGTGGATACAACACCAAGACGCTTGCTGAGTCAGTGGTTGCAACGATGCACGTTTTGAATGCAGCAGATGCTCAGGGACGCAAGGATGTCAAACCGTTCGGAAGTATATACGGTGGCGAAGTAGTCGAACAGACCATGGATCGCAATCCGCAGCTAGTCGATGAGCGAATCTCCACTATCAGAAAACACCTGAGCAAGTATTGGAAATCGCTCAGAAACAGCAGCTCTTGAAATCGCTATAAGCCTGCTAGGGCCTCCGTTTCTACAGCTCCGCTAAGTGCAATGCAATGAGATTGCACTAGATCGCGCTAGATTATCTGTCTTTTACTACCTAGGTGTTGAGCCAACAGCAGTGGCTCTCATAGTGTAAGCGCGTTCTTTTCTTCACTAACTAAGCTTTCAGGAGCTTTCATTACCTAACCCCAGCCGCGCGTGCATTTTGACGCCCGTGAGCCTTCGCATCGCGAAGCCGTGGTGGCATGCTTCCAATTCTGGAAGGGCTGGTTTGTGGTGATGTACACGTTTGCGCGGTGCTATCTCGGCGCCGCTTTAGTCTGCTAAGCAGACAAGGTGCTCGTATGGAATCCCCAATGATTCGCCTCTGCGAGCCGTCCTTCGTCCTCGATGAGGAATGGAGACGACTCTACGAGGGGGCTTTCCCGGCTGGTGAACGGGAGCCCTCGGATAAACTGAGCAGGTTGATGGCTGAGGGCAAATTGCTCTACCATCGCACTCTCAACGAACAGGGCGACATGCTCTGCTTCACCATGGTATCGCTCGCGTCTAATTTCTCATTTCTGGCTTACATGGCTACTGACCCGAATCGCCGCTCCGGTGGCATCGGCTCGAAGCACTTGAAGCGTTTGGTCGAACAGCTCAAGGAACAGTTCCCCAGTCATCTGGGCCTCTTTCTTGAAATTGAAGCTACCGACCCGGACACAGTTGAGATTTCAGATGAAGAGCGCGTCGTGCGCAAGCGCAGGCTCTCGTTCTACGAACGTGCCGGCGCGCGTATCATGTGCGAACAAGCGATTTATCTCACACCCAGCTACACGCAAGTGGGCAAGGAGTGGGAAGGCGAACTGCTTGCCATTGAGTTTGGCAAGCGGGTTTGTAAGCACTCCGTCTCTCAGGTAATCCTCGAGATTTACTCGCGCTTTTAC
>JADYXS010000189.1 GCA_021772155.1 Candidatus Obscuribacter sp.
AAACAGATCAACGGTAGCTACCAACTCGATCTCGAAGCCCTCGACCGCCACATCGCCCACGACACCAACTCACTGATCCTGTGCAACCCCAATAACCCCACCGGCAACGTCTGGTCCCGTCAGGATCTAGCAGCCATCGGCGAACTCTGCACCAAGCGCCGCGTCGTCGTCCTGGTCGATGAGATCCACTGCGACCTCGTCACCAAGGGCAATCAATACTTCTCAGATCCGCGAGATTGAATAGGATTACAGTTCTGACGTTCGACAAGATTCGAAGCCCCAGATTTGGTGGGTAAAATTCGAAACTGCGCTCGCCAGTAACTCGGGGCCACCGCGACTACCGTTCTGGTCTCCTCAACCGGAGCTTGCGCCGATGCTCAGATGCAGTTAACTTGGAGATGTGACCGTGGAGCTCAAACCCGAGACCGAACTGCTGGTGCAGGAAGAAATTCAGCGCGGCCACTTTAATTCAGTGGACGAGCTAATCGTGCAAGGCGTACATGCCTGGCGCGAAAAGCACCACCCTGGGCCAGCACAGGCTAAACCTCGCAAGAGACTCTACGATCTCCTGACCCGGGCCCCTTTTGGCGGTTCAGAATTGACCATCGAAAGACAAAAAGACTATCCCCGGCAAATTGACTTGGGTTGAACTGTGTCCTTGTTTTTACTCGACACCAACGTCCTCTCGGAATTTACTCGGGCTTTACCAGCCGATCCACGAGTTGACTTTTGGTTAAAGGCAACCCCCGAGGAGCTTCTGTACGTGAGTGTCTTGACCTTTGCAGAAATACGCCGAGGCATTGAGCTTCTACCAACCGGCAAACGACGAACCCAACTGGAGGAGTGGCAAAGCGACATCGAAGCTTCGTTCGACAGCCGGCTGCTTCCGGTAACCAAATCCATAGGCGACCGATGGGCAATCCTATCCGCCCAGGCCCAACGCAGGGGAACACCACTTGCTGTCATGGACGGCTTGATCGCCGCAACAGCCCAGGAACACGAGCTGACAGTCGCAACCCGCAATGTGAGGGATTTTGCCGGTCTGGGCGTCACGGTCTTCAACCCGTGGGAAGCGTAGCGCTCATAGCGGGGCATCCCTAAGTGGTGCAGGGATTTAAAACTCAAAAAGGCTGCGGATACTCTCCAACTACGGGTTTGAGACCCTCGTCCTATTACTTTGTAGTTCGAACACCAACTTTACTCATTCTGAGTCTCAGGTGGATGCTGTTTCCAGCAGCACAACGAAATACTGCTCAAGTTTCTGGTTGCCGGCAGCCGGAAACCATAGGTGCCATGGAAAATTGCTGCAAGGTCAATGTGGATAGCGATTCCGGCCTATCTAGAGCTGCCGTCAGATCGTTCATGGCGGTCAGCTTTGCGTTACGCAAACGTGGGTTTCATACGTCGCTTGGCGAAGCCAAAAGCTCATGTAGCTCTCACGGGGGCATCCCTCGCAATTCTGGCAAGCTCCTCTGAAATTTTACATGGGGAAAGAACAAAATCAATATAGCCCTTATCCTGTGCACTGCGAGGCATGTGGCCTACTTGGGCCGAGGCGTCCTGAGCAATGGTGATTCCTCCCTTCGCTTTGATTTGTTTGCATCCCTCCGTACCGTCGCCATCATACCCAGAGAGGACAATGCCGATGGCGCGTTCCCCCATCGACTCCGCTAAAGAAGCCAGAAGATAATCCACCAGCACATTCCCCCTGGTACGCGGGGTAATAACTTTGAATTTATAATTCTCGATTCGAAGATCTGAGTTCGGAGGGCTCACATAGACGTGATTCGCGAGGATCGCCATCCCGGTAGAAGCCATTGTTGTTGGCATGTGCGTATGCCTCGACAGAATTTCAACCATGTAACTAATGGCGTCTGGGAGAATATGAGTTGCAAATACAAAGGCCATCCCCGTATTGGACGGCAGGCAGTCCAGCAGATCTTTATACGCGATAAGACCTCCCGCTGAGGCGCCGATGCCAACAATGTAGTTTGGTGCTTCTCTCATAACATACCGCTTACTATTTAGCCTTTCCCCATTAGGGATTTCTTGGGTGTACCCTGTCTTTTCACCACTCTCTGACTTTGGCCTTCATCAGCGTCCATTGGTACTACTTCAATTCCTGTATCGCTTAGAATCAATTTGTGGACGTCGCTGGAGTGTCCCGTACCGCGAGACTTGACGATGAAAAGTCCACGAGTGCGTTTTCTACCCTCATCTTCCTCTAATTCCCTTGCGACAATCCAGGTGTCAATTAATGACGAAACGCCTATTTCTCCGCTTGTGTCGTTATCTAAGGATGAAGAGACAAGGCTTGTAAAAAACGTGGTTATTCCCTTGGTTTTTAATAGATCAATCACGCGGGTAATCAAAGATCGAATCTCACGTTCGTCCCCCTCGCCAATGAGGCTGGTCAGGGGATCAATGACCACTGAGTGTGGCTTAAACCTGTCAATGAGCTTGTATAAATCGAGTAAGTGCATCTCCAGACCAGAAAAAGTTGGCCTCAGAGAAACAATCTCCAAGAGTCCTTTTTTCAGCCATGGTTTGAAATTAATTCCTATAGAGCTCATGTTTTGAATGAGTTGCCCGGCTGACTCTTCATAAGAATAGAAAACGCACCGCTCCCCGCGTTTACAGGTTTCAAGTGCGAAAGAGGCTGCTAGACTCGTTTTACCGGTGCCTGCAGTGCCTGATACAAGCACCGTACTGCCTCGAGTAAATCCTGGGTTACCCCCTAAGAACAATTTGTCTAACGACGGGATGCCTGTCGGAACCTTTTCGCTTCTGCCCGGCTGGTCGAGCCCTGCTGACGTGATAGGAATGACTGAAAGTCCTTCGCTATCAATG
Organism: Candidatus Obscuribacter sp.; assembly: GCA_021772155.1. Lineage (GTDB taxonomy): Bacteria > Cyanobacteriota > Vampirovibrionia > Obscuribacterales > Obscuribacteraceae > JADYXS01. The sequence goes on from JADYXS010000189.1 coordinate 2,851, forward strand.
ACGAAAGGATATTCGTTTGTGCCATGCCTTGAACCCCGATATTTGACAATTCGAATTCTACGAATGGCAATTTGTTCTTTAACCCTGTTGTCCAGCAGAATGATACAGTCGGAAACAAACTCCTCCAAGCCATGACGGGTGTATCCTTGACCCGGCTCGCCGGTAACGATTGCCGTAACCTGTTTATTCTTAAGCCAGCGGAAAAGTCTTTTTGTTTCTAAGCGAAGAATGCCATCGTCTTCAATGCCTGAAAAGGGGGATTCAAGAGAATCCAAAACAACACGTTTGGCCCCAATGGAATCAATCGCATGTTCCAGGCGAACGAGCAGACCTTCAAGATTGAAGTCTTTCTCCCGTATATCTGCACGCTCCAAAACAACATGTTCCAGCAAAAGCTTTTCTTGCGAAACAAGCTCTTGTAATTTCAGGTTGAGCGAAGCCACATCGGTATAAAGTTCATCTGGCGTCTCTTCAAAGGACATGAAGACGCCTGGTTCGTTGTAATCAGACACACCCTTGACCAGAAAATCAATTCCAAAAAGGGTTTTTCCAGACCCTGCCGCTCCGGAGACTAGTGTGGTCCTGTTTTTCGGAAGCCCGCCTTCTGTAATTTCGTCAAAGCCTTTGATGCCGGTGGGGCATTTCTGTAACCCCGTATGCTGGACAGACTTTTTGTTCTTGGCATTTATAGGCATGCAACAATCCTTTTCTTGAGGGAAGGCGCAGTGCGCAACATTGAAAAAGACGCCTGGCTCAACCCAGCTATCGCGGCCCCATGATCAGGTCGATAGAGAAGCCGGAGGGCTCGTCCATACATCCATTTTTTAGATGGATCGCAATGGTTTGATTGGGCCAGCCAAAATGTGTTCCACTCTCGCTGCAACCATTTAGAGACTTGCGTCACGGACGGCATGATGCATGGACGCCAGCGACTCGCCTATCGCGCGCAAATAGCTAGGCGCACTCCCGGCCAGCAGTGCCGTCAAGTAGACTGAAGCTGTGCCGCTGAAGGTTCGAGAGGTCATCAGGAAAATCGAGGACGCGGGATGGCGGCTCGTGAGAACTTCAGGTGATCATCGTGTCTTCCGAAGCCCGGATGGACGAATCACGGTCATCTCAGGTAGGCTTGAAGACGACGTTCGACCCGGCACATACAAAGCAGTTCTGAAGCAAACTGGTATTGAGGACAACAAGACATGACCCGCAAATACTCGCTGGTGATGGAGAGCGGCCCAACTGGATTCAGTGGCTATGTTCCCGAACTTCCATCTATTCTTGTGACCGGCAGTTCCGTCGAGGAGCTGATGACCCGCGCTATGGAGGCGATCCAAATCTATTGGCAAGTGCTGAACGCGGAGCGTTCGCCCACGTCGGAGCTTCGCGAGATCGAAGTCGAATTGCCGGTCTGACTCTCGATACGCGGGGATGCACGGGAACGCGACGGAACGCGGGACGGCCTATAGTGCACCCAGCACTTTTGCTAACAATTTCGCAAACTTTTCAAGGCTACGCTCTTCAACCGCAATAATCACTTGATCCGTCTGCGCACGCCCAGATCCACTACAAATAGTTCTCACCAAACAACTTCTAGGTTCATTAACCGCCAAGGCAGTGTTCAACACGCTCCGCGCAAAGCTTGCGGAGTTCGCGAAAAACTCACTGGGACAGGTCGATTGAAAAACTGATCTCTATTTGCTTCTCCTCGAGTGGTGCCGGAATGCTTTGCAAATCGCAAGCAGCATTGAACTCCAAAGGGGCATTGCCCTGTTGCCCCTTCCAGTGCGAATCGACGTGAGCGGCACTAGCTCGGCGGCTGGTGCCGCATCACCGCAAAGCAATAACAACAGAAGTTTTCTCAGCAACTGGCGCAGTTTCTTTGGATTCTGGCCTGCTCGCGGACGCTAAAATAGATTGCATGGAGAAAGTGGTTCGCATCTTCAAATCGCATGCTGAGGCCGACGCAGTCGATGCGGAGGAGCGCCGCAAAATG
>JADYXS010000190.1 GCA_021772155.1 Candidatus Obscuribacter sp.
GAGGAAACCGAGTCCGACTTCCGGCAGTCCGATCTTGGTGTCCTGGCTGTTCGACGCGACGCGATCCGTGAAGAACAGCGTCAATTCGGTGCCACCACCGAGACAGAGACCATGGATGGCAGCCACCGTGCGGTAGGGCAGCGCGGCGACCTTGCCGAAGACGGCCTTGCCGCGTTGCGTTGCTTCAAACGCCACAGCGGACGGTTGCGTCTGAATGGGAACGACCTCTTCGAGGTCGGCACCGGCGAAGAAGTTATCCTCCTTGCCGGAGATGACGACCAGTCCAACCACGTCAGGCGTGGCGGCAAGCTGGTCCAGAACGGTTTCCAGCTCGGTCATCAGAGCCGTCGACAGCACGTTGTACTTGCTGCCCGGCTTATCGATTGTGATCACAGCAACCTGCGATGGCAAGATCTGGAGATGAATGGCTTTAGACATTTGATTTCCCTTCCACAGAGGGGGTGTTGATTTCGGGGATTTCGACCAAGGTCGCAATTCCCATCCCACCGCCGATGCACAGCGCGGCGATGCCACGCTTGAGACCGCGCAGCCGGAGTTCATGAGCAAGAGTCAAAATGACTCGTGCACCGCTCATTGCGATCGGGTGACCGAGCGCGATTGCGCCGCCGTTGACGTTGACCTTTGTGCGGTCAAGACCAAGCAGCTTTTCGCAACCGAGGTATTGTGCGGCGAATGCCTCGTTGATTTCGAACAGGTCGATGTCCGCGATGGACAGCCCGTTGCGCGCAAGCAGCTTATTGATCGCGGCGACAGGACCGAGTCCCATCTGCTCCGGATCGACACCTGCTTCGCAGTGGTCGACCAGCACGGCAAGCGGCTTGGCGCCGATGCTTCGCGCGAAGTCTTCCGACGTCACAACCAGTGCGCAGGCACCGTCGTTGATACCGGAGCTGTTGCCCGCGGTGATGTCCTTCTGCTTGAAGACACCGGCCAAACCGGCCAGGTCTTGCAGCGAAGTTGTGCGCGGACGCTCGTCGGCCGAGAAGAATCCGCGTCCGGCTTGGATCGGATCGATCTCCATAGCGAAGCGGCCGCGTGCACGGGCCGCCAGGGCCAGTACTTGCGAACGCATGGCGTAATCGTCTTGCGCTTCGCGGGAAATTCCGTACATATCGGCGATGCGCTGCGCAGTGGCTGACATGAAGGTAGTCTTCGTGTCCCAGAGCAACTCGCGCGGCGCCATGCCGTCATCGACCAGGCCCAAGTGCGGGCGCGGGCCCATCTTGAACTTGGACGCAAGCCAGCCGGTGAAGCGCACTTCGCCGCGGATGACATAGGGGATGGTGGACATCGACTCGGCGCCACCTGCGACAAAGACGTCGCCGTGTCCGAGGAAGATCGAATCCATTGCGCTGTTCACGGCTTTCATGCCGGAACCGCATTGGATCTGCAACGTGTGACCAGGAACGCTGGCGGGCCAGCCTGCATTGATCCACGTGAAACGCGCCAAGTTTGGCGTAAAGCTGCTCTGGAAGGCGTGCCCAAGCACGACGCCGTCGACTTGGCCGGGGCTCACGCCAGCACGCCGCATGGCGTGCTGCATGGCGTGTTGCGCCAGTTTGTCGACTCGCACCTTACCGAGACTGCGCCCGAAGGCTCCGATTGGAGTGCGGCTACCAGCAAGTAGCACGGCTCTTTTTTGACCGGTCATAGGGTAACTCCTGTGTTATGAACGCACAAGCGTTCAATTCAAAAAAAACAATGTGCCCGGCGGGTCAGCGGAGATGCTGCATTGCAGCACCTACACTGATGACCGGCCACAAAAAGACGCACCGCGTGCGGTGCTTAAAGGGGCCGGACTTGCACCGGGCAGGCCTGGAAAACCCGAAGGCGATCTCCTGTAGGGGACCGCCTGTTATCTTCCGAAGCTGCTGTGATGAGAATCACTTCTCGTCGGTGTACTTGGACTTGAGGCGAATGTCCGACCCGACGAAAGGTCCTTCGCGAAAGCCGTGGAACTCCAGCTTCGGCACAACGCCTTTAGCTGTGAAGATTCGCTCGGATTCCCGATAGTCCTGATTTGCGCCGCGCAGTGCAGAGAAAATCCGCTCGCGCATTGTTTCACTGTCTGCAGGTGCCGCCTTGCCCTGTCCGAGCTCGATAGCCAGCGTCAGCTGCTTGTCGTGCTGGGCGTCCTCGAAGGTGATCAGCCGGAAGGAGTTGAACGCTTCTGCCAGTTCGGGCATCGAGAAGATGATTTTCTCCACTTCGCCCGGGGTGATCTTGCAGCCGTAAAATCCGACGGACAGGTCACTGCGCCCGTAGAGGAACATCAGTGGCAGGTCGCCCAGAATGGCTACTGGGAAGGCGCTTGTGTCGACGCCATGAGCCTGAGCTAACTTCACCGCGTCGCGGTAGGTCATCACATGCCCGTTGTCGTGGATGTTGTAGCGAATCTTCGGAGCCACATTGGTGTGGCGACAAAGGGTTACCAGCAACTCGCCCAGTTCGTTGGTCTCGACCAAGTAGTCCATCGAGTTGTACTGGAAGACGTGCGGCAACGCGTCAGCCAGTCGCCGTGTGTCAGCACATTTGGCTGCAACGCGAGCGTTGACTGCATGCCGGAATGGGGCATTGCGAGCCATTTCCCGTCGGAATTCGATGGTGAAATCGTTCTCCGCCGAAACGTTGATCTCCAGGTCCGACGCACCGTAGTCGCCGTAGACCTTGGTGAAGGCGCGCATCAGGTACGTTCTCATGTCTTCCGACATGCCCTCGCCGCCGTAGAAGGCGACGATGTCGTACTTGCTCCAATCGACGCCATTACTGTCGACCAGCTGCTTGAGGAACGGCGGATAGCCGGCGATCACATACTGGAAGCCGGGACCGAAGTCACGCAGCGTAGTGATGATCTTATCGATATCCGGTCCAGTGCTCTTGAGCAGAACCACATCCACAATCGAGCCGCTGACGCACATGCCGGTGGCCCAGGGTCCAAGGGCGAAGGCATTTACGAACATGATTTGTTTTCGGTTGCCCAAAAGCTCCTGCAACGCCAGTTGCATGATTCGCGCGACCGCTTCCCTCTCGTCCTTACCGCGCACCCAGTTATTGGGTTTGCCGGTAGAGCCGCTGGATTCGTCGATCACCGCGCCCCTGGTCGGAATTCGACCACCATGGCAGCGTTCCGGGATGGTGTAGGCCTTGATGTAATTCGGCTTGTCCATCGGTGTAACGCCGCTGAAATCGGGCACCCAGGACCAGCCTTTCAGCTTTACCCTGCCTCCGTGCTTGCTGAGGAAATCAGTATAGGCCGGACACTGCTTGCTGGCTTTCTCGAAGGCGTACCACGCCTTCCATTTGCCAACCACGTCCCGCACTCTGGCCAGCCCTGGGAGGAACAACAGCTTGTAGGCGAAATCGTTCGTCATCAACAGTTTGCGACACCGGGCCGCAATGATCACGAATGCAAAAATTAACTGCTTGCGCATCGACATTCTCTCCGTAAGGCGCTAGGCGCCGTTATCTAACGAACAAGCAGTTGCTCAACTGTGAGCCGCTGCGCTTGTGGTGGCAGGTTGCTGTGACCGAGTCGCACAAGCAACCAGAGGTCGTGCTCGCGCTCGGCGTTGGCGAAGTGATCAGTCATCCGCGCGTGGGAAGTCTTGTTGGTGATGACCGAACCGAACGGGTGCAAATACACACCGTGCCGAGTCATCGTCAACCAGAGCCTCCCCAGCATGCGCCCGGCACGGTGCCAAGATTCCGGCGTGTCGAAGTCTCCAGAGAGCCAGGCGACAGTGCGTGTACCGCGCATGGTGCGCTCGTACAGGGCCCGGACCAAGTAATAGATGCCGGGAATGCGGAACAACCAGTTGCAGCGCACGAACAGCTTCATCATCAAGCCGGGAAAGAGCATCGCGTAAGCCGCCAGCCCGTCCGCCTTGCGATCAGCCTCGCGCCTGCTGTAACGAATCCATGAGCCGACTTCATTGCGTGCTACCGGGTCGGACATGTCGAAGAACATGGTGTCGGCGTTAAGCCGAACCACCCAGCCAACCTGTTTCGGGTCGGTGGAAAATTCCAGCACGTGTCCGAATGTCGCAGCCACGCTACTCAATTCAGTAAGCACTTCCGGCGATACCGGTACGTCGTGATACGGCAGGCGCGACGTGCGCCGATCGAGAATCAGTTGTCGTGGCAACGATTCAGGTCGCGCCCGTTTCACCAGTGTCATGGTGGCGTATGGTTGCGGACCCGTGGCGTTGACGTCCAGCGGCACACCGAGGTAGTCGAAGACGACATCAAGCCCAAGCGGTGCTGCAGCAATTGACAGAGTCTCGTTCAGGAGACCGAAGCCTACGGCGGTAAATCTGCCTGTCGGGTCAGTACCTGGCAGCAAGCGCTGTGGGTTGTACATCAGAGTAGCCCGGTCTTCCGATTCGAGTCGGAACAACCAGGCTTGAATGTTGTGCGGCGAAGGCGCCCAGCGGGCGTATTCCAGCAGCTCCATCCAAGTGGCAAACGGCATATCGAATCTCCTCTTTGCGAGCGCATGGCGCCGCTCCTACATGAATGCACAGGCCAATGAAGACCTGCAGCGGATGCCGCCGAAGCAGCACCCGCATGCAGATCTGATTGGTCATCGGGGCACCGAAGGTGGTGCCCCGATGTTTAGTGCTTAGCGACGTTTAATCGATTCCCAGGTGTCCTTGACGGACTGCCAGGCATCGTTCCATGACTTGCGGATGCTGGCCCAGGTCGGCTTGATCGCTTCGCGTACCATCCGGTAGGTAGCCGTGAACTGGTTCACCAGTCCGGCAGCCTTGCCCCAGAAGAACCTGTGGAGTCCACGCACGACTGGTTCAACTACCTTGGAGAACAGCGGCACTATGCTGTCGACCAGGTTCAGAGCGAACTTGGTGAACACATAGGCGATCGGGAACAACCATCCGGCAACGAGCGTGCCGCCGAGCACCGCCGCAGGCAGTGCGCCCCACAATCCGTAGGGCTGAGCGGCGAAGGTGAAGATGCCGGTAGCCACGGCGCCAGTGAGGGCGAGGGCAGCACCGACCAGGTAATTCTCTGCAGCCACCAAGAGCCGGCCGACGAGCAGATAGGACAAGACCAGCGCCAGCACCGTCAGTCCGGTGGCCAGCGCACCGGTCGTGCCGACGGCAGTCAGGAAGCCGGACGTGGAGTACCACACGGGCAGCAGCGCCACCACGTTGATGGTATGCAGGAACAGCTTGCTGAACCAGGATTGGTCACCGTAGGTGTTCTTGCGCGCCCGGGCAACTTCCCGGAGGAAATCTTGGGCCGCGGTGCAGAACTTGTCGTGAGCGGTGATCAGCACTCCAGCGACTTTGTTGTTGAGCACCAACTGCCCGACCAATCTCACGATTACGTAAGCGAGCGGGTAGGCAAGGAAGAACGTGAGAGCGGCAGCCAGAGCGCCGCCCGCGATCAGCCAGCCGACTGCAACGCCGGTGCCGAGCAATGCAAGCACGGCATAGCGCGCACCATGGGCAGCGGCAACAACGCCAAGCCCGTGGTTACCGAAGGCGCGGAAGATCTGTCCGACCAACAGGTAGCTGAGCAGTCCCACCGCTACAGGAATTGCAATGGCAATCCAGCCGATTGGCGTGTAGCCCAGACCGACGAGTAGCGCCACTGTTAGCGTGGCCAGGTGCCAGGCGGTCCAGATGTTGACGAGCTGCGTGAATACGCCCTCGTAAATGCCGATCTTGGTCTCGTAGGCACTTGTGTAGAGCTTGCGCAGTCCGTCCTTGATGAACCGCAGACCATGCGACGCAATCACGTGACCGAGCGGGAATACAAACGCCACATAGATGGCGAATTCCAACACGGCAACTGCTTGCGCAACACCAGGGTAGCCCAGTCCGAAGGAAGCCAGGGTTGACTGCGTCAGCGGATAAAGCGCGTAGGTCAGAGCCGCACCGCTACCTGCGCAAATGCCGGCGATAGACGTGGTCAGCAGGCTCCAGCCGATGGCGGAAGTGAGCACTGCGATGAATGCCATCCAGGCGAAGGCGCCGACATAGGCGAATATGCCCCAGCCGTTGTGCGTGAGATTACCGTGTGCAACGACGGCTTGGGTCCAGGACAGGAATCCTGCACCGCCGATGACTGCAAAGCGCGAGAGCGTCTTGAGGAAATCCGTGAACCAATGGTTGCGTCTTGGGACTGCGTCCCAGAGCTCCTTGGACAGGACATGGAACGGTCTCAGCAAACCCAGGTATGCCAGCGGCCAGAAGTAGGCATAGGTGAGAAGCGTGGTTCCAACACCGGCAGGAAGCCAGGAGAACCAGCTCCAGCCAGCCTGGTAACCGTGAAAGTAGCCGACACCAATGCCGGCGGCGAGTCCGGTGAGGACTCCCAGAATTTGGCGCAAGGAGCCACCTGCTCCTTGCTCGTAGACGCGCTTGTGAAGTGCTCGGAAGCCTTCCCAAAGGGCCATCACCGGTACGACGAAGAAGATCATCACCCAGGTGAGGAAGCTCTTCGGAGGTTTGTTGCCCGCCCCGTCTTCTGGACTGGTGCCGGTTGGCGAGCCAGGTTTGTTCAAATCAATCATGATTTCTGTATTTCCATTTTTGGACGCCAGTGCATCCGATGGTTGGGCGACCTTGTACACCTGATTCGTTGCGCCCAGCTCAAAGCCGCGCTGAACAATCAACGCGCCATTGGCGAACCAGATGCCGGCTGTTTGCCGGAACTGCCGATCGCCAGTGGCGACCGAAGTCAAAGAACTGATACTGAAACTTTTGCAACAAGCCTTGTAGCTGACCTTCACCATTCCGCGGATGCAGACTGAGTTCCGAGAAGAGAAATCGTCGGGAAAGAAGTTAAGGTGAGGGGTTCACTACTTGGAAAGTTGTTATAAAAGGCCAAATTGACTCTATGAACTTGTGCTTGACAGAAACAAGGACGCGGTGGGGGAGCAGGCCTTTTATGTTGTTAATAGAGATTAGCTGAACAGTTCGCGCAGTTACGCGCGCGAGGCTCGCAATACCCCTTGGCAGGGGCTTTCCTTGTTCAATTGAGTGCTGTTTCGGGCATTACGCCAGTGCCAGAGCTTACGTTGTCGATAGCTGAGAAATCCGTGCCATTCACCAGCTGTCAACAGAGGTGATTAGCAAAGATAGGCTAGCCAAGCGGGTTTCCGCTTGACGACATAAGCTTATGGTGCAAGATCGGCAAACAGCTTTCGAATCCACTTATTAAAGATTAGCCTTCGGGCAAAGCGAAAAAATGGACAATCTGATCGCTTTACCAATCGGGTTTAATCCGGAATTGCCGTTGTTGAGTTTGGATAGTTAACAACCAGCGATTTCCCTATGGCTAGAAACCTGTAAAATCGCTAATATGAGCGAAGGTTTGGGCGAGGGTGCCCGAAAAGGCGCAGCGCGCCGCAACAAGGAGGAATGTCACTATGGCAATCGGGGGAAGAGCAGGTGAGTCGTTCACCGAAATCAACGTCACCCCGCTTACCGACGTGTTCTTGGTGCTGCTTGTAATCATGATTTTGATTGCGCCGCTCGTCAACACGACCGTTTTGAAAGTCGATCCGCCGTCCGCTTCTCAGAATCAAACTAAGAAGCCAGAGGAAGAAAAGAACAAAATCGACGTTTACGTCTCAGCTGCCGGTGTGGTGAAAGTAAACAACAATGCTGTGAATCCTCCAGACTCGTTCACGATTCAGCAAGCGATTCACGCAGAGCAAATGAAAGCTGGGAAAGACGATCTTCCGTTGAACCTCAGCAGTGACGCGGATGCGCTGCAGAAGTACGTGGTGTCGGTGATGGATGCCGCTTCTGGTGCCGGTATCAAGCGCATGCGCGTTCTACCTCTTACCAAGAACTGAAGCGAGCCGAACCGAGCGAACTTCGTCTGATATTGATATTGCAAAGATGGGGGCGAATTGTCTCCTTTCTTTTTGATTGGATTTCGTGACAGCATAATTGCACCAACTATGGTGCGATCATAAATTGTTCCTGAACGCGACTGCCTGTTTGCCATTCAGGGTTGTGAGAACATATTTACTGAGCCCCTTTCGATTTGCAAAGCCGAACACATTGAATGTTTTGATGCCCTGACATATAGTAACGGCCGATTGTTGCAAGAACGCAATGTTCGATATTCGCTAAATACACTAACACCACTGTACGCCCGGCTTCCGAAGCCGCGCATTCGCGCGCTTTTGAGCCGACCGTTCTGAACTCTACAAGGGGAAAAGTAATGGTCGAAATATTTCAGGACCTAGTTAGCTACGGTCATGAACAAGTCAGCTTCTTCCAGGATAAACAGTCCGGGCTGAAAGCCATCGTTGGTATTCATAGCACCGTGCTCGGACCTGCTCTGGGTGGCTGTCGCATGTGGAACTATGCAACTGAAGCTGATGCGTTGAAAGACGTGTTGCGGCTTTCACGAGGCATGACTTACAAGGCTGCTGTTGCTGGACTTAAGCTCGGTGGTGGAAAAGCGGTAATTATTGGCGATGCGCGCAAAGACAAAACCGAAGAGATGCTCAAAGCATTTGGACGTTCAGTTGAGATGTTAGGTGGACGCTACTTCACAGCCGAAGATGTTGGTATGAGCGTTGCTGATATGGATGTTCTGCGCACCCAGACCAAATATGCAGTCGGCGGAAGCAACCAAGGTGGCAGTGGCGATCCTTCAATCATGACTGCTTTCGGAGTTTTTCAAGGAATGAAGGCGGCCGTCAAATTCGCCGGGTTGGGTGAAGACCTGAACGGAATGACGGTGGCAGTTCAAGGCGTTGGCAATGTCGGACATCACCTGTGCAGCTACCTTTCTGCTGCCGGTGCTCGACTGGTCGTGACAGACATCTACCAACCGAACATTGACCGGATTGTGGAAGAGTTCGGCGCGGAAGTTGTTGCTGCTGACGACATCTACAGCGTTGAGTGCGATGTTTTCGCACCGTGCGCTCTCGGCGCGGTTCTAAATAGTCGGTCAGTTCCTTTGCTAAAGACCAAAGTCATCGCCGGGGCTGCCAACAATCAGCTTGAAAACGAAAGCGATGGTCATGAGCTGATGCGTCGTGGCATTGTTTATTCGCCTGATTACGCTATCAACGCCGGCGGACTGATCAATGTGTCTGCTGAGCTTACCAGCTACAACAAAGAACTGGTTCTCGGTAAGGTCAGTCAGATTCACGGCACGATTGCGACCATTCTCCAAATGTCCAAAGATGAGGGCATTCCACCGCATGTCGCTGCGGACCGGATGGCCGAACAGCGCTTGAAAGAGAAGAAGCCGGTGGCGGCCAGAGCGACTGCATCGGTTTAATCACCACTTAGCCAGATGTCTAAAAGCCCGCTGTCTTCAGCGGGCTTTTTTCTGCTTTTGTGAAAATGCGGTTTATGACCGAGTGATTTACCCGAACTCCGGGATTGAGTATATTAGTTGTATTGGTCACCCGAGGCAGAGATGGGACAACAAGCGGGTAACACTAAGGAATTAGGATATGGCGGCTACACCGGTAGCAGCAATACCTTGTACTGTGAAATCAAGTGTCCGAAGTGTGGAACGGCAGTCGCATCAGGGATCGGGTTTAAGGTCGGGGTCGTTGGTCGACTATCGTATAAGCTGGGAGAGGCGCTCAAATGGGAAGGAACGGAAACTCGGCCGGAGAATCGCCCCAAAGATGTCACCTTGAAAACTATCGGTTATTTTGAGTGTGACAACCTTAATTGCGAAACGTGGCAGGATTGTTACCCGGAAGTCCAAGAGGCATTGATCACAATTACAGCCAACGTAATTGCTGCTGCGGAGCCGACCACCCACAAACCCAACCATATAGGCTTTGACATTATCGAGCCGAACGATGTAACCTGACACGCATGCAACCCAAAGAATTTTTGATGATTCCGGGGCCGACGCCGGTTCCCGATGCTGTTCTTGAAGCTATCGCGCGCGACCCCATGGGCCACCGCACGAAAGAATTTTCCAAGGTACTGGTCGAGGTAACCGCTAGCTTGAAAAAGCTGGCCGAGTGCAATGGCGAAGTGCTCATGCTGACCAGTTCCGGAACCGGAGCTATGGAAGCGGCAATAGCCAATACTATTAGTCCAGGAGACAAAGTTCTTTCGTGCATTTGCGGAGTGTTCGGCGAGCGCTGGGCGAAGATTGCCACAGCGTACGGAGCTGAAGTCGAGAAATTACAGGTCGAAAACGGCGAACCGATTTCTGTCGATGCACTGCGAGACAAGCTGCAGGCCGATCGCAATCACACAATTAAAGCAGTGACGATCACTCACAATGAAACGAGCACCGGTGTAATCAACGACTTGCATCAGCTGGCTCTGGCCGTGCGTGAGCATGGCGCCTTATGTATCGTGGATGCTGTCACCAGCTATGGTGCCGCACCGATAGAATTTTCGCACTGGGGAATTGATGTGATGGTGGCCGGTAGCCAGAAGGCGCTGATGTTGCCGCCGGGCCTGGCTGTCATCTTCATGAGCGATCGCGCCTGGGAAGCACAAGCTTCGTGCACGTCTCCGCGATTTTATTTTGATCTTGCAAAATATAGAACATCGCTTGAGCAAGAGACAACGCCATTTACACCCAATGTCTCATTCGTCGTTGCGTTGAAAACATCGCTCGATCTGATGAAACAAGACGGTTATCGCGGCATTTATGTTCGCCACGATCGCATGAAAAAGGCTCTGAGAGCCGGTGTTACTGGTATGGGGCTGAAATTGTTCGTTCCCAAGGAACAGTACGCAAGCCCAACAATTACTTCCATAGTTCCGCCCACTTCAATCTCGGTTGACGCGCTGCGACGCACGATGAAGGAACGCTATAACATTCGCGTTGCCGATGGACAGGATGCTCTGAAGAACAAGATATTTCGAATTGGCCACATGGGCTATGTTTTTGAGCGCGACATTTTGATGACTTTGTCCGCCTTGGAAGCTTGCTTGACTGAGCTTGGTTATCGTTGTCCGTCAGGAATCGGCGTTGGTTCAGCGCTGGCTGTATTGTCGACGCCGGCATCGGCAGCCACCTAAGACGCGTTTGTCCGTTGTAGCCATAGTGTCCGCCATACTTTGACGGCGATTCCATGCGGAGTTGGTAGGGGAGTGGCTTCACCGTAGCGCGTGCACAGCTTGCTGTGCCAAAGGAGGTCCCTCAGTGGTGTCCCCTCCCGTTTAAACGAAATGCATCGAGATTCACTACAAGGCGTCAGTACACAGTGCCGCGATGCCCGACCACAGAACCCCTTGGCAAGGTTAACCGTTTCACAGAAACGCGCAGAATGGGCATTTTTCTGTTATGAATGGAGGCGATATGCAAGCTAACACCACACGTAAATCACTGCTCTTGCTCCTGTCAGTCACGGCTGCATGGATTTGCGCTGTGCCGGCGTCGCAAGCGCAGTATTGGGGCTACTCTCCCTATACCGGTTCGTCCAACTGGTTGTCTGTCGCCCGCTCTCTTACTTATCCGCTCAATCTCTTTTCGTCTCGAGCCGGTGCTCCGCTCTATCTGGCAAGCAACCTTATCTATCCAGCCAGCCATGCCGCCTTTCAGCGGATGCAGGGTCAGCAGCGTCAACTCCAGTATGGGCAGTCCGCTGACGCGCAGCTTTTGAACTATCGAGGACAAAGAATTGGCCAGCAGACCATGGGTAGCGCAGTGGGCGACCAGATGGCTCACGCCAAGCGTTATGGAACCCAGCAGCAGACATTTTCTGAGCAAGACGAGGATTTCGGCGACGTTCCCGTACCGAGAACTGATGGTCAGGACTGGTCAGGCCCGGCACCAGTTTTGGCATCAACACCGCCTCTAGTGTCATCCATGCCGCCCAAAGTAGTCAAAGAAATGCCTCCGACCGCTCCGGAGCGGTCCAAAGCGGTGGCAGAACCGGCAAGTGATCGCTCCATGTTGGCTTCGGTCGGGACCGCCTCTGCCTCAAGCAGCGCCAAAGACCGGGATATTGCCCCCAGTGAGCCACTGGCTGAAGGTTTTGTGCATGTCTTCAACGATCGCTTTGGCGGTGACATCAAGAAAGCACTGTCGGATAAAGATACCTGCAAGTACGCTAAAGCCGTAGGGCTCGTCGATAGTAGCAAATTCGATGTAGCCAAAATAAGCCCAGAGAAAGCCGATTTGATCAGAGCAATTTTTGCCGATCGATCTGAGTCTGCAAGCGTGCGTCTGCACGCTGTCCGGGTTCTTTTGAAGCATTAGATTTCCAGAAGAGCGCAATTGAGGCGGAATTGAACCTCAATCAGTTTGTTGACTGGGCTAATCGGGTAAATCCTGAATGACTGAATTGTCGTCCTGAATCTCCAGGCCCACCTTCCCGATGAAACAACAGGTCCCCCTTTGCTTTACGCGTATATGGTGTCGTAAGAACGAAGCTTGGCTTTCTTTCAAAACGGTCACCCAGGATCGCTTTCTGGTCAATCCAGAAGGCTATTTCATTGAGCTGCCGGACGGGTCTCTGGCGCGCATCAGTCCGCGCACCACTTTTCCGCTGATCGATCGCTTTCCGACCATCGGCTTGTCGCAGCTTGTGGCGCGCACGCAGTTCGGCGACGACGCTTATTTCATTTCGGTCCCTCTGCAGTCCAAGCAGCGCCAGGACCCGAGGCGGGTGGGTCTAGACGAAATCTACGAGGATCCGCTACAACAGGCGGTCTTCAAGCGCCCGTTGGAAGGATTGGAACGTTACTTGCTTTTGAGATTGATCGAAAATGGCACCGTGCCTTTCTCTGATGTAAATCGCATGTTGGAGCTGCGGGATAATTCCGGAAAGTCCATCGGCGAAATTGTCATCACTAACGGCATTTGCCACTGGGAAGCTTTGCTCGGGCAATGTTTGGATATTCGTCCACCCTCGCGACTGGATCCGCCCAGTTTGCGGACGATCATCGAGCGACATGAATGGGAGTTGACCGGCGAGGTCCTGTTCAACCTGGAGCGAATCAACCGCACAGATTTAGAGCATGCTTTGAAGATTAAACGCGATGGACAGCAAGCACTTGGTCAGATCCTCACGGCCATGGGTGCGTGTCGACCTGAAGATGTGACTCACTGCCTGAATTTGCAAGAACAACTGAAGTACGCCGATCACGAAGGAATAGTGTTGATAGGCAAACTGATGGTGTCGCAAAACATCATCAGCGAAAGCGATCTGGAAGAGGTCCTCTGGAAGCAGCGGGTCGCTCGGCAGCCGCTTGGCCGCATTCTTGTCTCAATGGGAGCTTGTGCCCAAAGAGAAATAGATCAGTACGAGTCCCTCAATGGTAGCGGTTTTCAGCAATCCATCGACGAATCGCAGATGGGAAATCATCTCCTAAAGACAGATACGATATCGAAAACCCAGCTAGAAGAGGCTTTACGCATTCAGCAGCGCGGGCGACAGGTGCTAGGCGAAATGCTCGTCACGCTTGGAATGTGTGCGGAGGAAGACATTCGACAGATTGTCGATCTGCAAAACCAGGTGCGCGACGCCTTTCGCTCGGGAATTGAAAAGCTTGGCGACCTGCTTATCGCGCAGGGAAAAGTCCCCCCGCAGATGGTTGATCAGGCGTTGCGCACTCAATCCATAGGCAGGCAACCGTTTGGCTCAATCTTGGTTGCTTTGAAGGCCTGCACCGCGGAAGATGTGAACCTCGCTCTGGAAATTCAGCAAAAATGGCGCGCTCGTGCCAAAGAGCCTGGGGACAGGCTCGGCGAGGTCTTGGTCAGAGACAAAATCCTAACAGAGGCACAACTTGAAGCGCCCTTATTGCGCCACATGCGGGAAGAAAAACCGCTTGGCAGAATTCTGGTAGAAGAAGGTATCTGTCCGCCGGAAGCCATTATCCGCTCTCTGATTGACCGGGACAACGCTCGCCAGGAGCAGTTCTACGCTTACGTGCGCTCGCATATGCCCAGCTCTGAACCAGAGACTCTGTCCGACGGGGTTCCGGCAATTGCAGCTAACGGGCTGATTGGGCGCATCTCGGGCATGTTCATCAAGAAAGACCGCGGTTCGGCCTAACTGACAGAGCTTATATGACTATTCAAGTGGAGCGGTCAGCGAAGCGGCTAAGCGCGTTATAACGTTAGCGATTGGCCCTGCTGCGGCAACTTGATAACTTCACTGTGCGCCAATTAGCTTGAAAGGAGCCACTTGCTCTGTTTTTCAGCAGGCTCTTTTGCCACCAGTTGAGCGGTTAGTTCATTGAAATCAGCAGCTAGACACAACTAGGCTGAATCGTTCTTTTTCAATATCCCCTTGCGGACTTTAACCCCTACCCAGACCTTTCCTCTAAATATGGAGAACTCCTATGCACGGCGCAATCGCGGTGGTGGGAATGCTCACATTGCTCGTGATCTTGCTTGTTGCAGTGATCATCTGGCAATGGTATGAGTATCAAGGCGGACACAAACCAACTGTCTGTCAGAGTCTTACTTGCAACCAGGGTGAAGATGCCACCCTTATCGATAGTGACCCGGTGACCGAAGCCAAGCTTACAAAAAACATTCCGGCTCAAGCCGGACCCCGTTGCCGTTTGCGAGATCTTGGTGTAACGCCTGGTGTCCTTCCTTGTGGTCCGAACAACGCAATCACCGATGTTGGCGTGCTGGTCGGGCACACCACGTTGATTACAGGTGATGGCGCCCTTGTTCCTGGCACAGGTCCTGTGCGCACTGGTGTCACGGTCGTCATTCCGCACGCCGGAGATGTGTGGAATCAGCGCGTATCTGCAGGCTGCTTCACTCTTAACGGAAACGGCTCGGTGACCGGGCTTGATTGGATTCTGGAAAGCGGCCTGCTCGAAGGTCCGTTGGCGTTGACTAATACTCATTCTGTTGGCGACGTTTACAGCGGTTTGATTCGCTGGATGATCGGCAAGCACCCGGACATCGGCGTCAACGACGATACGTACGTTCCGACGGTTGCTGAATGTGACGACAGTCCGTTGAACGACATTCGTGGCTTCCATGTCACCCCGGCGCACGTTATCGCGGCGCTGGAATCGGCATCTGGCGGACCTGTGGCCGAAGGCGGAGTGGGCGCTGGCACCGGTATGACTTGTTACGATTTCAAAGGCGGCATCGGGACTTCGTCTCGCGTCGTTGAGATTGGTGGCAAGCTCTACACTGTGGGAGTCCTGGTCAACTGCAATCAAGGCACTCGTGACCAGCTCAAGATGCTAGGTGTGCCGGTCGGGCTGGAGCTTCTGGAAGAAGAGCTGGCAACGGAACACAACGAAGGATCGATAGTAATCATCGTGGCCACCGATGCCCCGCTTTGTTCCCGTCAGCTAAGTCGTGTCGCCAAGCGCGCTGCGATGGGGCTGGCGCGTACTGGTGCCACGGCAAACAATGCCAGTGGTGACTTCGTAATCGCTTTCTCGAACGGGCGTATGGTGCCACGTTCGGAGGACGAAGACGTCAGGAGCCTGCCGGAGTTGAATGACGCAGCTATCTCGCCGATCTTTCACGCGACTGTGGAAGCGACAGAGGAAGCCATCCTCAACTCAATGTGTATGGCCGACACGGTCGTTGGACGGGATGGCAATGTGTCTCCCGCCTTACCTTTGGATCAAGTGCGCGACTTGCTGCGTCCCAGCAGCGCACTCTAAATATACTCTGAATAGGAGTCTAACTATGAGCGAGCGCATTGGAAACGCGCCCTCCTTGCTTCACGAAAAGACCGGCCCGGTAAGACTATCGGGAATCTACCGTCTCTTGATCGGAAGGCGCGAAAACCAGAATGTCTGGATTGTTGATGGCGAGAAGGTTTGCCTGCAACTGTTCCCGGACTTCATCATGGGCGGAAACGATCAGCGTTATCGTTTCAACCCGCCGGGCGATATGTGGATCGATAATCGCATCGGCATCGAGGAACTGCACTACACCTCCGCACACGAGCTGATCGAACGCAAGTTCATGCTGGAACGCGGCTGGAGCTATGATCGGGCCCACGAGGAAGGCGGCCTGTTGGTCGAGAAGCGTATGCGCGCACGGAACAACCGTTTCGTTGCAAACCGCGGCGAGCCATATCGGGCTTACTACGGGCGGCGGAATGGCATGTCGGTGTGGATCGTCGACGGTCCTCTGGTGCGCGATACGCTGAATCCCGATTTCTGCTATGCCACCCATGATCTCAAGTCTGAGTTCGTGCCTGCCGGTGAGATCTGGTTGGACTCTGCCATGGCGGTCGAGGAAGCCATTTACTCCCTGCGGCATCAGGTAATCGAACGTGAGTTGCTCTTGCAAGGACGCAAGTGGGGTACCGCTTACGAGACTGCTCAGAACACAGTGCAAACGGAGCGAGCTAAACGAGTGGCGAAAGCCATGCGGCACGAAGCTAAGCTACCAATGGTCAACTACGGAGTCCGGTCACGAGGCGTTAAGACGCAGTGACGGCGGGTCGCGAAGGTCGCGAAGGTGAGTTTATCTCACCTTCGTCTAATGCCTTAAGATACTAAGGCGGATAGTAAATATATGCGCGGTTCTTCGACCGGAGGCTATACTGAGGCTGCCACACCACTTGTCGGATTAGACCATGCAATTGCGAATTGTTCATAAGGGCTTGCTGATGGTGCTGGTGCCTTCTTTGTTGGAGCTGTTCTTTGCAGTTCGCATGCTTGATCTGGCGCATCGGCTTGAAATTCAAGCGCGGCAGGAAGCCACGTCGAAGGAAATCATTTACCACGCTGATGAAATCTACATCTCTGCTGTAAGCGCAGGCTTGAATGTATTGTCGTTGAAGGTACCGGGATTGCCTATACCAGGGAATCCGCAGGCCGCTCAAAGGCACTTGCTGTTTATCGATAACGAGATGCGGATAATTAACAAGCTCGTTGTGCAGGGCAGTCAACAGGCGCAGCAGCTGACGATCATAGAGCGCAAGATAGAAAACCTTTTGGACATTTTCTCAAAAGACATGGAAAGGTCGAAACGTTCTGACGGCAGCGGACTGTCGCTGCTTCTCGGTTCAGCAGCCACTTTCGCTAGCGTCCAGGCAAATACAATGGCGCTGCAAGAAGCCGTTCTTCGATTCAAACAACCAGAGCTTGAGCTAAGTAAAAGGGTGCAAGCGCAGATAAGTCAAACTCGCGATGAAATGGTGAAGACCTCGATTGCCGCCATCTGTTTCACCATCCTGATTTCATGCTGGCTTGTCATGTTCTTCAGCAAAAGCATCACCAGCCGGATAGCTGTGTTGGTGGAAAATTCTAAACGTCTTTCCGGGAGAACATCGCTTCTTGCTGAATTGACTGGTGGTGATGAACTCATTCTTGTGGATCGGTCACTTCATCGAACTGCCGAAGAACTTAAAGAATTGGAGATATTGAAGAATGAGATTTACGCGATGATTGCTCATGATCTGCGTAGCCCGCTTACAGCTGTCTGCGTAGTTCTGGAGCTTTTGTCGCAGGAACGATTGGGTCCTCTGGCAGACCTTGGGAAAACCAATGTGCAACTAGCTTTGCGTAATGTGGAAAAGATTCTAGATCTTATAAATGATTTGCTTGACCTGGAAAAATTGCAAGCTGGAAAAATGCAACTGGATGTAGTTGAGACCACTGCCCTGGATATTCTGGAGGAGCTGCTTCAAACAGTGATACCGCTGGCGGAGTCTAAGGGCATCGTGCTAAAGACCACACATCAAGACGTGAGCCTGAGTTGTGATAAATCGAGAATTGGTCAGGTGCTCGTAAATTTAGTGAGCAATGCCCTGAAGTTCGCGCCGAGAGACTCAACGGTGACAATCTCGTGTCACATTGCGGACGATCAGATAGTCTTTTCCGTGGTCGACCAGGGGCGCGGCATACCTGCCGCAGCGCTCGCGCAAATCTTCGCTCAATTCACTCAGGTGGACGCAAGAGACGCCCGTCGTGGCTTCGGAACAGGTCTTGGACTGAGCATCTCCAAAATGATAGTGGAGGCTCACGGTGGCAAAATTGGTGTCGAGAGCGTCGAGGGAGAAGGAAGTACGTTTTTCTTCAAATTGCCTCGGGTGTTGATTTCTGCTTACACAACAACTGTTCCTTAAATTGATCCGCCGTAGCGATCGATGCGGCAAGGTGTTTTGCGCAAACCAAAAGCCACAGATTAGCATCTGTGGCTTTTGTGCGCTTAAATCTAAAAATCCCAAGCCTTACACAGGCACGTCATGACTTAGGATTTGTAATAAACGGAAAGTCAAAGCTTAATTCCCACCAGACCCCTCAGAGGGGAACTTAGCTCGATTCTCGCTGTCAGACCGCGTTTCAACCTGACTGTTACAACATAACTCTTGGACTGTGGCAGGTTGATGACACCTTCGTGACAGGGTTGTGGCATCACCTGTGGAACGTGTCAGTGATTGGACTAACGGTCCTGGTCCTTGAGGTCATGGTCATTTTGGAACAACGTTTCATTTAGTCTGACTAGCTGCCTCTGATCATCTTCTTTGAGGAGCTGTCTCTGGTTCTCATAAGAAGCCTGAGCCTGATGATCTGGTTCGGCGAGTTGTTGCTCACGGTCAATTGCCATTTCGCTTCGGTTGTACAGTTCGATAACTTGTTTGATCAGTTCGCTCGATTTTTGATACTGCTGCTCATCTCTCAGGCTGCTTGCATATATTGTTTTGGTATGAATCAGGGCCCTGATGTCTGCGTGGGTGGCGGTGGATGCGCCTTTGATGGCAAGCTCGAAGTATCGATCTGCTTGGGCGTATTCCTTCACTGCACAGTAGGCCATCGCGCAGAGCACGTTGGCAGATTGAGTATGAATGTGTTTTAGACTGTACGCAGGAGTAATGCGAAGAAGAGCAAGTGCGTCTTTGGCTGATGCTATTGCTTCTTGAGGTCTGCCGTGACGCAAATACCATCTGGCAAGCGAGAGAATAGATACAGTATGTGCGGGTGCGCTGCGGTTACCTCTGACATAAAGTGAATTTGCCTTTTTGTAGATTGATTCGCCGTCTTTTGCGAAGGCTTCTGGCCGCAGCGTCTCTTGTGCCAGTAGGGCATCTGCTTCCAGATTTATATTGTTTTCCTTATGTGCCTGCTTGACCGCTCGTTCGAAATAATTGAGAGCCTGACGCCTTAATTCGACACCTTCGGTTGATGTGGCTGTGTACGTCCTGTAGATAACGTTCGAGCCCAATTTATACAACTGGCGTGCTGAGTGGGTTTCATGATGTTGGTTATCTTTTGCAAGCGGAATCAGATAAATGCCGACCGACAGAACCAGAGCCCCCGCTAGCAAAGCACCAATCCCTCCGCGGCTTATTCTGAATTGTGCGCTTTTGCCACGCCTGGTCTGAGGCTGCTTTTCCGGACCTGTGTGTAAGTCATTTCGCATTTCGTCGGCGCTGTTATATCTCATATCTGGTTCTTTGGCCAGCGCTTTGCAGACGATGCCGGAGTGCGTCGGTATAGCAATTTCTGCGGTGGTAGTCATCTGTTGGTTTATGTGTTTGTACATCACTTCCAGTGGGTGGTCCCCGCTGTAAGGGCGACTTCCTACAAGACATTCGTACATGACGCATCCAACTGAGTACAAGTCCGTGCGTTCATCCACCGCAGCGCCGCTGCACTGCTCGGGGCTCATGTACCCAGGGCTCCCGAAGATCGCTCCGGTGCGAGTCAGTCCCTGCTGTGTCGAATCACTTAGGTTGCTTTTGGCGATCCCGAAATCCATTAATTTGGTAGTACCGCTGGTGGTGACAAATATGTTCGATGGCTTTATGTCTCTGTGCACAAGTCCTTTGTCATGGGCGCACTGCAGGGCAGATAGAATCTGATCGAATACCTGTAAAAACGTCGTTTCATCCAGCGTCTTTTGCTCGCTTAGAATGTCTGCTAATGTCCTGCCTTCCAGATATTCCATGACGAGAAAGGGCACACCGTTGTTGTCTGCAACGAGCCCAAAAATTTTCACGATATTGGGATGGTCCAGTGATGCGCAGAGGCGTCCTTCGCGCAGAAAGCGCTGCAACAATTGCGGGTCTTCTGTTGCCGGGATCGCGAGGATCTTTATTGCCACGGTTCTTTGAATGGAACTCTGGATTGCCTTGTAAACGATGCCCATGCCGCCCCGTCCTAGTTCTTCGACAATTTCGTAGCATTCGGATCCGGCGATCACCTTTGATCCCGGCATCATGCGACAAGTAGTCTGATCTGACGGCATGTTAACTACGGTGTGTTCCTTGTTATTGCTTTGTATTCGCTGGCGAAGAGGCTGTGAAACTCAGGCAGCAGGACGTTTTTGTCTGCGTCAAAGAATGTCTTGGCCGTTTTAAACCATGTCGCTGCCTCTTCATGTTTTTGCAATTTCACCGCTGTCAGCCCGGAATAGCGAGCGACGTTGAAGTTTAGTCGATTATCCTTTGAGTTTGATTGAGCCAGAAATTCACGAGCCTTGGAGAGCCGTTTTTCTGCTTCCTTATAGTTCCCAGAGAGGTAACTGGACGATCCTGTAAGAAGGGTGGCTTCGCCTTCTCTGGCATCTCGTAACTGTTTTGCCAGTTCTTCCGTTTCTTGGGCAAGCTTGAATGTCGATCGATCGTTCCGGCTGTGAGCGAGGTTTGTGCTTAACATCAAATAGTCGAGCCCGGTGGGAGTGGTGACCTTGCCACTATCGTTACGTGCCAGATTTGTGGCCTTTAACGACAAAGCAAAGGCGGACTTTCCATCGCCGAATGAGTTCAACTGTGATGCGTGATTGAAGAGCGCGTTGGCTAATGCATCTTTGGGGACAATGAGTTCGTCGTGTTGCCCAAGTTCTTCGGCAATCGGCATGGCTTTATTGAAAAATTGCTTGCACTTTTGTTCGTTGCGGAGATGGTAGCTCGCTTCGGCGGCCAATAAGCACTGATGAAACAACCAACGACGCGTATCGGTCATGTTGTCTGTACCTTGTTCCGTGTGCTGAATGGCACGTTCCATCTCTTGCTCAACTTCCTGCCATCTTGACTGTCTTTTGAGGGCGTCTCCGAGCAGGAGCCAGTCGTATGATAGTTCAGCGGATGTCTTCGCATCGACCTGCGCTTGGCGGCAAAGTTCCATAGCGTCTCGGGCAAGCTTTTCGGCTCGCTTGTATTGATTTAAATTGATTGCCAGAAAATGATCTTCGGCCACCAGTGTGGATATCGTTATTAGGGCTGGTGATGTGGTTGTTCCATCAAGCGACTTTTGAAAATTGGCGATCTTTAAGGCTCGTTTATAAAGGCTGCGGAACTGTTGCACTCGAACTTTCTCCCGACAGAAATGAAGTGCCATTTTGTAAGTTATGATGTGCTCGTCAACCTGGTCTGTCGTGTCGTCATACGCTTTGTCGGCAAGTTCCAAGGCTTGCATATACAGCTTTTCGGCCCTGTCAGCATCGAAGCGACTGGTTGTTGCGGCAAGTTCTCTCAAAGCCTTCACTTCGCAGTCCAGGCTTCGCTCTTCCTTTGCTCTGACTAGCGCATTTTCCAGAGCACGTGCGTTTTTGATGTACTTCTCGCGTGACACTTCGAATGTTTCAGTTTGGGAATCCAAATCGATTGCTACGCGCTCTTCCATTGCTCGCTCGGTCCCTTTCGTGGAGGAATCGCGCTCGCCATCTTTTTCCAAGTCCGTAATTGATGGCTTTGGTTGAAGCATCGGCATAAGTAAGGTGACTACCAAAACCACGGCTGCAACCGGTATAAGGATGCGCGTCTTCGGGCTGGAGAGAATCGATAAACGTGCTCTGGTCTTTTTACGCGTTGGAACATAATCGCCTCCTTGACACGCATTCAGGGCATCTAGAAACTCGGTTGCCGATTGAAAACGATCTTCTCGCTGCTTCGAGAGTGCCTTTGCCACTACATCTGCAAGCATGGGATCGATGGTTCCGCTGAGTGTGTCGGCCTGCTGGTGCAGGTGTTTGAACATGACTTCAAGTGAGTTCTCGCCAGCGAAGGGCTGGTGGCCAGCCAGTGCCTCATAAACGGAACAGCCCAGCGAGTAGATATCGGTGCGTACATCCAGGGGGCTGCCCGCGCACTGTTCCGGGCTCATATAATGCGGACTCCCAAGCATTGCACTGGTTTGCGTCACGCTTTGCCCAGCGATGGCGTTTATCTCCTTTGCTATGCCGAAATCCATTAGCTTGATGGTACCGTCTGTGGTGACCATCAAGTTGGACGGTTTGATGTCCCGGTGTAGAAAACCAGCATTATGAATGCAACGGAGTGCCTGGAGTGCTTGTCCGAAGTAGTTGTATACTTCTGCCACAGTAAGTTTCTTTTGCTCGGAAAGAATCTCTGCAAGCGTACGTCCTTCAACGTACTCCATAATTATGAACGGCTGCTCGTTGAGCATACCGAAGCTGTACACTTTGACGACATTGGGATGATCGACCTTCGCAGCCGCCTTTGCTTCTATTTGCAAACGATGGAGAGTAGTTCGGTCTGAGACGGGACCGATCCGGAGCATCTTGATTGCCACGATGCGGTTCAGGTTTTTCTGACGGGCTTTATAGACAATTCCCATGCCACCTTGTCCAAGAACGGACAGAACCTCAAACGCGTCTGAACCAGATTCGATGATGGTGGGAATTTGTTTATGCGTGTCGGCAGAATTCATCTATTCACCGGTTGCTATGAGCTATTTGCCCACTGCGGGGCTTCGATCCACGCTCGGATATGACTAACTCTTAAGGGCGAAAAAGCCTACCTTTGCGCCGCAAAATGGGACAATGACGCCATCCAGGTGAAGCGCATGAGCAGCTTTTTTGCACGCAATCTAAAGCGGTCGTACCCGACAGTATCCGGTGCCAGTGGCGCTTGGGTCGAAGATGAAGACGGCAAAAAGTATCTTGATGGCTGCAGCGGCGCTGTGGCGGCGAATCTTGGACATGGAGTTGCCGAGATTAAGGCTGCAATCATTGACCAGCTGGACCGTGTGGCATTTGCGCATACTTCACAATTTATTTCGGAGCCGGCCTTGCTGTTGGCTGACGCCCTCATCGAGCTTGCGGGCAAGTCATTCAAGGGCGGTAAAGTCTACTTTAGCTCCGGTGGCACGGAAGCCGTGGAAACCGCCCTAAAGCTAGCGCGAGCTTTTTATTGCGAGCGCGATGGCGTCAGCACACGCAGTCTCTACATCTCCCGATGGAACAGTTACCACGGCAGCACATTTGGCGCGCTGTCGATTACCGGGCACCCGGCCAGACGAAAGCCGTATTATTCACTGCTGCGCGATCAACCGCACATTTCTCCTGCATATCCTTACCGTTGTCCTTGCGGCTTCGGTCCAGGTCCGTGTTCCAGCGTCGACTGCTCGCTGGCCCGAGCAGACGAGCTTGAGGCGACAATCCTCAGGGTTGGGCCAGAAAACGTTGTGGCTTTCATTGCCGAGCCGATCGTCGGTGCGGCACTGGGTGCCGTTGGCCCGGTTGGACCATACTGGCAGCGCATTGGCGAGATCTGCACCCGGCATGACATTTTGTTTATCGCAGATGAGGTAATGACAGGCTTGGGGCGCGCTGGAGCCAACTTCGCCTTGGATCGCTGGGCAGTAAAGCCGGACATCATAGTTGTCGGAAAAGGGTTGGCCGCTGGATACGTTCCATTGTCTGCAGTGATAGCTTCACCCAAGGTTGTAGCGCCATTTCTCAGTGAAAAATCCAGTGGTGCGTTTGAGCATGGATTCACGTATAGCGGTCACCCTCTGGCTTGTGCTGCCGGTTTGGCGGTAATCGAATACATGAAGAAGCACGGCACGATCGCGTCTGTAGCGGCGCGTGAAGCGGCTTTTCAGAGTCGTCTTCAAGCGATGATGCAGTTCGATTTTGTTGGTGATGTGCGAAGTTATGGATTCCTCGGCGGAATCGAATTCGTGGCAGACAGAAAAACGAAAAAACCATTTCCAGTTGAATTAAAGATGCATCGTCTGGTCGCTGACCAGTCTATGAAGGACGGGCTAATGGTTTACCCTGGTGCAGGTTTTGTTGATGGTGGTGGTGGTGGTGATCACGTTATCGTGGCACCGCCTTTGAACATATCGGATCAGGATATGGATACTTTGTTCGTGCGTTTAACGCAGGTGTTCTCCGGAATCAGCAAGCAGCTGATGGCTGTCCGCACTTAATAAGGCGATGTAATTTCATGCAAACGACAAACGTGAACGCGACTATGGTAATGCAACAGGACGGCAAGAATGCAGAAATGTTGGACCGCTATAAGGCGCACATAGCTCCCACCAATTCGCGAGCCTTCGACATAGTGGCGCATCGCGGTCACGGTTCATATTTGTGGGATGTGGACGGAGAAAGGTATCTCGATTTCACCAGCGGCATCGCAGTCAACAACGTTGGACACTGTCATCCGGCTGTCGTGAGCGCTGTGAAAAAACAAATTGAGCAATTGATTCACACGTCCATGGTCACCTGCCACATGCCGATCATCGAGCTTGCAGAAAAACTGGCTGAGATTGCGCCTCCTGGACTAGACAGCGTCTTCCTCAACAACAGCGGCGGCGAGGCCATCGATGCAGCATTGAAGTTCGCTCGTTTTACAACTAAGCGACCCAATATCATTTCCTTTACCGGTGCATTCCACGGCCGGACATTGCTTGCAACAGCAATCACTACAGCTAAGAGTCTCTATCGCGAAGGATATGAGCCGCTGCCCAGCGGCATCTATCAGGTGCCATATCCGTATTGCCATCGCTGTCCTGTCGGTAAACAGCCCGGTGGCTGCCAGCTTGAGTGTTTCAGCGCTCTGGAGTTATTGTTTAAGCATCAAGTTAAGCCACATACTGTTGCAGCGATCATTATGGAACCTGTGCTAGGAGAAGGCGGTTACGTCGTACCGGCGACCGGCTATCCTGTTGAGAATGGCTACATGCAGCGTCTTCGCCAGCTTTGTGATGAGCATGGAATCATGCTCGTATTTGACGAAGTGCAGTCCGGGTTTGGTCGGACCGGGCAATGGTTTGCAGCGAATCATTGGGATCTTTCGCCGGACATTATGGTGATGGCCAAGGGCATTGCATCAGGCTTCCCGATGGCCGGTTTCATGGCGCGAAAGGAGTTGATGGACAAATGGTCACCTGGACGGCACGGCAGTACGTATGGTGGCAATCCTGTGGCTTGTGCAGCCGCTCTTGCCAGCATCAAACTGATTGAACAAGAGAATCTGTTGGAGAACGCTCGCAAAATGGGTGAGCGTATAACTTCCCGCATGCACTTGCTGAAAGAGAGATATTCGAGCATTGGCGAAATTCGCGGACTTGGTCTAATGATCGGCATCGAATTCGTTGACGAGAATGGCAAACCCGATGGTGTGCGACTTTCAGCGCTAGTCGATGCCTGCCTGGAGCGCAAGCTTTTGCTGTTGGACTGCGGTAGTTCCGACCACGTAATCCGCTTTTTGCCACCACTCAACTGTTCGCAAAATGAAGTTGATGAAGCGCTGGAGATCTTCGAACAAGCGCTAGCAGCAGTGCATTAGGCAGCCGAATCGGCTTGATGACTGGGTCTCGGTCTTGTAGGGGAGGGGCTTGTCCCCTCCCGCGTTTGTGATATTGACGAATCTGCATGGTGACGGGCTTAGGGGACCGTCCTTGGCACCACTGGGGGACCGCTCCCGGCACAGCAAAGCTGTGGACGCGTTACGGTCCAGCAAGCTGTGCCCTAGCCTATTCCTTGGGTCTGAATCGCTTGGCGCAGGGCGTCCAGGCATTGCTCACAGATTGCGAATGATTCTAGAGTCAGGCAAGTGCTACTTTGTGCATGGCAAAACGCGCAATAGATTGGTGCGGGTTGTTTTACAGCGGTTTTGGAATTTGCACAGCTGGAACAGATTCCTAGCCCAACCTTACAGATTAGGCTTTCACCTGTCTTGCAAAATGAACAGGTCCTCTCAACGCCGAGAGTCTCGCCGAAATGTACCAGATACTTTCCGAGACGCGGCAATCCCAACCGTATCCAAATGGAGTTGATTGCATTTCTAAACGGTGATTTGCGATCAGGCAGACTTTTTACCTCAACTATTGCAAGAGATTAGGCGACGCATTGTCCATACGATCATCGTTGCCAGAGTGGAGTCGTTATTTGCCGACTGGGATGCAGTCCAAGAAAGCAGGGTTTTCTATGGCGGATAGGTCTCCCGGATTTTCGCCGAGATATTTGCGTCTAATTGTTGCGCGTAAGATTTTGCCTGAACGTGTCTTAGGCAGCGCGTCTACGATATGAACGGTTTCCGGTTTGAGAGAATGACCCAATTTGTCACCAACCAATCGGATCAGTTCGGCAGGTAGCTCAGCACTCGGCTGGGTAGTGGGCATCAGCACGACGAAGGCGACAATCCCTTCGCCTTTGATTGAATGCGGAACGCCGATGGCAGCAGCTTCTGCTACCAGTTTGTGTTCTACCAAAGCGGATTCAACTTCGCCTGGGCCGACGCGCTTTCCGGCGACTTTA
>JADYXS010000191.1 GCA_021772155.1 Candidatus Obscuribacter sp.
GCCTGGCCGGATATCCGCGATGCTGACGAACTGCACGATGCGTTGATGACGATGATGACCATACCGGAGTGCCTTCAAGAGCCGGTAGCCGCTCAGCCAGTGGCTAGTTGGGGGGCCTTTTTCGACAGTTTGTTTGAGCAAAAGCGGGTGACCGTAGCTGTCAAGGAAGGTCGGCGTTATTGGATCTGCGCCGAGCGTCTGAGCGAGTTTCTCAGTGTTTATCCAACTGCTGTCTTAGAAACTCCGCTCACTGCGATCAAGAAGGAGCCCGTGGAGCGAGAAACGGCGCGTAACACTATGGTTCGCGGATGGATGCTTCACCTTGGACCTGTTACTGCCGAACGGTTATCTGAATTGTTGGGTATCCCTGGCAGCGAAGTTGACCAGGCCATGCTCGCTTTGGAAGGTGCCGGTGGAATCATCCGCGGTGATTTTACTGGAACCTCTGGGGCTATTTTGGAATGGTGCGATCGCCGATTGCTTGCGCGCATTCACAAGCTAACCGTTGGGGTTCTTCGCCAGCAAATAGAACCTGTCAGCGCGGCTCAATTCATGCGTTGGTTGATACACTGGCAGCATGTGGCGCCGGGAACCCAACTTTCCGGTGAACGGGGGTTGTTGGAAATTTTGCGCCAGCTCCAAGGCTTCGAAATTGCCGCCAATGCCTGGGAGCGACAAGTGCTTGCTAAGCGCTTAAAGTCTTACGATCCGGCGTGGCTCGACCGCCTGTGCATGACTGGTGCCATTGGTTGGGGGCGTCTGTCGCCACACCCGGCGATGACTGATTCGGCAGAGCCAGCAAATGGAAAGACAAAGCGAGTCGTGCCAACCAGTGTTGCACCAATCACGTTCTTTGTTCGTGAAGAAGCTGATTGGATGCCTGCTCGACACCCTGAATCTATCGATTCGTCAGGGTTAAGTACAACTGCGCGGGAAGTCTACAGCTTCTTGAGAATGCGTGGTGCTTCATTCTTTACTGATATTGTTCGTGCCACCACTGGGCTGAAATCGGAAGTCGAAACGGCGCTGTGGGAACTAGTTACTGCCGGTCTTGTCACCGCAGACGGCTTTGACAACCTGCGCGCGCTGATCGATCCAAAACGAAGAGCCGGACAAGGTTTAGCTAGAAATTCCAGACCGCGAAATAGTACAGGACGCTGGTCGCTACTTTATGCTGATGCTCGGAATGACCATCAGGCGCAAATCGAAGCTACCTGCTGGATGTTGTTGAAACGGTATGGCATCGTGTTTCGAGATCTCCTGGCGCGGGAGGAATTCGCGCCGACCTGGAGGGAAATTCTGATCGGCTTCCGTCGTCTGGAGGACCGCGGAGAAATCCGCGGTGGTCGATTCGTCACCGGATTTCTCGGAGAGCAATTTGCCTTGCCAATTGCAGTTGATTCTGTGCGAGCGATGCGCAAGCAAGAAAGTACTGGCGAATTGATCACTATTTCTGGGTCGGACCCATTGAACCTTGTCGGCATTCTTCTGCCCGGAGATAAGATCGCTGGCGTATCCCACAAATCAGTCACATTAACTGACGGCGTAAATCAACCGTTGCCGGCTCCTGTGTTTCGAGTCTTGTAGCTCTGTATTGAGGCAGTAATTGGTCCGCGCGGGGAATATATGATGCGGGAAGGCGTGGAATGACCGAATGTTGGGATTCACTGTGTCCGGGGAAGGATTTTGTTCATCGCCGAAAACAGTTTAATTGATGGAAAATTTCAACTCCGTGGTGCCATTGGGCATGGCGGCATGGGCACCGTTTACGAAGCCTATCAGATAGGGCTCGATCGTATTGTTGCGCTTAAACTTCTCTCCTGCGTTCCGGAAGAATCCAAAGAGGAGGTGGTGCGTTTTGAACGGGAGGCGCTGATTCTCAGCAAACTTTCTCACATCAATATCGTGCAGTTCTACGCCTATGGCACGTGGCGTGGACTTCCATACATTGCGATGGAGCGCCTGGCCGGAGACAGTTTGCATAAATCGCTTGTCAAAAATGAGACCTTGCCGCTGCTGCGCACCATTGATTATGCTCGCCAAATTTGCGATGGATTGGATCATGCGCATGGTCATGCCATTTTTCATCGCGACATCAAGCCCACTAATATCATCATCAGTACCGGACCGGATGGTCGTTTGATATTGAGGATCATCGACTTTGGGCTGGCGAAGCTCACGGGGATTGGCGTTCAGCAACTAACCCAGACGAATACGGCAGTCGGTAGCGTGTTGTACATGAGCCCAGAACAATGTAGTGGCACGCTTTTAGATCACCGCTCGGACATTTACAGCTTGGGCTGCCTGATTTATCACTGTCTGACTGGTCAAACGCCCTTTACTGCGGATAACGCTGTGGCTGTGATGTTTCAACAGGTAAACGAGCCTGTCCAAAGGACCGCTGGATGGCAGCGCCTGCCAGGTGCGTTGCAGCATATAATTGCGCGCTGCATGGCGAAGGAACCGGCGGATCGGTTTCAGTCCTGTGGTGAACTGAGAGACCATCTGGCTCTGGCTGCTCAGTCGGAATCAGTTGCTATTGGTGTTCCATCTGCACACAACTCACTTGTTTCAGCTGCAAACACATTGGATGTCGATGGTGCCAGTCCAAAACTTTCGCGAAAGGCGTTGCTTGGCACCACAATGTTAACGTCGTGTGCCCTCGTTGCGGGAGTCCTTTGGTACACGGCGACCAAGCCCGGCTTACCCGGTAAAAATCCTGACGCCACTTCCTTAAGTTCGCCGAATGAAATTATAATGAACTTGGTTCACACGCAACAGCGTCAACATGACTTGAAACTCTCACCTCAACCTCTCAGCTCCGCAGAAGTGAGACAGTTGACCAAGGCGATTGAAAAGTGCCGCAATGATCCGGCCGCGAATAGTGATGCTCTCCTTTCTGCCTATGCTCTTCTTGCGAGCCACTACGAGATAAGTGCTGGTCTGACTCGTCCTTTGGCTCCGCCTTTGGATGAGCGCAGCCATAAGGAATTCGAAATGCTCAGGACCACTCTTTCCGCTGCTTTGGAAAATAGTGCTAATGTCCACAGCGCCGAACCGTATTTCCAGTTAGTGTGCAAATCTTACGAATTGAACTACAATTCACATCGCGACATTTCCTTGCTGCACCATTGGGAAACATTGAAACGGTTTCCCGACATGAGCTTAGATGCGTTGTGTACAATCGATTTGCGGTTAGGCCAAGAATACGCCAAGCTCAAACGCGACGCAGAAGCGCGTCCTTTGTTTCAATCAGTCAAAGCTAAATCGAGGCTTCAGTGGCAAGTCAAAGAAGCTCAACTGAGCCTTGAGGAACTTGATGAGAGAAACGGACAGAGGAAATGATCAACAACAGCAGAACGCCTAAAGCAAACCTTCTCGCATAGCTTTTACAGCTGCCTGTGTTCGGTCGGACACCGCGAGTTTTTCCATGATTCGGCGCATGTGAGTTTTGACAGTTTCCACGCTGAGGTAGAGCTTTTCCGCAATTGCCTGATTACTCAATCCGTCGACCACTAAGCGCAACACATCTACTTCGCGCTGAGACAGGCGCGGACCAGGACCGGGTACCTTTGTCGCAGCATCCTCGCTGGCCTTGTTAGCCGCCGGCAGTCCGGCCAATACGCTTGCCTGCAGAACCTTGGTTGCGATGCCCGGATCAAGCCATGCCGCTCCGTCCGCCACCGTTTTTATTGCTAGAACCAGTTGTGCAGTGGCTGTTCCTTTCAAACAATAGCCATCAGCACCAGCACCCAACGCCGCGAAGATCTCCCGGTCGTTGTCGTGCGCAGTGAGCATGATGATGCGAGCGCCACTGACACCTTTCTTGATCTGTCCGGTGGCTTCTATTCCATCGATGATGGGTAAACCGATGTCCATTAACACTACATTCGGTTGCAGAGAAACTGCTAACTCGACTGCTTGCTTTCCGTCGCTGGCCTCGCCAACAATCTCGATTTCCGATGATCGCTTTAACGTGAGTGTCAATCCCACGCGAGTGATTTCGTGATCTTCAACCACAAGCACAGTTACTGTTTTCGCTGTAATAGGATCGATCAATTTATGTCTTGTTGCTGACCTCGGGCAGAAGCTTTTTCATTTCCTTCTGCACGCTCTTTTCGCCGGAGAATCCAATTGAGTATCCTACCACCTGACCATCCGAGTTCAGAAAGATGACAGTTGGTATTGGCGCTACATCATACTGCTCAAGCATTTCGGCATTGTTCTTGTCATCGACATTTATTGTTGTTACGTCTATCTGGTCACCGTATTGTTCTTTGAGCTTTTCCATAACCGGCTTGAGCAGCTTGCACGGTTCGCACCAATCTGCGTAAAACTCAAATACTCTGGGCTTTGGTGCTCCGCCGATACCGCGGTCGCGACTGCTTAGTCCGAGTCGCGCGGCGATCAACTCCGTGCCTTCACCCATTTTGGGAGAAAGCATTCCAGCTGGCAAGTTTGCCATCATGTAAGCATTAGCTTGTTTCGAAATGACGTTGCCGCGTCCGACGCGGATTGCCGTACGCAACTCTTTCTTCGCCAATGCCATGTGCGAATTGCTTTTGGTTCTTTTCGATTTTTGGACGAGTGCTTTTCCTAAGTTATAGTGGCAGTCGCAGCTTCCAGGTGTTTCACCAAGAATCTTTGAAGCGTTGGTCAAAATTTGAATCGCGTTGTCGACATTTCCCTTCGCAAGTTCTGCTTTGCCTTTAGCGACTTGGCCTTGGACACTGGTCGCGATCGGTGCTGCGAACCCCGGGATGAATGCGGCCTGAAGCGTGACAGTTAATCCGACAAGCAATGCCAAGCTTGCTAGGACTTCCTTCGTGCTGTGGCTACGATACATTTATAACCTCCTAAGGTTTTCCAATCTAGTTTAGTGTTGGTTTACTGGGCTTTGCCGCATTGGCTGGTTTTTTAATGTGGTCATCCATCCAGCGGGTGACCATCTTATCCATTTTGTCGTTCAATGCCTGTTCATTAAACTGGCTTTCTTCGAAAATTAGGTGCTTTGCGTTGGCAACCAATTCAATTTGCTTATCCTCAGTGGCAAGTTCCTTCCAAAGCTCCAGAGTTCCCTCCCACTTCACAAGGTTGTCTTCCCAGCCTTGGACCATCAGTACCGGTCGTTCCGTTATCTGCTTGGCGCTTTCGTGGTTCTCATTCATAAATCGCTGGAACTGTATGAGTTCATTTGGGCTCAGGCTTAATCGTGCCAATGGGTCTTTCAGCCAGGCATCTTGCAGCCCCTGATTAGAACCGCTGTTACTTCTGCTTCCTGAGGCTTGCAGCACAACTGCGCTACCGACATCGAACTGTTTGTTGCGTCCCTTTAAAAATCGCATGGCTACTTGAAGATCGGTTTTTCCTGAACGAAACCGATCGCCGCTTGGGACGCAGGAAATCAGGCCGTCAACCAGCTGTGGATACTTTGCAGTCAGGCGCAGGGCAATGGCTCCACCCATGGATTCTCCCAGGATGAAAACCGGTAAGCCCGGATGGGCCCGGTGGATGACCTTCAGAGTATCTCGGACGTCATCCAAGCATTCCTCAAAGTCCACTGCCGCGCGGCCTTTTGCCTGTTGCCATGAGCCGAAACCACGGACATCGACGGCGTAAGTGGCTATACCGAGAGACGCCATCCGTTTTCCGAAATTCTCATAACTGTTGTTGTAAAGACCAAGTCCGTGTACACAGAGAAGTGCCGCCTTAGGATCGACGTCCGAGTCAATCCAGGTCATACAGGGCGCCATACCGCGATGTGCTTTATGCGGATCTGTCGCCTGCTGTTCGCTGGCAGCCAGTTGGTTGCCAGGATTTTCACCGTTTTCGGCCAAGCAGATGTTTGCGTTGAGCCCGATGCTCAGCACTGTTGCGACAAAGCCTAGATAACGGCGAACTCTAAACATCCGACCCACGAGCCAGCGGTAGCTAATGACATGCCTGAGCTATATTGTCGCACGCAGCTCATTTTTCTCGCCCATGGGTGCATTTATATGTAGGTGGGCAAGACCTGCAAGGTTGGGCAGATATGTTAAAGCTGCCACTTTTGCGTCGTTATCAGTGAATATTCCCGAAACAGAGTCACAAAGTATTTCAGAACTACCCCAAATCGAGGGGTATGAAATTCTGGCGTTGGCTGGACGGGGCGGTATGAGTGTTGTCTATAAAGCAAGACAATTGGCATTAAACAGGGTCGTCGCTATCAAAATGCCGCATCGGCGCCTGATCCTCGATGCAACGGCCATGCAACGTCTTATGCAGGAAGGGCGACTTGCCGTCAGTCTTCACCATGCGAATATTGCCACCACTTTCGCTTGTTCAATTACAAAAGAGGGAGATCCCTTTCTGGTGATGGAGTTCTTGCCCGGGCAGTCCTTGGATGAACTTGTTCAGTCCCAGGCAGTTCTCGACCTTGAGACTTTTCGCGAGCTGTTTCTACAAGTTTTGAGTGGTCTTGCCCATGCTCACAATGCAGGCATCATTCATAGAGATTTAAAGCCAGGCAATATTCTGATGGTGAGCGGGGAGTCTGGGAAATTACTTCCGAAAATTGTCGATTTTGGAATCGCTAAGCTACTTGAGCAAAAAGGAGAAGAGCAAAGGCTCACTCGATCCGGCGCCATAGTGGGCAGCCCGGCCTACATGAGCCCGGAGCAGTGGATGTCCCAACCAGTGGACAGGCGTTCGGATATCTATTCGTTGGGATGCGTCATGTATAAGGTGCTAACAGCGCATCTTCCATATGAATCGGAAAATGCATTTGAAAGCATGACTCAGCATTTGAACGCCGATGTTACGCCACCGTCTATAGTGTCAAACCGCGCCTTTCCCAGTGGTTTGGACGCCTTGATTCTCAAGATGATGTCCAAGGTGCCGGACGATCGGTATGCTACGTGTCAGGCGGTTCTGAATGATTTGTGCTCGCTCAACTTTGCTCACTTAATACCTCCGGCTCATGACTTAAACAAGGAGAGCACTAACAAGCTGGCAACCAGGCAACTAAAGCAGAAGGCGCTGAGCTGGTTTACGCTTGCAGTGGTGGGGGTAATTGCGGCCTTTTGCTACCTTTCGACAATCCCCGGACACGACGCAGGCACTCTGAAGCAAGCCCAGGAAATGTTCGACAAGGGTCAATATCTGAAATCAGCAATGCTGATAAGCGGTGACTCGAAGATCAAAATTGAGAATCTGTCGACCCGAAAGCAAGTCCAACTGTTTGAGTTGGAGTTCATTTTGGCGCAAGCGCTAGCTGATGACGACAATAACAAGTCAACGACCATGCGCGCCGTTTTACGTGAGCAAGCGCTGCAGGTACCAGCTGCAGCCATTTATGGACAAGTGCTGGATGTAATTCTCGTTCCGGCATACTCTCTGACCAATGTACGGATGACTGTTCCTGAGAGCATAATGGCGCCCGATCAATATTTGGTTTCGCTGGTTAAATGGTGTCAAGGTTTGAGAGCTAAATTTAGGCACGAGAACAGGGATGCAGAAACTTTTTTTGTGCATGCTCTGACCGCTGCTAAGCAAAGCGACAAACCGGTGCAAGAGCTGGAGATTCTCAATGCTTTGATCGCATTTTATCCATCATCTATAGGTGGTGAGGCAAAGAAAACGCAAGCCATAAAGGATGGCTACCAGGTGGCTTGGCTGCTACCGAAAGCTGGCTATGAATCGGCTCGGGCATTGGTAGAGCTTGTTGATTTAACGAAATCGGTAGAGCCCATTATGAGTTCGAAGTTGGCATTGAGCATTGATGATTCAACCACTCTACCTAAGGTCATAAGGGCCAAGATCGCCCTTGCTAAAGGTCGAGCCTTCGAGGGACGCGATGATTATCCAAATGCGATTTTGCAATTCGACAAAATCTTTCAGCAAGGATCATGCCTCGAACCGAACTTGCTCGGGGAGGCGCACATTCTTAAGGGCCAATGCAAGTTGAAGCAACGACAAGTGTCAATGGGTGTGAGCGAATTACAGACAGCGATAGACATATTTCAGAGGATCGAAGGTGCTGACAACAGAGCTCAATGGGATCGGACGATATTGATCCAGGAAATAAA